>NZ_JBASJU010000213.1:0-31836 GCF_049655485.1 Daejeonella sp.
CCGATTTGGCACAACGCTTGTTAATTCCTCTGTAGAAAACTAAACACAAATTAAAGAAGGGTAATAAGAATATGGCAAAGATAATTGGTATTGACTTAGGAACAACAAATTCATGCGTTGCAGTAATGGAAGGTAATGAACCTGTAGTTATTCCAAACAGCGAAGGAAAGCGTACTACGCCTTCGATTGTTGCATTTGTTGATAATGGAGAACGTAAGGTGGGGGATCCGGCAAAACGCCAGGCAATTACCAATCCTACAAAAACCATTTCTTCAATCAAGAGATTTATGGGTAACAGCTTCGGCGAGGTTACTAATGAAATAGCGCGTGTTCCATATACAGTGGAAAAAGGCGACAATAACACTCCACGTGTTAAGATCGACGACCGTTTATATACTCCGCAAGAAATTTCTGCGATGATTTTGCAGAAAATGAAAAAGACTGCGGAAGATTTCCTTGGGCAGGAAGTAACGGAGGCGGTTATTACCGTTCCTGCATACTTTAATGATGCTCAGCGTCAGGCAACTAAGGAAGCTGGTGAGATTGCTGGTTTGAAAGTATCTCGTATCATTAATGAGCCTACAGCTGCTGCGTTAGCTTATGGTTTGGATAAGGCTCACAAGGACATGAAAATTGTTGTGTTTGACTGTGGTGGTGGTACGCATGACGTTTCTGTTCTGGAACTTGGCGATGGTGTGTTTGAAGTAAAATCTACTGATGGTGATACTCACCTGGGTGGTGATGACTTTGATGCTACGATCATTGACTGGATGGCTGATGAATTTAAAAGCGATGAAGGTATTGATCTGCGTAAGGATCCAATGGCTTTGCAACGTTTAAAGGAAGCTGCAGAGAAGGCAAAAATTGAACTTTCAAGCACAGCGCAGACAGAGATTAACCTTCCATATATTTCTGCCGGTGATGGTATGCCTAAGCACCTTGTTAAAACATTAACACGTGCGAAATTTGAGCAGCTGGCAGACAGCCTGATCAAACGTACTATTGAGCCTTGTAGAAAAGCACTTAAGAATGCTGGATTGAGCACATCAGATATTGATGAGATCATTCTTGTTGGTGGTTCAACTCGTATTCCTGCTATACAGGATGCAGTTAAAGCGTTCTTTGGTAAAGAACCTTCGAAAGGTGTAAACCCGGATGAGGTTGTTGCTATTGGTGCAGCTATTCAAGGTGGTGTATTAACTGGTGAAGTTAAGGATGTACTTTTATTAGATGTTACTCCGCTTTCTTTAGGTATTGAAACCATGGGTGGGGTAATGACCAAACTGATCGAAGCGAATACAACTATTCCTTCTAAGAAGTCTGAGGTATTCTCAACGGCTTCTGACAATCAGCCTTCTGTTGAGATTCACATCCTTCAGGGTGAGCGTCCGATGGCAAATCAGAACAGAACAATCGGAAGGTTCCATCTTGATGGTATTCCACCTTCACCGCGCGGTATCCCTCAAATTGAGGTTACTTTTGATATCGATGCTAACGGTATTCTACATGTTGGAGCTAAGGATAAAGCAACTGGTAAAGAGCAAAAGATCCGTATTGAAGCTTCTTCAGGTTTAACTGACGAAGAGATCAAAAAAATGAAAGATGAAGCTGAAGCAAATGCTGAATCTGACAAACAAGCACGTGAAGAAGTTGAAAAGCTGAATGCTGCTGATGCTTTAATATTCTCAACTGAGAAACAATTGAAAGAATACGGAGATAAATTATCTGATGATAAAAAATCTCCAATTGAAGCTGGCTTAAAGAAATTGAAAGATGCTCATGCATCTAAGGATTTCGCAGCCATAGATACTGCACAGGCAGAACTTCAGGCTGCATGGAATGTAGCTTCAGAGGATATGTATAAAGCTTCTCAAGAAGCCGGAGCAGGACAGGATGGCCAACCTCAGGGTGAAGCTTCGGCACAGGATGCAGGAGATCATGTAACTGACGTTGATTTTGAGGAAGTGAAAGAAGACGATAAAAAGTAGGATCGATGTCTTATAAAGGAACAGGCTACCCCAAAAGGGTAGCCTGTTTTGGTTAATTAGGATTTATAGGATGATAGAACGGTAAAAAAGAAAATGTCTGAATTAGGATTCATAGGATTAGAGGATTCATAGGATGCAAACGTGTCATTGTCTGCCTGTCGGCAGGCCGGCAGCCCAGTAAAGGATAGAGGATTCATCCTGCAAACGCGGGACTTGGCGCCCAGTGGACCCAACTTCCGGCGGTAGAAACTGTTGAAGTCACTATCAAGTTCGTATAAATCCTTTAAATCCTATAATCCTATGAATCCTAATTTTTATTGTACTTAGTTAAAAGGCAAATCTTAATACTGGTGAAACGATGCAGACACAAATTCCAATACTTTAGGCAAGGATTCCCTCCAATACGTCCACGTATGTCCACCATCCCTCATCCTGAATTCATGAGGAACTTGTTTTTCCTTCATCGCGATGTGCACAAATGAATTCCCGGGCGAAAGCCTGTCGTCATCACCACAATCGATAAACCATCTCACACTGTTTTTAGTAGAGTCGGGCATAGCTTTCACTAATGCTACTGCACTATGGCGATTGTAATAGGCTTCCATTTGCTGATCGGTAGCATCAGGAGTGGTTCTCTTGTAACTCACTTTAGCCTCATCCAGTGTGACAGGCCCCACAGAAGCACTCAGCGGTGCTGCGGCAGCGAACAGTTCGGGATGATGAAGGGCATACATGAATGTGCCTCCTCCGCCCATTGACAGGCCGGAAATAGCCCTGAAACGTTTGTCCTTTTTAATCCGGTATTTCTTTTCGATAAATGGCATGAACTCCTTGAAAAAGAAATCTTCATAAAGCCAGTCGCCGTTCATACTGTTGAAATAACCGCGTCTGCCGGTATTTGCATCCGGCATTACAATTATCATGGGTGTCGCACTACCGGCATGGATTGCTTTATCAGCGCTATTAAGAACTTCGCCAAACTGAATCCAACCGGTCTGATCATCCCCGGATCCGTGCAGAAGATAAAGTACAGGATAATCACGTTCTGAAGTCGCGTAATCCGGCGGTAGATATATCCCATATTTTCTATCTCCATTCAGAATTTTGCTTGGCAGCGATAAATTGTCTGAAACTTTGCCGCTTTGAGCCAGCAGTAAGCCAGGAATTACAACCATGGTTATAGCCAGGAAAATTTTCTTTATAAGCATTCAGTTCTTTTTATGTGATTAAATATATGAAAATATCCAGGGCTGCAGTGTCTAATTAAACTGACTATAAAGACTTGATATGTTTGAGAAGATGTATATATTTAAGTATACAATCGAGCCTTCAGAAAAAAGACCAACCTGTTTTAATATGACTAACAGGGTTGCTGCTAAATTTAATATCGCTTAATCCTTATAGGAAATACCTGAAAATGATATTATGGTCAAATTAGAAGATGATTACTTAGCGCCCCATTACGTTCAAAGAAGTAATTGGCTTCGTGCTGCGGTTCTTGGTGCAAACGATGGTATTTTATCGACCGCCAGTCTGGCAATTGGTATTGCAGCTGCCAGTTCTCTTAGAGAACCGGTGATCTTAGCCACTGTCGCAGGTTTAGTGGCGGGCGCTTTGTCTATGGCCGCAGGTGAATATGTGTCCGTTAGCTCGCAGGCAGACGTTGAAAAATCTGACGTCATTAGAGAAAGTAAGGAGTTACTTGAAATGCCCGAACTGGAGCTTGAACGTTTGGCTGAGATTTACGAGAAAAGAGGTCTGAAAAAGAAAACAGCATTAATAGTGGCGCAGGAATTAACCGAGCATGATGCCTTAGGCGCCCATATGAGGGATGAATTAGGGCTTAATGAAATATCCCAAGCCCATCCAATCCAAGCGGCTTTAGCATCAGGGGCATCATTTGTTTTGGGAGGTACATTGCCTCTGTTAGTGACCTTATTTATGCCTTTGAAAAATATGGAATACTGGCTTTATGCTTTTGCTATATTGTTTTTGATTATCCTAGGCGCTGTGGCAGCGAAGACAGGGGGCTCAAGCGTAGGTAGAGCAATTTTTCGGATTACTTTTTGGGGTACTTTAGCGATGGGTCTGACTGCTTTGATGGGTTATATGTTTGGGGTTAGTTTGGAAGGTTAGCAACAACAGCAAATGCCATAAAAAAGCACATCCCTTAGGATGTGCTTTAATAATAGCCTGGTAGTCTGCAAAGCCGAAGAATTAGTACGGAATCAACAATTCACTACTTCCATAATTCCTTCGGGTATTCCCCGCTTTCCACCAACTTGTCAATACTTTCCTGTACAATCGGTTTATCCTCTATATAAGTTACTCCAAACCATTTGTTTTGCGTAGGGATTACTTTAAATGCGGCCTTGCCGATTTTAATAAGTTCATCAGCTACCAGCGGGATAAAAAACTCTGCTTTAGGCTTGTCTTTATTATTTAAAGCGAAATTTTTGAACATTTCCGCAGAAAGGTCAAATACCTTAGGGGTGAAACCCCAGAAATTCATGGATACCCTCGCGTCGGCTTTAAGCGGGTATTCTGTACCGTCTTCTTCAAATGCCACTTCGCTGGTATTGTTTCCTTCGGCGTCTTTCTTAAAGTATACTTTAATTCGCTCGTTTACCTCGGTCATATTACCTGCATCGTCAACTTCACAAACGCCGCGGGATACAGATCCGTAATCTGATAAAGTTTTATTGATCTGAAATCCGATAAGAGAGAATTGAGTATCGCTAACTTCTGTTGTCAGGAAGTCGTACATTTTTTGATAGGCTTCACGGCCGTAAAAATCATCTGCATTAATTACACAAAACGGCTCCTTTACCACATCTCTCGCAGCCAGAGTGGCATGAGCAGTACCCCAAGGCTTTGCACGTTCTATTTCGAAATCAATCCCAAAAGGCTTTAAGTCGAAATTCTGGAAGACGTAATCAGTCTCTACCTTGCCTTTTAACTTTGGTTCAAATATAGATTTAAAGTTGTCGGCAAATTCTTCCTTAATAACGAATATTACTTTGCCAAATCCAGCTTTTATAGCGTCATATATCGAATAATCAATAATGGTTTCGCCGTTAGGCCCAAATCCATCAGTTTGCTTCATACTGCCGTAGCGGCTGGCCATTCCAGCCGCAAGAATTACTAAAGTAGGTTTCATTGAAATTTATTTATAAGATTAAATTCATTGTATTACTATAACAACTAACAACAAAATCAGTAACGTGTTTTTCTTCCTGTAAGCATACCGAATAAGCCCCTGACAATTGCGGTTCCTATTTGTCGGGTTATGGGTGCGTTAATGACTTTTTCAAGGGTGCTCTTCTCATTTTTCCTGGGAGCATTTTCTTTTACTTCCCGCTCTTTTTGTTTGGCTGTTTCATCTTCAGCTAGTTTTTCATTGACCCGTTTCGTTAGAATATCGTGTGCACTTTCCGGATCTATTGCTTCCTGATATTTTCTGAAAATTTCACTTGAGTCCATTAAGGCAACAGCATCAGCATTTGCGAGTGGCGACATAGATGCTCTCGGTGGGATGAGATGAGTAGCCACAACTTCCGTTGGAATACCTTTTTCGTTTAAAACTGTGATCAGAGCCTGCCCGGTTCCCAAAGCCGTAAGCGTGCGGTCGATTTCATAAAATTCTGATCGGGGATAAGTGTTCACTGTTTTTTTAAGCGCCTCTGCGTCGTTAGGTGTAAATGCCCGCAGCGCATGCTGGACCCTGTTGCCTAATTGACCTAATACACTTTCAGGAACATCCATTGGAGACTGCGTACAGAAAAATACACCGATTCCTTTCGATCGGATTAGCCGGATAATGGTCTCGATTTGTTCAAGGAACGCGCGTGAGGAGTTTTTGAAGAGCAAGTGGGCTTCATCAAAAAAGAAAACCAGTTTGGGTTTTTCTGGATCTCCAGCTTCAGGCATGCTATAGAAAATTTCTGCCAGGAGACTTAATAAAAATGTAGAATACAAAACCGGCTGGGCCTGGACGTCAGAAATATTCAATAGGCTTATAACGCCTTTTCCGTCAACCCGATTGAACAGATCCTGTATGTCAAACGACCGTTCACCAAAAATGCGCGACAAGCCCTGTTGCTCAATTGCTACGACCTTACGAAGCATTGTTCCGGAAGTTGAGCTGGAAATACTTCCATAACTTTCTTTGATCTCAGCAGCTCCCGGGCCGCTTGAAAGATATGAAATTAGTTTTTTAAGGTCATTAAGATCAAGCAGTGGAAGTTTATGGTCGTCTGCATATTTAAATATTACAGCCATCACTCCAGCCTGCGTCTCATTCAGATCCAGGATTTTAGAGAGTAATACAGGCCCAAATTCGATTACTGTGGCACGCATTTGGGCGCCCATTTTCCCCGAGAGTGAATATAGTTCCACAGGGAAACCACAAGGCTCATAGGTTCTGCCCAGTGCCGCGGCACGCTCCTCCAGCTTTGGATTAGATTGTCCAGCCTGGTTAAGCCCGGAAAGGTCCCCCTTCACGTCCAGCATAAAAACAGGAACTCCAGCGTCGGATAGCTGTTCAGCAATAAGCTGAAGAGTTCGGGTTTTTCCCGTGCCAGTCGCCCCTGCAATCAGGCCATGTCGATTCATCATCTTCAGTGCTAAATTTACTTCAGCCCCTGAAATGATCTCGCCGTCCAAAATACCCGCCCCAAGATAAATAAATGCCTTTTCGGTGGTGTATGATGATTTTATTGTCTCGGCAAATTGGGATTTTCTATCCACTACTTTATCGGTCTAAAATCATGGTCAACTTTGATGTTCAATAACGACTCATAGATCAGTCGGATCACATTATCCACATCTTCTTTATGGATCATTTCAACGGTGGTGTGCATATACCTTAGTGGGAGTGAAATCAAAGCCGAAACTACGCCTTCATTCGAATATGCAAACGCGTCGGTATCAGTGCCGGTTGATCGGGATGAAGCCTGACGCTGAAAAGGAATTTTGTTATTCTCAGCTGTTTCGATAAGGAGTTTATTTAAGTTAGTTTGTACCGCGGGCGCATATGAAACCACAGGTCCTTTACCACAAGCAAGATCTCCCTGCGTAATTTTGTTGATCATAGGAGTCTGGGTATCGTGAGTTACATCCGTGATAATCGCGACATTCGGTTTGATGCGGTGAGCAATCATCTCGGCCCCACGTAAACCAATCTCCTCCTGAACAGAATTTACAATATATAGTCCAAACGGAAGTTTTTTCTTATTCTCTTTCAGGAGACGCGCAACCTCAGCAATCATGAATCCACCAGCGCGGTTGTCGAGGGCACGACCGACATAATAACGATCGTTTAAAACCATAAATTCATCTTCATAGGTTATCACACATCCCACATGGATTCCTAAAGCTTCAATTTCTTCTTTCGTAGTACAGCCACAATCCAGAAAAATATTCTTTAATGTTGGTGCTTCTTCTTTTTCTCCGTTTCGGGTATGAATTGCTGGCCATCCAAAAACCGCTTTTACGATGCCTTTATCGGTATGAATATTTACTCTTTTCGATGGTGCGATCTGATGATCCGATCCGCCATTTCTTATCACATATATCAACCCGTCTTTGGTGATATAATTTACAAACCAGGAAATTTCGTCGGCGTGAGCTTCAATTACCACTTTATAAGTAGCCTCAGGATTTATTACCGCAACTGCAGTTCCGTAGTTATCAACGAAATATTCGTCTGTATACTCTTTGATATAATCGAGCCATAGACGTTGTCCTTCCCACTCAAAACCAGTCGGGGAGGGGTTATTAATGTATGTTTCAAAAAATGCCAGGGATTTCTTAGTAACAACTGGTATGTGTTTTTCTTCTTTTTTCTTTGCCATTATAAATTATCCTTCTTTGTCTTTAATCTGAAGCCAACTGGCTCTATTTCTAATCTTTTATTTTCGATTTTGTTCAGAAGATGTTGAAATACATTATTTATTTTTTCATCCAATTCATTTATCCTTTTATAAAGATCTTGATTCTGAAGCAATATTTGGCGGTAATATACGAAAGCACGCATGATTTCGATATTTATCTTTACGGCTTTTGGAGATCTCAACACAGAAGACAGCATTGCAACACCTTGTTCTGTAAAAGCCATAGGATTGACACTGGAATGTTTAAGATTGGCGAACCGGTCGCATTTTGCGACCAGTTGTTCTTTTTCATCTTTTGTCGTCTCGAAGACGAAATCGTCGGGAAAACGTTCTCTATTGCGTTTAACCTGTTCTTTTAATCTTTTCGTCTCGGTTTCGTAAAGAGCGGCAAGATCTGCGTCGATCATGACCTTGTATCCCCTCAGATCGAAAATCAGACTTTCAAATTGGCTGGTCTTAAGAATATCTTCCATTTTACCATATTACAAGGCCCTTTCCATGACCATGTATTCATGTCCATTAGCAAAGGACGTTTTATCAGTCCCGATGAAACCGAATTTGCTATAGAATGCTGTCGCACTTCTACGTGCATTACACCAAATATGATCACAGCCTTCATTTTTAGAATATTCTAAAAGATACTGAAGTATTTCTGATCCGTACCCTTTGTGCTGATATTCTGAGAGAGTGGCAAACTTCCGAAACTGCATCGACGTATCTGTTTTAAATAAAGAAACCACCGTAATTAGTTTGTTTTCGTCGAATAAGCCTAAATGAACTCCGTCATCATCATTGGGAAGAATCACCTTTTCGAAATCCAATTCCGGGTACATCACCTTATGGCGGATTTTCCAGGTGAGATAGGGGGGGATTTGTTCGATGTGACTCATAAAGGGATATTCCCATGCTTCTTCCTCGGATTATTAACCACTTTGTTTTCCAGCATCTTAAATGCCCTGATCAGTTTTTTCCTCGTCTCAGCCGGTTCAATGATTTCGTCAATAAATCCCCGTTCAGCGGCGCGGTAGGGGTTTGCGAATATGTCGGAGTATTCCTTTTCCTTTTCCAGCCACCGGGCATTCGGGTCATCTGCAGCGTTAATCTCTTTTTTGAATATAATTTCAGCAGCACCTTTCGCTCCCATGACGGCTATTTCAGCACTTGGCCAGGCGTAATTCATGTCAGCGCCGATATGTTTCGAGTTCATCACATCGTATGCCCCGCCATATGCTTTTCGGGTGATCACTGTTATCCTTGGAACAGTTGCCTCGCAAAAAGCGTATAATAATTTAGCTCCGTTTGTTATTATGGCGTTCCATTCCTGGTCTGTTCCGGGGAGAAATCCAGGAACATCCTCGAGTACGAGTAAGGGAATATTAAAACTATCGCAGAATCGTACAAAGCGGGCACCTTTGACAGATGAATGTATGTCTAATACACCAGCAAGGAAAGCCGGTTGATTAGCTACAATGCCTATACTTCTGCCAGCAAGCCGGGCGAACCCCACTACGATATTTTCTGCGAAATCCTTATGAACCTCAAGAAATGAATCTTCGTCGGCAATTTCTGTAATCACTTCCCGGATGTCGTAGGGATGCGAATTGTTTGAAGGAATGATATCATTTAACCCGGATCTTAATTCATCGCCTTGCTCATAAACCATTTGTGGAGTAGTCTCTTCACAATTCTGGGGCATATAGCTCAGTAATTTCTTTACATGATTTATCGCTTCAATTTCATTACTGCATGCAAAATGGGTGACACCAGATTTCGATGAATGTGCACTCGCACCACCTAGTTCCTCAGAACTTACTTCCTCATGGGTCACAGTTTTAACTACGTTGGGGCCGGTTACAAACATGTATGAGGTATTCTCGACCATCAACACAAAGTCTGTAATTGCCGGAGAGTATACTGCACCTCCCGCACAGGGCCCCATAATTGCCGAAATTTGTGGCACCACCCCCGAGGCCATAGTATTCCTGTAAAATATATCAGCATATCCTCCAAGGGAAACTACTCCTTCCTGTATCCGTGCACCTCCAGAATCATTAAGACCTATTACAGGAGCACCATTTTTAAGAGCAAGGTCCATAATCTTACAGATCTTTTCCGCGTGCGTTTCTGACAGCGATCCGCCGAAAACGGTGAAGTCCTGGGAAAACACATAAACAAGTCGGCCGCTGACGGTACCATATCCGGTGACGACTCCGTCACCCGGATATTTCTCCCTCTCCATACCAAAATCGGTTGAGCGGTGAGTAACCAGCATACCAATCTCCTCAAACGAACCTTCATCCAGCAGGAAATGAAGTCTCTCCCTTGCTGTTAGTTTCCCTTTTTTATGCTGACTTTCAATCCTGTTCTTTCCACCCCCAAGCAGAGCTTCATCCTGCTTAGCTCTTAAAATTTCTACTTTCTTATCCAAAATTTAGCTTTTTTGTGAAATTAGTAAAAAAGGAGAAGGAAGTATCAAATATCAAGTATCAAGATTTTGCCCCTGACAGCAATTATAAGCCCCTCATACTGTTTAATACCCCAGAATCTTGATACTTGCTACTTGCTACTTGATACTATACTATGTAATTCTTTTGTTAATGTTTAAACATTTATTCATATCTGTTAACCCTTTGGCTTCCTTATTGTTAATTTAGCAGCGAAATCTAAAATAGATAGTGTATCGATTACACCAATATGAGAAAGCAATTCGCGAAAAAGTTATTTAGTTACGTTTTCTTATTTATTTTCTTCGCGAAAATGGCTATTTCCGTTGCACCCATGGTTGCCATCCACATGGATAGCGAGGTTGTCAATGCTGTGATCATGCAATTAGAGATTGAAAATCATTCCACCAAGGGTGCCGATCAAGCTAAAGACTCACTTAACAAAGGAGAGTGGCTGAATGGTCCAAGCAAATTCAAATTTTTCAACCCTCAAGTTGATATTTTGTCTAATCGATATATCTTATTAAGAGATAATCCAATAAGGGCATTCTTTCCTTCAGTGCCTACTCCTCCTCCGAATTGCTAAGCAATTCAACAATTCAACATTCCTGATTACAGGGAATTCAATAATTATCAGCTTTTAAAATCTGTTAACCTTCCTGGTTTTGGCTGCGAAGGATACCACATATTTTACTGTTGTTAAGCTTATCGGACATTTCAAATCAAAGGCTGGAATACTTTTCAGTCAGTCATATCAATATTAAAATATTAAAAGAATTACCATGAAACATCATTTAGGACAAATACGCGAATCATTAACACCTCATAAAGCTTTAACATTCCTTAAAGAAGGAAATACCCGTTTTTGTAATAACCTGAGTAAACACAAAGATTTTATGCAGACCATAACAGAAACTGCTGACGGACAGTGGCCTTTCGCAGCGATTCTGGCCTGCAGTGACTCTAGAGTAGCATCGGAGCTCATATTTGACCAGGGACTAGGCGATATCTTCAGCGTAAGATTAGCAGGCAATATTGCAAGTCAGCAGGCCATTGCAAGTATGGAGTATACCTGCAAAGTTCTCGGAAGTAAACTTATAGTCGTTCTTGGGCATACAGCATGTGGCGCAGTAAAAGCAGCTTGCGATGGGGTTGAAATGGGCCACCTGGGATCATTAACGAAAATGATCGATCCTGCTATAGAAGCAGAAACTGAAACTACAGAAAATCGTACCTCCGGAAATGGCGGTTTCTTAAATAATGTACTACACAATAATGTGCGTCACCAAATTGAAACTATTGTCAATGAAAGCAAAATCATACGTGAAATGCTTGAAAATCAAGAAATAGGTATCATTGGTGGTATTTATGATATAAGTACGGGAGCGGTAGAATTTTTTGATGAGATGTTCGATCTCGAGAATCATGTCGACAGTAGTGTAGATGTCCGAGCTATCTAAAAAGCTCTGGCGAAAGCCAGTTAATCGTATTAATAATTTAAAATTTAATAAAACTGATCAGAATAGATCTGGAATAATATGAATAAATACCTCTCAAGTAATTTAAAAAAGGATCTGCCTGCAGGTTTAGTTGTCTTTCTGGTGGCTCTGCCTTTGTGCCTTGGTATCGCCATGGCATCTGGGGCGCCCTTATTTGCCGGTATACTTACCGGTATTATCGGGGGAATAGTGGCCTCCTCTATAAGCGGTTCGCAGCTAAGTGTCAGTGGACCCGCTGCAGGATTAACAGTAATCGTTTTTAGTGCAATAGCCTCTTTAGGATCGTACCAAACCTTTTTGCTGGCAGTTGTTATTGCCGGCTTTTTGCAAATTTTACTCGGTATATTGAAGGCTGGTATCATTGCCAGTTATTTTCCATCGGCGGTAATTGAAGGTATGCTTGCGGCTATAGGTATCATACTTATATTGAAACAAATCCCGCATGCTGTAGGCTATGATTCAGATTTTGAAGGGGATGAAGCTTTTTTTCAATTCGACCAAAATAATACGTTTTCAGCACTTTTCGAAGCGATGAATAAAGTGAACGTTGCTGCAGTTATAATCAGTGTCCTTTCATTAATAATCCTGATTTACTGGCCAAGACTAAAAAAGCTGAGTATGATCCCAGCGCCGGTTTTGGTTGTAGCAATCGGCATTTTGTTTTCTTTTCTCTTTCAGAGTACATCATTTGCTCTGACACCGGATCACCTGGTTACTATTCCTGTAGTTAATTCTTTTGGGGAGTTTCTAACCTTATTCACAACACCCGACTTTTCGCAGATAACAAATAAAAGTGTCTGGACTGTTGCTTTTACGATAGCTATTGTTGCTAGCATCGAAACGCTACTTTGTATAGAAGCTGTTGATAAAATTGATCCGTTGAAGCGCACATCGCCGACGAACCGTGAGCTTTTAGCACAAGGTGTTGGTAATATCACCAGCGGTATGTTAGGTGGCTTGCCCATGACATCGGTTATTGTACGGTCATCTGTGAATGTAAATTCAGGTGGTAAAACAAAGATGAGTGCGATATTTCATGGATCATTGCTGCTTGTAGCCGTGTTGTTCATTCCTCTTTTTTTAAATCAAATTCCTTTAGCCTGTCTAGCCGCTATTTTATTAGTTACTGGTTATAAATTAGCCCGTTTGGAGTTGTTTAAAAAGATGTGGCATCACGGGAAGGATCAGTTTATTCCTTTTGTTGTTACAATTCTGGCAGTTGTATTTACCGATCTTTTGAAAGGAGTAGCGATAGGTATGGTCGTAGGAATATTCTATATCCTTAGAACTAATTTGCGTAACCCATACTTCTATAAAATCGAAAGAAACGGAGATAAGAAGATTATCACAATTAAGCTTGCCCAGGAGGTATCATTCCTAAATAAAGCGGCTATACAGTATACACTAAACAATTTGCCTGCTGAAGCCGATGTTATTATTGACGGTACTGAATCGAGGTTTATAGACAAAGATGTGCTGGAGATAATCGACAACTTTAAACATAGTGCTTACTCAAAAGCTACGATCGTCAAGCTTGTGAATATCAAAGAATACTATGAGATACCTCCTTTAAAGGAGATGAAGCTGTCCAGTTCAGGGAAAGCAGTTTTATAATAAAATTTACCGGTTTGCCGGATTTTACTTTACATAAAATGGGCACCTTTTGGGTGCCCATTTTATGTAAAGTAAAAATAGAATGTAATATTAAGAGATTAGTTTTCTTCTCTCAAAAAAGGATATTGATATTCCTTAGGAGGGTCGAAAGTCTCTTTGATGGTCCGGGGCGAAACCCAGCGTAAAAGGTTAATCATCGAACCAGCCTTGTCATTTGTCCCTGAACCTCTGGCACCTCCGAATGGCTGTTGACCAACAACTGCACCAGTACACTTATCATTAATATAGAAATTGCCTGCAGCATTTCTAAGGACGTGTGTTGCTTTGGCCAAAGCGTAACGGTCTTGTCCAATAACTGCTCCAGTTAGGGCATATATCGATGTATTATTTACTATCTCCAGCGTTTTCTCGAAGTCTTTGTCTTCATATACAAAAATGGTCAGGACTGGTCCAAACAGTTCTTCACACATGGTAACATACTTTGGATCTTCTGTAAGAATGATGGTTGGATAAATAAAATAGCCTTTCGATTTATCGTAGTTTCCACCTGCGATTATTTCCAGACTTTTATCTTTTTTAGCAGCGTCGATATACTTCACTAATTTGTCGAATGATTTTTCGTCGATCACGGCATTCACGAAGTTGCCAAAATCTTCAACAGGACCCGTGGTTATCTTTGTAAGATCACTGAGGGTTCGTTTTTTGATCTCCGGCCATACTGAAGCCGCTACGTAAACTCTGGATGCAGCAGAACATTTTTGTCCCTGATATTCAAATGCACCTCTTACTATGGCAGTACTTGCTACATCAACGTCTGCGGAGCCGTGAACAAGAATAAAGTCTTTCCCGCCCGTCTCGCCAACGATACGAGGATAGGTTTTATATTTGTGAATGTTGTTTCCAATTGTTTTCCAGATATCCTGAAATACTCCGGTTGATCCTGTAAAGTGAATACCCGCAAAATCTGGATGATTGAAAATTACTTCTCCCGCGTCGGGTCCCGATACGAATACCAGATTGATTACTCCATCAGGCAGCCCAGCTTCACGGAATATCTCCATCAGTACATGCGCGGAATAGATTTGGGTGTTGGCGGGTTTCCAAACAACTACATTGCCCATCATCGCCGCAGAAGTTGGTAAATTACCGGCAATAGCGGTAAAATTAAAAGGCGTGAGTGCAAAAACAAATCCTTCTAAGGGCCTTTGTTCAACTCTATTCCATACACCTCTTGGAGATACTGGTGGTTGCTGCTTATAAATATCCGACATGTATTTTACATTGAATCGAAGGAAATCAATAAGTTCGCACGCTGCATCTATTTCCGCCTGATATGCATTTTTAGATTGCGCAAGCATAGTCGCAGCATTCAATTTATATCGGTAAGGACCCGCGATCAGGTCTGCCGCCTTTAGGAATATCGAAGCACGATGCTCCCAAGCCATTTCTTCCCATGCAGTTTTGGCTTTTAAGGCAGCATTGATTGCATCTGTTACATGTTTTTTCTCACCCAGAGCATATGTTCCAAGCAGGTGATGATGATCATGTGGCGGATGTATCTCTATTTTTTTTGCAGTTCCAACTTCTTTGCCGTCAATCACCATTGGGATGTCGATAAGCCTGGAACGGGCATCTTTTATTGCTTCCTTTAAGAGTGAGCGCTCTTTACTGCCCGGAGAATAATCTAATACATTTTCATTTACCGGTTCAGGTACATTGAAAAATCCTTTTAACATAATTGGTTATTTAGTTCTGCGAAGATAAGGCTTTGGTTGGAAACAGGTTTATCATAAAAAACTGAATGTTCGAATTGTAATCCCAATTTTCTCTTTTATCTTTAAGACAGGGTGCGAAATAAAGTTTAATTCATCGAATCTAATATTTGTATATGCAAAAGAAATCTGTATTAGCCTGGTCACTTGTTGTGGCGATGGGTGGCTTCCTTTTCGGTTTTGACACCGCGGTTATTTCGGGCGCTGAAAAGGCCATTCAAGCCTATTGGAGCCTGAACGTGTTTGAGCACGGACTCACTGTATCCATCGCCCTCATCGGTACTGTGATTGGAGCTTTAACTGGCTCTTTACCCTCGGATAAATACGGGCGGAAAACTACCTTGTATATTGTTGCAGTCTTTTACCTTATTTCGGCGGTCGGTACGGCCTTTGCCACCGACTGGTATGTCTTCCTGTTGTTTCGCTTTATGGGTGGTTTGGGCGTTGGTATGTCATCAGTAACAGCCCCGATTTATATTTCGGAGATTTCCCCTGCCAATTCGCGAGGGCGCCTGGTTGCATTGTTCCAGTTAAATATTGTACTTGGCATCGTGATCGCTTATTTGTCAAATTATCTAATTGGACAGGGCGGAGAAGACTCTTGGAGATGGATGTTGGGTGTTCAGGCATTCCCGTCAATATTGTTTTTCCTTCTGTTGACCGTTGTCCCTGAAAGCCCGCGATGGTTAATTCTGCATAAGTCAAAAGATGCAGAAGCGCTTGCGATCTTACAACGTATTGATCCGGTCAATTTTAAAGAGGTACATAAGGCCATTAAGGATTCGCATGTTCTTTTGCAAGAAGATGAGAAGTCTAGTTTATTGTTCTCAAAGAGATACAGATTCCCGGTCACGTTAGCGATTCTCTTTGCCGTTTTCAACCAGGTATCCGGTATAAATGCGATCATTTATTATTCACCTCGTATTTTTGAGATGGCAGGCTTAGGAACACTTACCTCTTTATTATCAACGGTCGGAATAGGAGTGGTTAATTTTATTTTCACACTTTTAGCAATTGCGTTTATAGATAGATTTGGCCGTAAAACTCTCATGTTAATAGGTTCGGTAGGACTGATTGTCTCCCTGGGCCTGGTATCCTATACCTTTTACACCAATGATTTCGGTGGTTACGCTATCACATTTTACCTGATGATTTACATCGCTTTTTTTGCTTTCTCACAGGGAGCAGTTATCTGGGTTTTTATTTCGGAAATTTTCCCTAATGAAGTCCGCGCAAAAGGACAAACTCTTGGAAGCTCCACACACTGGATAATGGCCGCTCTTGTTGCTTTCAGCTTTCCCTATTTATCAGAAATAGCCGGCGGAGGAAATACTTTTCTGTTTTTCAGCGTCATGATGGTTTTTCAGCTACTGTTTGTTTGGCGCATGATGCCGGAGACGAAGGGTAAATCATTAGAAAGTATTGAAACAACCATGATTGTGCATTAATGTGAAGTTAGCCGAAATCAATAATTATGGAAGATAAGAATATCAAAGTCGTTTGTTTTGGTGAGATCCTTTGGGATAATTTGCCTGGCGGCAGAAAACCAGGTGGTGCACCGATGAATGTAGCTTATCATCTTAATCAACTTGGTATAATCAGCACGCTGATCAGTAAAGTGGGATCTGATCAAAATGGTGAGGATTTACTCAAATTCATCAACAAAAAAGGTATATCCACTGAATATTGTCAAACAGATATGATGTATAATACTTCAACAGTTGAAGTGAACATTGGCTCAGATCACGAAGTAAGTTATGAGATAGTTTCACCAGTTGCCTGGGATTTTATACTGCCAGAAAAGCGAATGGATCAACTGGTCGCTGCAGCGGATGCATTTGTTTTCGGTAGCCTTGCAGTGCGGAATCCGACTTCATTTAAAACATTACAATCCCTTTTAAAAGCATCCAGGTACAGGGTGTTTGATGTCAATTTACGTGAACCGCATTTTACCAAAGAAACTATTACCATTTTATTACAACACGCCGATCTGTTAAAATTAAACAGTCATGAATTAAACCTTATCTCTTCATGGTTTGGTAATAGCCAGAATGAGCGGCAGATGATTAATATGTTACAGGAGCGGTTCGGTATTAAGGAGATAGTAGTTACCAAAGGCGCTAATGGAGCGGCGTATTATTCGAAATCGGAGCAGTTTACCATACCGGCATTTAAGGTTGAAATAAATGACACCATAGGCAGCGGTGATTCGTTCCTTGCAGCTTTTCTAGGTCAAAAGTTAAAAGGTCAAAGTGTTCAGGATTGCTTAATCTCGGCAGCGGCTCTTGGTGCTTTCGTAGCTTCGCAGCCCGGTGCCTGTCCAGATTATAATATATCTGATTTGAACAGATTTATATCGCAAAATGAGTTTGACAAAAACAGTTTTAATGTTGATGGAACATGCGACCCATGACAAGGTATCATGGATACCGGGTTGTCATTGCGGGCGCAGCGAAGCAATCTCATTTCATTACACTCAGAATTGAAACAATTTTAAAACTCGGAAGAAAGGCGGGATACATCCTCGCAAATATTTTTTATTAGCTTAGGAGAATATAGAGAATGAAGTATGTAGCTTTCAAAAGCTCTCTAACCCCTGGTATAATTAACTCGATGTCTATGAAAAAATTGTCCTTTCTAATTGCCTTCTGTTTCATCTGTTCGCTGAGTATTGCTCAGAACGGACCGGTAGGAATATTTCAAAATCACGCCGACATCGGGAAGCCTAAAATTCCAGGTTCATCCCGATATGATGCCGAATCTCAAACATATTATATAAAAGGTGCGGGGGCTAATATTTGGTTTAACCGGGATGAATTCCATTACTTATATAACCAGATCAAAGGGGATTTTATCCTCACCGCAAATTTTCAGTTTATTGGCGATAAAGGAGATCCGCATCGCAAAATAGGATGGATGGTACGCGAGACCGCGGACGAGTCGTCAGCCAGTATGAATGCTGTAGTCCATGGCGATGGTCTTACTGTATTACAATGGAGGGCAATGAAGGGTGCATTTATGCGTGACCCGCAGGATGAAATCTTCTACCCTAAGAAAGTACAGTTCCAGGTTGTGCAGTTAGAGAGACAGGGAAAAAAGATGACAATGCGGGTGGCGAATTGGGGCGAACCACTTCAGGAAGTGGGAAGCCATGAATTGCCTGATATGCCTGATGCAGTGCTGGCGGGTTTATTCGTGTCATCACATGACCCGGAAGCGATAGCAGAAGCTAAAGTTTGGAATGTGAGGATAGACAAGCCTGTTCCTCCTGCTTATCATCCAAATCCCGTGGTCCAGAAAACCCTTAATACCCGCCAGGGAGTTGTAGGTTGCCGCCTGGAAACAATGACTATCGCAGATGGCAAAAGAAAAGTAATTCTGGAAAGCACAGGTCGATTTGAAGCCCCTAACTGGATGCCAGATGGAAGGAAATTACTCTTTAACCAAGACGGAGCGTTATATACCATTCCAATAGGGGGAGGAACGCCGGAAAAATTAAACACAGGAGAAGTGGCAGGCATTAATAATGACCATGGTATTTCTTTTGACAATAAAACCCTGGCTATAAGCGCTAATGGTGCTAAGGGAGGTTCCTATATTTATGTATTGCCTTTATCAGGTGGTACTCCCAAATTGATTACGAAAGAAAACCCTTCCTACTGGCATGGCTGGGCACCAAATAATAAAGAAGTGGTTTTTGTAGCACAGCGAAACGGCAGCAAAGTTTATAATATATACGCTGCCGATATTAATACGCATGCTGAGAAAGCACTCACTACTAATACTTCCGGACATGTAGACGGGCCTGAATATTCTCCCGATGGAAAATATATCTATTACAATGCAAACCCTACCGGTACTATGCAAATCTGGCGAATGAAGCCGGATGGGACAGCGAAGGAACAACTAACTTTCGATGAGAATAATAATTGGTTCCCTCATATTTCGCCGGATGGCAAATGGATAGCTTACATTGCTTTTCTTCCGGATATTGATCCGGATTCTCACCCGTCTTACCAAAAAGTTTCTTTAAAGCTGATGCCGGTAAGCGGGGGTGCTCCCCGGGTTATTGCTTATCTATACGGCGGACAAGGGACAATCAATGTAAATTCATGGTCGCCCGACAGTAAATCTATCGCTTTTGTAAGTAATTCGGAGAAAGCAGAACCTAAGAAGTAAGTGGGAAGGGGAGAGATTCAAATCAATCCCCATACTTTTCAATGCCCTCCGCCGGTTTCCATTTGGAGTCTGACTCGAAATAATTCCATAGCAATTTGGAAAGACTCCGGATCATTCGGTAGCCTTCATTATCGTCCGTCCAGCTGGTGTCTTTTTGATTTTTAGTGATAATGCAAAATACATAATCGCCATGTGGGGCATTCACCAAAACAACCTCTGAACGCGATTGGTCAACGGCACCTTGTTTGGATGCTGCCTGAACAAATGGTGGAATCTGCGACAAAGCCTCTGCATCCCAGTATATTCGGGTCATATTTCGGTACATTCTTTCACTTGCTGCGGGACTTACAGCCTTACCCTGACGGATCATTTTTACCAGAGTTGCCATTTCGCGGGGGGTGGTTTGTCCCCAGCCATATTTGCGCCAGTCTCCTTGTCTTCCGGCTGTGCGGGAATTAACTCTTGTACTCCTGAAACCATTGTTCTCAAGCCATTCGTTAATGTGTTCACCTCCAACAAGTTTTTGGAGCCATAAGCTGGCCGTATTGTCGCTGGTGGTGATGCTCAACATCTGCACTTTACTAAGAGATATCTTTTCTCCGTCTTTAAATGATCCCAAAATGTCTTCTCCAGCATATAGCAGGCTATCCCGGTACACTAATTTTTCGCTATACCTTAATTCGCCTTCTTCAATTTTATCAAGCACGCCGACCATTATGGGCACTTTTATCATGCTTGCTGTCGGAAATATGGTATCTGCATTAACTTCTGCAATCTTACCGGTTTTCAAGTTCTGCACATATATCCCAATGTCTCCCTGAAAACCATTTACCAATTCCCTGAGCTTTAAGTTTAACTTTTTATCAATTTTGTTTTGTGCGCTTACGCAGATTGCACTGGCTAAGAGGCAGAAAATTGCAATTATTCTTCTCATTTGTATTTTTTATCCAAAGTAGTAAAATATGATAAATATAAGGTTGAAATCAAAAGTGTATTTTTGGCTAATCCTTATATATGAAATCGCTAAGACCATTTTTATTTCCGTTTTCTCTGATTTATGGCATTGGAGTAGTAGCTCGTAACCTTGCTTTTGACCTCGGTATCCTAAGGTCGACGGAATTTGATTTGCCCATTATTTCTGTCGGAAATTTATCTGTGGGCGGTTCCGGTAAAAGTCCAATGACTGAATATCTTGTACGCTTACTTAAAGATCGATACAAATTAGCGACATTAAGTCGGGGATACGGGCGACGATCAAAAGGCTTCCGTTTAGTTGAGAAGGACTCTTTAAGTACAGAATCGGGCGACGAGCCCTTGCAATTCAAAAGGAAATTTAACGACATAACGGTAGCCGTTTGCGAGAAACGGGTAGATGGTATCAGAACGCTGGAGAAAAACCATGAGCTTATAATCCTTGATGACGCATACCAGCACCGGGCATTAAGGCCCGGCCTGAGTATCTTGCTATTTGATTACAACAGCTTGTCCAGTCTTAGAATGCTTCTACCAGCGGGTGATATGCGGGAGCCGGTTTGGGAAAAAGACCGTGCGGATATACTTGTGGTTACCAAAACCCCGCCAGGGTTAGATCAGGCAGACCGACAAGAGATATTGAGCCTTATCAAGCCGAGAAGTCATCAGGAGGTTTTCTATTCGTACCTCGAGTATGGAGATTTGGAGCCCTTTAATACGGAAATGGAAGTTCGGAAACTACTTGCAATAAAAGTAACTACCAATATTATTTTGCTCACTGGAATAGCTAATCCGGCACCTCTTTTATCAGAAATTGGGGGTTACACGCAATTGATAACACACCACAATTATGCGGATCATCATAACTTCACCAGGAAAAATATCAGTAAACTTGTGCAGGCATTTGAAGCAGTGCAGGCAGATGACAAGCTGATAATAACTACCGAAAAAGACGCTCAACGCTTGGGCTCTTTCGCGACACAAGAACTTTTAAAAGCTTTACCGGTTTACTACTTGCCGGTCCGGGCCGAAATACACCAACCGGAAAGGGCAAGATTTAACGAATTGATAGAAAAATATGCAGCAGAACCTACAGTTAACCACTGAATACATCAAAAGAAAAATAGGTGATTTTGAGCCTGAAGTAGGAATTATACTTGGTACCGGACTCGGCGGACTGGTTGAAGATATCGAGGTAACTCATAAATTGATGTATTCCAACATCCCTAACTTCCCCATATCCACGTTGGAGTTCCATTCCGGACGTCTGATTTTTGGAACACTTAGCGGAAAGCGGGTGGTTGCGATGCAGGGCCGCTTGCATTATTATGAAGGGTATGATATGCAGCAGATTACATTTCCCGTAAGGGTGATGAAAATGCTGGGAATCTCAAAACTAATAGTTTCGAATGCCAGTGGAGCGCTTAATCCGGATTTTCGAAAAGGCGACCTGATGATTATTGACGATCATATAAATTTCCAGTCAGATAACCCATTAAGGGGAAGGAATTCAGACAGCCTGGGGCCAAGGTTCCCGGATATGAGTGAGCCTTACAATAAAAAACTGGTTGCTGTTGGGATGGAAATCGCAAAAAAGAATAATATTAGATGTCATACCGGAGTTTATGTTGCAGTTAACGGCCCCAACCTGGAAACAAGGGCAGAGTATCGCTTCTTGCGTACTATTGGCGGCGACGCCGTAGGAATGAGCACGGTGCCGGAAGTTATTGTAGCTAATCATATGGGATTACCTGTTTTCGCTATCTCTGTACTCACTGATGAGGGATTCCCTGATACGCTACAGGCAGTTTCCGTTGAAGAAATTATTAAAACTGCGAACGAGGCGGAACCAAAAATGACAACAATTTTAAAAGGTTTACTTCTGCAATTAAATGATTAAGAAATTAATCTTAGGATTACTAATTTTCTTGCGCACATCGGTGGTGTTTGGACAAGTTCCGGTTCCGGCCGGGACTATAAGTCTGGATTCCTTACGGCTTAAAGAAGAATCATCGGCAGACTCAATCGTTTATACTTCGAAGTATGTCCGCTATACGAATTTAAAGTTGTTTAACGAGGGTACACAAACAATCGGTATCGATACCACGCTGGCTAATTTCCAGAACTATAGTCCAATCAACCAGCCAGGTAATCCAACTATTGGTTTAGGAGTAAATGGTATTGCCTATCGGGAAATGCTTTTTCAACCTACTAAAACAATCGGATTTGATGCCGGATTCCACTCGCTTGACCTTTATCGCCTTACTCAGGATTCTCTACGGTTCTATAGGGCGAGAACACCATATACAGAGTTGTACTATGTTAACGGAAAGGATGTAGAACAAACATTTAAGATTACCCACTCTCAGAACGTCAAACCCAATTTAAACATTGGAGCCAACTTTAACCGTTTGGCAGGGGAAGGGCTATATATAAATCAGAAATCTGATCATCTGAACGCTGCTTTGTTCGCATGGTATGAATCTCCTAATAAGAGGTATAATATAATTGGTGATGTCCTCTTTAATAAAATTAAAGCCGGTGAAAACGGTTCGACTATTAATGATACGATATTTAATGGAGAGTCTCTGGCGAAAAACGCAGAAACAGTACGTTTAGCGGCGACAGGAGCAGACCGCCCAATGCAGATTTGGCGACGTACGCAGTATTTTCTTAAACAGTTTTACTATATCGGAAGGAAAGATAGCCTATCAGGAGAGAATGGTTCTGTACGTATTCTTCCAACGCAAAGGCTTTCGCATTCGATTTCTTATATCAAGGACCGATATCGGTTTTATAGAAATGAAGAAGATCTTTTTGGGGCCTTTCCAATACTGCCATCCCGTGATTATATACAGACCAATGACTCTACTTTCGTAACTGATCTTCGAAATGAGTTCAATTATAGTTTTTATCTCAGGAGTAAAGCGGTTAGTTTTTTAAAGAACGAGGCCAAACTCGATCTCGGCATTCAAAATGATCTTTATCATTATGAGCAAATGGATTTCCAGAAAAACTTTTCGAATACAACCCTAAAAGCCGGGTTTTCCTACCGTTTTAGTGATAAGGCGGGCTTAGATGCGAATTTTCAGCAGATTATGCAAGGTGCTAATTTTGGTGATTTCCTGCATGAAGCGAAGGCTAACTTTCTCCTCAGTAAGTCGATTGGCCGGATTGTTTTGGGAGCCTATACACAGAATAAATCACCGGAACAGATGTATGAACGGGTGAATTATCAATACCACAGCTGGGATCGCAATTTCGAAAAAACGAAGGTGAACAACCTTTCTTTTCTATACGAAAACAACAAATTTAGATTATCGGCAAAGGCGGAGTATTTTTTAGTGAGTAATCATTTATATTACAAAGAAACCGCAACCGCTCAGCAAATTGAGCCTGCACAGTTCGGAACGAATATTAATTTACTCAAGCTCAGTGTAATGAAAAATTTTAAGTTCCGAAATTTTAACCTGGATAATTATGTAGTATACCAAAAAACTGATTTTCAGGATATACTGCGCACTCCGGAAGTTTACACCTACAACAGCTTCTATTACGCTTCGAGATTATTTAAAGTGCTTTATACTAACATCGGGTTTGATCTGAGATTTAACACGCCTTTTAAAGCACCTGCTTACGCAATTAATGTAAGCCAGTTCTATAATGACAATCGTGGGCTTGAATATTCTACATACCCTGTGATGGATGTTTGGGTCAAAGCAACGCTTAAACGTACGAACCTGTTTATTAAATACGATTACGCAAATCAAAACCTGTTTTCCCGGGGATATTATACTGTGCGTGGATATCCAATGCAGGATGCGCTATTGAAATTTGCGGTAAGTTGGAAGTTTTATAACTAATCATGTCTTCTGCTTCTTCTTCTTCGCCGCTGGAAACAATACGTTATTTAGGATAAGCCGGTATCCCGGTGAATTAGGATGCAAGCTTAAGTCGGTAGGAGGGTCACCAACCAGATGCCGGTAATCCTCAGGATCATGGCCGCCGTAGAATGTCCATTGTCCCTTACCGAACTCACCATGGATGTATTTTGCTTCGTCCATGGTCTTGGTTTCTCCCATCACCAATACGTGAGGTTTGATGAAACTTCGTTTAAAGGATGTTGTTTGACCCATGAAACCCTTTATCACCTTATCATGGCTCTGAGTTAACATGGCCGGAACAATATCCCATTTGGCCGAGAAATCAAAAAGTGTAAAGAAATCCGACTCGAAGGTTGCGCTGCTGGATGCATCCGGACGAGCGTCAATGGTCGAAAATTCATTGTTTGAAGGATTAAGATCTAGTTTGAAGTTGTGGAAAGCGAAAGTCTGATTGAAATCCAGTTTTGCCTGCGCTTGTGGGTCCGAGCCATCTCCATCGAACACCCTCTCGACGATGTCTGTTCCGTTGGCAGCCAGTGCAACATCAAAAGTTTCCGGACCTGAACACATGGCGAACATGAATCCGCCTCCTGCGCAAAACTCCCTTATCGTTTGAGCTACAGCTAGTTTCATTGATGAAACTTTTTTAAATCCATTACGTTTTGCGGTTTCCTCCTGAATTTTAACATCTTCAATATACCAGCTCGCGTTCTTATAATTACCCCAAAACCTGTTATACTGTCCGGTAAAGTCTTCATGGTGAAGATGGAGCCAGTCGTATTTAGGCAGATTCCCTTTCAAGACTTCATCATCGTAGAGGATATCATAGGGTATTTCAGCATAGGTCAAAACCATCGTCACTGCGTCATCCCAGGGTAGTTTATTCTTAGGAGAGTAGACAGCGATCTTTGGTGCTTTTTCGAGTTTGACCATCTCCATGTTCACTGAGGGGTCAGATATTTCGTTTAGAATCCCGTTAACTCGTGCATCTGGCAGAACTTCATATGAAACTCCGCGTATTTTACATTCAGATTCTAATTGTTGAGAATATTTTATGAGGAAACTTCCGCCACGATAGTTCAAAAGCCAGTCGGCCTCTAATCCATTTTTAAGCGTCCAGAACGTTATACCGTATGCTTTTAAATGATTTTTCTGCTCCTCATCCATCGGAATAAGGATAGAGGAAGCCTTACAGATTGCTGTGATCAGTACAAAAAGGAAAGTTATTCTTACTCTAAGCATCTTTAGTAAACGTATACAAGGGATATAAAGTTATAAAATGCAGATCATATTTCTAGAATTTCATCAATTGGCTTAAATAATTAACTTTGTCATCCAATCCTAAGAAATATACATATGAGCAAAGCAATTATAAAAACCGAAAAAGGTGACATGACCGTGCAGTTTTACGATAAAGATGCACCGAACACAGTGGCCAATTTTTTGAAGTTAGCTAAAGAAGGTTATTATGATGGAGTAACATTTCACAGGGTAATAAACGATTTCGTTATTCAGGGAGGTGATCCGACAGGAACGGGTGCAGGTGGCCCCGGATACCAGATTGATTGCGAACTAACCGGTGATAATCAGTATCACGATCGCGGAGTCCTGTCAATGGCACACGCAGGACGTAATACAGGGGGTTCTCAGTTTTTTATCTGTCATAGTCGTAACAATACTTCCCATTTGGATCGTAACCATACTTGTTTTGGTAAGGTAGTGGAAAATGTGGATGTTGTAGACGATATCCGCCAGGGCGATAAGATACTGGGGATTGAAATTATTGAAGAATAGACATGAGATTTGAAATAAGAGATTTGAGTCGGAAACGTACACATTCTCATATCTCATATCCCATATCTCAAATCTAAACATATGAATTTAAGAGGATTAGTGTCCGTATCGGGCAAGCCAGGCTTATTTAAGCTGATTGGCCAGAATAAATCAGGTTACATCCTTGAGACACTGGATGAGCAAAAAAATAAGACTGTCGTAAATATGAGCACTGCGAAGATGGCTTCTCTGGAAGACATCACCGTTTTCGGTGAAAGTGGCGATTTGAAACTGAGCGATATTTTTGAGGCAATGAATGAAAGCAAAGATATTCCAGACCCGAAAGCGGCCGATGGGAAGAAGCTTCGTGAGTTTTTCACTGATGTGGCACCTGACCACGACCAGGAGCGTGTTTATTCTTCAGATATCAAGAAAATTATCGCCTGGTATAACACCATTAGTGTGCTTCCTTTATTTACAGAAACAGCGCCTGAGCCACTTTCTGAAGGCGGTACACCTGCCATTGCAGAATCAACGAAGAAACCTGAGCCTGTTGCAAAAGAAAAACCGAAAGCTACGAAAGCGGCTGGCAAGAGTACTACCAGGTTGTCTCAAAAATCTAAATAAAATAGCCCCAAGGTTTTTACCCTTGGGGTTTTTCTTTGATATCCACTATGAAAGTCTCTATTAAGTGTTGTTATACCCCTGTTTGACCTTTGCTACACACTTGGTATATCGCTATAAGGTCACTATAAGGACCCTATAAGGACCCTATAAGGTCGGTATAAATTAGGTGCAAGGCTAGTCTGTGAGATCAAAAGAAATACAATATAGCGGCCCCTACAGCTATTCCAATAATAGCCATAATCCAAAATTGCTTGCTTTCCTGGCTTCTTGTCCCTGATTTAAATCGATAATTTCTTTTATAATCCATAAATTGATTATTAGTCGTGATGATAGGGTTCACCCTTTAAAATGGTGCAGGCCCTGTACAATTGTTCGGCAAAAAACAGGCGGATCATTTGATGTGAAAAGGTCATCCGCGACAGCGAAATCTTTTCATTACTCCTTGTGTATATTTCCTCGCTAAATCCATAAGGGCCTCCAATGATAAATACAAGGTGTTGCAATCCCCCTACCATTTTTTTGTTTAAGAACGTCGCAAATTGTTTAGAAGAAAATTCCTGTCCATTTTCATCTAAGAGAATAACATGATCGGTACTGCTAATGTTTTTGAAAATCAGCTCTGCTTCTTTGCTTTTCTGTTGTTCGCGCGACAAGTTTTTAGTCCCTTTTAGTTCCGGTATCTCCGAAATCTTAAAAGGAATATAATGTTTGAGCCTTTTGAGGTAAACTTCAATGCCATCTATAAGGTATTTATCCTCGGTTTTGCCGATAGTAAGTAAGGTAATTTTCATTACCTCAAGATAGTAACAGAACCGGATTTCTTGATAAGGTTATTGTCAAAGTCTATGGCATCCAGGACATAATAATACGTTCCTACAGGAACTTGTTCGTTTTTGTAAGTTCCATCCCAGTTTTCCACCAGATTTTGGGAAGAATACATCAGGATTCCATAGCGGTTAAATATCTGAATCTGGAAAGTCTTTATGTTGTTCATATTAACTACGAATTCATCGTTAACCGAGTCGTTGTTTGGTGTGAAGGTATTGGGAATAAATATGGATCCAAGTTCGCTCACCATAAATGTACCTTTCGTGGTCGAGGCACTACAAGCTTTGCTGTTGAAGGCCGTGAGTGTCACAGTAAAATTTCCTTTGCCTTTGTACACATGCTCGGGATTAGTCTCGGTTGATAGGGGTGTTCCATCGCCAAAATCCCAGGAAAATGAGTCGGCGTTCTGAGAGTTATTGAAGAGCTTTACCGTAACTGGAAAAGCTAGCTTGGCTGGAGCAGTCGGATCTGTGGTAAAAGCTGCAATAGGAGTTTGAATAATACTATTTATCGTGGTTGTTGCTGCATCACTTGAACAACCAAAAAGAGTCGCAATCACGGAGTAAGTACCGATTTGAGCAGAAGTGGTCACCGGAATTTTTACTTCAGCAAGATCTGATTTAAAACCACTGGGCCCGGTCCACGAATAAGTTTCACCTGCTTTGCCAGCAACACCCAAAGTTATCACGTCACCTGTACAATAGCTGATTTGTAAAGGATTTATTGATGGTACATCGGGCTTAAGGCCCACAAGAAAGGTCTGCGAATAGACAACTGAACACCCCCGTTCATTGGTTAATTGAAGTACAACTGTTTTTTCTCCAGGATTGGAATAAGAAATTACTGGTGGATTGGAGACATCGGAACTCTCCAGGCTTGCACCATTACCGAAATACCATTTTATGCTGTTGGTATTTGCGGTGGTAGTGGTGAATGTAAAACTTTGATTCACCGTACAGGGCTGATTTTTTGTTAGATTTATCGTACCCTTCGGACCTGCAAATTCGCCTGTGCCAGCTCGGCCGTTCCTGTCTGAAAAATCCATATTGAATCCATTGTTGCCGTTGGAAAAGTTGTTTATTAATAAAGCATAAACATGGCCCTGTTGCATAGTTACAGCTTTTACTACCCCGTTTTGGCCTTTACCGCATCCTCCTTCTTCACTGATGTCAGTTTCATTAAAGTCTAGTCCGGTTTTGTTATAAAGAGCTTCAGTCGATCCCGGGCAACTCTCGTGGCTAATTCCAGCTCCGGCAGCACAACGAATTGCATTTTTACCTGAAGGCGCTGTTGTGTTTCCTTCAAGCCCCAGATCAAATAGAACCCAATCAATGTCGTCGTTTTTAGTTGGCGTTATCGTAAAAACAAGGGTGCCGTTATTTGCCGCCGTCCATTTGTACCAGGCGGTATTAGCTTCTCCCTCTGTGGTTTCTAAACAAGTGCCATCTGCTTCATGATTCAATAAACCGGCTCCAGTGATATTAATGGCTGGAAAACTTGCTGTACTGCATAAAATGGAAGCCGATGAATAATCTTGTCCGGGTTTTACCGGGGGATTGTAGTTTTTTATGCACAACTGGAATGTACCAGGGGTTGCACCACCAACCCAGAAGAAGTATTCTATCCCAGGTGTAAGGCCCCCTTTTGTATAAATGATATTGTTACCGTCATTGATTACCGATCCTATGGTTATAAAATCGGTATTGCAATCTGTTTTCAATCCAATTGTAGGGGATCTTAGAGTATTTGCTGTAACGGTAATGCTTACCTCAAAAGAGATAGCGGTAAATTTAAACCAGATGTCTTTGCCATTTCCTGGATTCTTCTCTGTCGCGTTGACGGTGGTATAAGTGCTCACAGCAGAACAAAAATTTTCAGCAGGTAATTGTATTGCGCCCAAACATTCATCATTCGAAGGCGCTTGCGCAAAAGCTTCAAATGATAGTTTAATTAAAACTAGTACAAGTAAGACCTTTTTCAATTGAACTCTAGTTAAGACAATATACGAAATGTCGCCGCTAACGTTACGGCCAGGAAGTGAATACTTCTAAAGCGGCCGGAGTTTATACAGCTCAGGGACTAGGGTTGATTATTTGTTCAATATCCCTTTTCTCACTTGTGATTTTATCCCTTCGCCGTCAGGATCCAGCCCTGTCTTTAATTTGGTAAATGTAGCCACCCCCTCAGAGCTCATATAACGCAGCTTAGGTTCAGGATCATTAATGCATTTTAATATTACGTCAGCAATTTGGGCGGGCTTTTGAAAGGCGCGTTCCTTTACTTCATCAGTAAAGGTGGCTCTGTAGTCCATGTAGGTTTGTATTAAGGGCTTATAGTCATCGTCCTTTATACCTCCAGTGTCATTAAAATATCGCGTTAAGCTGTTTCCGAACTCTGTTATCACGCCGCCGGGCTCAATTAAAGAAACATTAATCCCGAAATAGGGCTTCATGTAGCTTGCAATACTTTCAGTGAGTCCCTCCAGCGCGAATTTAGCAGCGCAATAAATTTCATTTACCGGCTGGCCAACAAGTCCCCCGACGGAGGAAATATTGATAATATGACCACTGTGCTGTTTGCGCATGAACGGAAGGACAGCTTTAGTGCAACGGATCACCCCATAGAAATTGACATCCATCACCTGCTGTATCTCTTCCATGGTTGCTTGCTCCATAGTTCTGATGAAACCTGCACCGGCATTGTTGATCAGCACATCGATTGTTTGTTCATGATCGATAATTTGTGCGATGCATTGAGAAATACTTTCTTCATACTGAACGTCCAGGCCGGGTACCGTAAGAGTGACCCCTTGTTTTGCTGCTTCATCCAAAAGGATATTGCTGCGCGAATGGTCTCTCATCGTTGCATAAACTTTATGCCCTTCCCCCGCGAGTAGCAGCGCAGTTTCAAAACCTATCCCAGTCGAAGCACCAGTGATGAGGATAACCTTAGGTTCGTTCGTCATTTTTTAATCTATTTTATTGAAATTAATATAAACAAAAAAGCCGTATTCCTAAAGCAAAAGCTCCCCGAATACGGCTCCTATTAAATGTAAGTGTATGTTTCAGTTTTCACCTTTCAGTTTCATTCTCAACTCTCCACTCTCCATTCTCAATTATTTCGTCTGGTTCATCCGTATGATATTCAATGCTCCCCCAGCTTTAAACCACTCAATCTGCTGTGCATTATAAGTGTGATTTACAGCAAATGATTCTGTATTACCATCTGCATGGTGAAGTACAATATGAAGTGGTTTACCCGGACTAAATTCGTTAAGTCCCGTGATATCGATGGTGTCATCTTCAAGGATGCGGTCATAATCATTAGCATCAGAAAACGTCAGGGCAAGCATACCTTGTTTTTTAAGATTGGTTTCGTGGATCCTGGCGAATGATTTAACAAGTATTGCTCGTACTGCAAGATGTCTTGGTTCCATCGCTGCATGTTCCCTCGAAGATCCTTCTCCGTAATTCTCATCACCAACAACGATACTACCAATTCCTTGAGCTTTGTAGGCTCTCGCAGTAGCTGGAACTGCACCGTATTCTCCTGTCAGCTGGTTTTTAACGTTATCAGCCTTATCATTGAAGAAATTCGTGGCGCCGATTAACATGTTGTTTGAAATATTATCCAGGTGACCACGGAATTTCAACCATGGTCCCGCCATAGAGATATGATCCGTAGTACATTTTCCTTTAGCTTTAATAAGCAATTTCAGCCCTGTGATGTCTGTACCTTCCCACGCTTTAAAAGGATCAAGCAATTGTAGTCGTGCAGATTTAGGATCTACAATTACACTTACTTGAGTTCCATCTTCAGCCGGAGCCTGATAACCTGCATCTTCAACCGCAAAACCTCTCAAAGGCATTTCTAAGCCTTGAGGTTCGTCAAGTTTGACCTGTACACCTTCCGAATTGGTCAGGGTGTCGGTCATCGGGTTAAATCCAAGATCACCTGCAATGGTTAAAGCAGTTACTACCTCAGGAGAGGCGACAAATGCATGAGTATTGGGGTTACCGTCGTTTCTGGACTTGAAATTCCTGTTAAACGAAGTAATAATAGAATTTTTACGAGTTGGGTCAGTACTGTGACGAGCCCACTGACCGATACATGGACCGCAGGCATTGGCAAGTACTACACCCCCCATACTTTCAAAGGTGTTCAAATAACCGTCACGTTCAACAGTGTAACGAACAAGTTCTGACCCGGGAGTGATAGTAAATTCGGCCTTTGCGACTAAATGTTTATCAACAGCCTGCTGAGCGATTGATGCTGCTCTGCTTATATCTTCGTAAGATGAGTTGGTACATGATCCGATCAAACCTACTTCAAGAGTTTGCGGCCATCCGTTTTCGCGTACTG
>NZ_JBASJU010000214.1:0-11724 GCF_049655485.1 Daejeonella sp.
CAGTTGACGGTTGACGGTTGACAGAGAAAGACCTCCAAATAATTCCGGAGGCCTTATCGAAGGTGAACTGTCAACGGTCCACCGTCAGCTGAGTTAAATGTTAAAAAATGTGAAATAATTTTTATTATACGAAACTGTTCGTATAATTGCATACGAAACAATTCGTATTACTATGAATGTCAAGCCAACAAACAGTGAATTAGAGATATTGCAGGTCGTGTGGAAGCGCGGATCGGCGACGGTAAGGGAAGTAAATGAAGAGCTATCCAAAGATAAGGGTACAGAGATTGGCTATACCACCACGCTAAAATTGATGCAGATCATGCATGAAAAAGGCCTCCTGGAAAGAGAAACGAGTAGCCGTACGCACATATACAAAGCCTTGATATCGCAGTCGTCTACCAGTCAAAATTTGATTGACTCCTTAATTGATACGGTTTTCAATGGCTCGGCAGCGCAATTAGTGATGCAGGCATTAAGCAATAAAAACTCTTCCAGGGAAGAAATTGAAATGATTAAAAAATACCTTGAATCTTTAGATAAGAAGTAAAAATATGGAACTCACAGTCCTGTTCACCGCCTTGAGTGAAGTTATCTTCTACTCTATATTCCATGGTTTGTTAGTGTACGCATTCGTGAAACTTATTTTGAAAGCCTTTCCCGAATTGCCTTCATCCGAGCGCTATAAAATTCTCTATGTAGGAATGATATGGATCTTTGCAAGTTTTATCTTTTCCTTTTCGGATGCTTATCTCACAGGACTAGAAAAACTCGAAAGCATGGAACAGATGCCAGCGTTCCAAAACAAATCATCTTTGGTGGTACCATTATATGCAGAATCTTTATTACCTGGCTTCTCCACCTGGATAGCAGTCTTGTATATAGCAGGTCTCCTGGTTCAATTAGGAATGCTTCTGTTTGGATTATTGCGTATCAATATCATCCGGAAAAAAAGCCTGCAAAATGTCGACTTAAGTTGGAACCCACAACTCAATATCCTTGCAAGCAAACTTGATCTTAAAAATAAAGTCAAACTAACCATATGTTATGATACCCTGGTTCCATGCACTATTGGCTTTATTAAACCGATCATAGTGCTTCCGGTCGCGATTATTAACCACCTAAGCCCGGCAGAAGTTGAAGCGATTTTATTACATGAAATGGCGCATATCCGACGGAACGATTATCTATTCAACATCATTCAAAGGATTATGGAAATGGTTCTGTTCTTTAACCCGGTGATATGGTTCCTTGGAAAAGAAATCCGAAGAGAGCGAGAGTTCTGCTGCGATGATCTCGTGCTCCAAAACACAAGCAATCCTTTAATTTATGCCCAGGCACTACTACAAATAGCTGAGAATAATACCAACAAACTCAGTTTATCCCTTTACGCTTCAGGCGAAGAGAAATACACATTGTTAAACCGTATAAAACGACTTACGACCATGAAACCAAAGAACTCAAATCCAAAACAACATCTGTTTACATCATTAACAGTCATCGCTGTGTGCCTTTCTCTTGCCTGGATAATTCCGGCTGAACAAGGACTTAAGAAGCAAAATAGTATAACAGTTTATGAATCCAGCACTGATACTGTTCGGTTGAAACTGCCGGCTCTTCCAAACCCTGCGGAAGCTCCGCCGGCACCTCCTACCCCAGCGACGTTTCCTAAGCAGGACGTCGCTACGGCCCCCCCCGCTCCAAATGTGCCAGCTGTTCCGTTCATGTCGGCCCCTCCTCTTCCTGCCCCGCCTGCAATTCCTTTTCCGACGGACACAAATAAATTAAAAAAGAAGTTCAGCAGCCCGGAATGGAAGAAGCATATGGAAGAAATGAAGAGCCATGCTGAAGAAATGAAAAAGCATTTCAACAGCCCTGAGTGGAAAAAGAAAATGACCGACATGGAAGCTAATGCCGAACAAATGAAGTCGCATGCCCTGGCCATGCAAAAAGAATTCGACAGCCCGGAATGGAAGAAAAAGATTGAAGATATGAAGCAGCATTCCCTGGAAATGAAGAAGCAATTCGACTCTCCGGAATGGAAAAAGAAAATTGAGGATATGCAAATTCAGTCAGAACACATGAGAAAACAATTTGACTCTCCTGAATGGAAAAAGAAGTTCGAGGAGATGAAGATAAATTCAGAGGAGATCAGGAAGAAGTTTGATTCTCCGGAATGGAAAAAGCAAATAGAAGAGATACAGAAGAAGGCTGAGGAAATAAAACTAAAGGAAGAAAATGTTGAGAAAAAAGAGACCAGTACGAAGAACTAACACCTTAAACCAATGACTTTAAAAGCCCTGATTTTGATCGGGGCTTTTTCATTTCATTTTCCTACTCACAACAATAAACAATTTAGCTTCCGAAAACCACATGACAATACCGAACACAACACCAATGTAACCTGATATCCAAACGAAACACTTTCGCCAAAAATTCTAAATATTAGCTGGAATAAACCAATTCCAGTCAATACACATACCGGGAACAGGAATATGTATATGAATCTGTTCATATTTGTTTTAATCGGCAAGATGCCTGTTACATAGTACGAATTACCATCGCTCTCACTGGTAACAATCACCGGCCTCTAATCTCTAAATAAATTATATTTGAATTGTGATTGCCAACCCAATAGAATTATATAAGAACGCTTACGCGGGCTTAAGCAGAGAAAACTGGTACTTATCTGTTGTCATGTTTATCAACAGGAGCGGCACGATGGTCGTTCCTTTCATGACCATATACTGCACTCAGCAACTCGGCTTCACGATCGTCCAGGCAGGGATCATCATGTCATTATTTGGCGTCGGATCCATTTTAGGAGCATTTTTCGGCGGGAAAATTACGGACAAACTTGGATTTTACCACTTGCAGCTGGGTGCTTTATTCAGCGGAGGGGTGTTATTCATTTCCCTGGCTTTTCTGGAAACATTCTTAAGTCTGGCGGCAGGAACTTTTTTGCTTAGCATGTGTAATGAATCTTTCCGGCCCGCAAATTCAGCCGCTATCGCACATTATAGTTCCGAAAGTGCCAGGACGAGGGCATATTCATTACATCGTCTGGCTATCAACCTGGGATGGTCTTTTGGCGGTGCCCTTGGGGGATTTATCGCTTCTATAGACTATCACCTATTATTTTATGTCGACGGTTTAACCAACATTCTGGCTGGAATACTCCTGTTTAAATTACTGCCAGACGTTAGAAAGGAAAAAGCCGCAAAAGAGGTATCAATCAAACCCATCGCCCATTCAGCTTATCGCGATAAGCTATATCTGGCATTTATCTTTCTCACTATCCCTTTTGCTTCTTCTTTCTTCCAGTTTTTTATCTTACAGCCTGTATTCTTTAAATCTGAATGGCATTTCACCGAACAATTCATCGGCGGATTGATGGCCTTAAACGGGATTATTATTGTAGCGACGGAAATGGTCCTCGTCCACAACCTGGAAGGTAAGCGGAGTCCATTATTTTTTATCTCCCTTGGGATTTTAGTAGCCTCCTTAAGCTATGTTGCCTTGAATGTATTGCCCCCGGTAGCATGGGCAGCAGTAATTTCAGTTGTACTGATTACTTTGGGCGAAATGCTCTCTATGCCATTCATGAATGCGTTCTGGATCAGCAGATCGAACGAAAGCAACCGGGGTGAATATTCCGCATTATACACCATAGCCTGGTCCACCGCACAGATAATAGGGCCAATTTATGGAGCTATATTGATTCAACAAGGCGGTTTCAGATTATTCTGGTGGTTTCTTACCGGAATATGCATTTGCTCCTCGCTCGGATTCATGCTGATTAATTACCTTGAGCCTATACGGAAGTGGAAAAAATCCCGCTATTTTTGAACATGCGGAAATTAAAACTGGATGAACTCGGGCGGGTTGGTATCGACGACTTTAAAAAACAGGAAAAATTACCATTGGTAGTCATACTCGATAACGTGCGCAGTATGCACAATATCGGGTCCATATTTCGTACTTCTGATGGTTTTGCAGTGGAGAAAATTTGCTTATGTGGCATCACCGCACAGCCACCACATCGCGATATCGAAAAAACTGCTTTGGGGGCAACTCAATCGATCGACTGGGTATATTACGAATCAGTACATGAGGCCATTAACGAACTTAAAGATTTAGGATATATTATCATCGCAATTGAACAGGCAGAAAACAGCCTGATGTTAAACGACCATCTTCCAAATATCTCTGAAAAATATGCCCTGATCTTCGGTAACGAGGTTCAGGGTGTTAGTGATGAAGCAATGAAATTGGCTGATAAATGCATTGAGATCCCACAGTTTGGGACTAAGCATTCGTTCAATATTGTGGTATCTGCAGGGATAGTGTTATGGGATTTTTTTTCAAAACTTAACTCTAGAATTACAAGCCCTGTTTAATATCCTTTTTGGCTTATGAAGATAGAAGAAATACAAAATTCAGATATCGACCTGCTCCGACAACTCCAGCCAGAAAATTGGACGGATATTAAGCCTCATTTCTATTTTTATTCGGCAGCAGAATTCTGCAAAGCACTAAAAATTTCGGAACATGGTAAAATACTAGCCGTTGGGGCGACGATTCAGCATCAGGACTCGGCATGGATTGCTCATATTATCGTCCATCCTGAACATCGAAACAAAGGGCTGGGAAAGGAAATTACCGCTGCGCTGATTGAAGACCTGGATTCCGAGAGGTTCCGAACGATATACCTGGATGCCACAGAAATGGGCTATCCTGTGTATAAAAAATTAGGGTTTGAAATAGAAACTGAGTATATACACATGTTGGGAAGTCATACCGACCAGTATCTTTCGGACCCATTTGCAGTTGTACCCTATCACTTTCGCTTTCGCGATGAACTACTCACATTAGATAAGCAAATTTCAGCGGAATACCGGATAAAGGTCCTGGAACCGCATCTCCATTCTTCCCTGGTTTACATCATAGACGGACAAATACAAGGCGCATACTTCCCTTCCCTCCTTGACGGCTACGTAATGGCGAAAACCAGGCTTGCTGGTATTGAACTTATGAAAATCAGAATGCGAAGCAAACCTTTTGCCCGCTTTCCATCTGAAAATAAGGCTTGCATCGACTTTCTTTTAGAAAGTGGTTATGAAATTACCGGGGCATCAAAACGGATGGTTTTGGGAGAAAAACGGAATTGGGATGGGAACGGGATATTTCATAGGATCAGTGGCGGCTTGGGATAAAGAAAAGTGAAAACTGAAAAGTGAAAAGTGCTAGATGCCTAGACATCATTCCTTCAAATTCAGTTTTCATTTTTCCGTTTGAAACTAGCCAATCATGTATTCCATGACCCGATCTTTACTCGGCAAACTCGAACGCCCCATCAAAAATTCATCGGCTCTTCGTGCGGCTTCACGGCCTTCAGAAATAGCCCATACAACCAGCGACTGCCCGCGGCGCATATCCCCTGCAGCGAATATTTTAGGGATGTTAGTGGCATATTGCCCTTCAACTGCATTTACATTTCCCCGGGCATCTAATTCAAGCCCCGTGTTTTCAATAAGTCCCTGATGCTGTGGATGTAAGAAACCCATTGCTAGTAAGGCAAGCTGGCATGGAAGCTCCCGTTCTGAACCCTCAATCTCAAGAAATTTAATAGGTCGCCCAGCTTGATCCAGTTCCCAGCTCACGTCAGACACTAAAATTGCTCTAAGATCACCAGTTTCATTTCCCAAAAACGCTTTGGTATTGATACCCCAGAATCGCTCGCAACCTTCCTCATGGGAACTTGTTGTTTTTAATACCATAGGGTATGTTGGCCATGGCATATTCGCGCTGCGTTCTGCCGGAGGTTGTGCCAGTAGCTCAAACTGCTTAACCGTATTGGCATGCTGACGGTTTGAAGTTCCGACACAGTCTGAACCCGTATCGCCCCCGCCTATTACGATCACATCTTTTTCCGTAGCGAGGATCTTTTCATCAGGAAAAGCAATATTACTTACAGTTTTATTCTGTTGCTTAAGGAAATCCATCGCAAAATGAACTCCTTTAAGGTCGCGGCCAGGAATGTTAAGGTTTCGTGGAATAGTTGCTCCGGCAGCCATAATAATAGCGTCGTGCTGATCTACGAATTCTTTCATCTTACCGTTAGCACCAACTTCAGTGTTACATACAAATTCAATACCTTCCTCTTTCATCACCTGCAAACGACGGTCGATAATCGTTTTCTCCAGTTTAAAGTCTGGAATACCATAACGCAGAAGCCCGCCCGGCAAGTCATCCCGTTCATAGATTGTAACGGTATGCCCAGCCTTGTTGAGCTGTGCCGCAGCGGCTAAGCCGGCAGGTCCGGAACCGACAACTGCAACCTTTTTACCCGTTCTAAGGATCGGTGCATTCGGCTTAACATATCCTTTTGAAAAAGCAATTTCTATAATATGCTTTTCAATTTCCTCTATGGTTACTGGCGGCTTATTAATACCGAGCACACAGGCAGCTTCGCAGGGCGCAGGACAAATACGGCCAGTAAACTCCGGGAAATTATTAGTTGAGTTCAAGATCAAATAGGCTTCTTCCCATTTACCCTGGTATACCGCGTCGTTAAACTCCGGTATTACGTTGCCCAGCGGACAACCAGAATGACAAAATGGGATACCGCAGTTCATACATCTTGCCGATTGTTCGTTCAATTTCTCCGGAGAATATTCATGAACGAATTCCTTGTAGTTCTTGACACGCTCTGCAGGGGCTGTTTTTGAAGGAAGCTCCCTGCCATACTCCTTAAATCCTGTTGGTTTTCCCATTATCCTGCTGATTGCTGAACTTTCTGAAGGTTCAATACTTTTTTGTATTCCTTAGGGAATACTTTTATGAAATAAACTGACTGTTGTTCCCAGTCGTCCAAAATATACTTAGCCACCTGGCTTTGCGTGAGCTGTGAATGTTTGTGAAGTAAGTTTTTGATTTCCTCTTCATCCTGTGAAGAAAGCGGATCCAGATCTACCATTTCACAATTGCAATTCGAAATAAAAGTATTGTCCGGATCATGAACCCAGGCAATACCTCCGCTCATACCTGCAGCGAAATTCCTGCCTGTCTTACCTAAAATCAGGGCCCGGCCGCCAGTCATATACTCACATCCATGATCTCCCACTCCTTCAACTACCGCTGTACCACCCGAATTCCGTACTGCAAAACGTTCACCAGCCTGACCTCTAACAAACAGTTCGCCCGAGGTTGCGCCATATAAAGCAACGTTGCCGATAATGATATTTTCCTGCGGTGTGGTAGTGTTTTTTACTGATGGATATATCACTAATTGTGCTCCTGATAAACCCTTACCCACGTAATCATTGGCCTCACCTTCAAGTTCAAACGAGATCCCTTTGGTACAAAATGCCCCAAAACTTTGTCCGGCAGACCCTGTAAATTTGTAATTGATTGTATTTTGCGGAAGCCCTGCGGAGAAATACTTCTTAGTTATCTCGTTAGACAACAGCGTACCCGCTGTACGGTCCGTATTCTTAATATTGAAAGAAGCGAATACCGGTGTTTTCGAATCAATAGCATCCTTTGCTTTTTCCAGCAATTGCCAGTCGATTACATTGTCAAGGCCATGGTCTTGTTTTTCACTGTTAAACAAAGTCATGCCCGATGGATTATCCATAGAATATAGGATACCCGACAGATCAATGTTTTTAATTTTCCAATGATCCACATCATCCCTCATTTTTAGGAACTGAACTTTACCCACCATGTCGTTGATGGTCCTGAAACCAAGTTCCGCCATAATCTCGCGTAATTCCTCAGCTATAAATTTGAAAAGGTTGACGATATGTTCAGGTTTACCGCTGAATAGCTTTCTCAATTCCGGATCCTGGGTTGCAACACCTACAGGACAAGTATTGAGGTGACACTTACGCATCATGATACAACCTCCGGCCACAAGGGCAGCGGTTGCCACACCCCATTCCTCTGCACCCAGCAAAGTTGCTATTGCGATGTCTTTACCGGTTTTTAACTGTCCGTCGGTTTGCAGCACCACCCTGCTCCTAAGTTTATTCTTCACAAGAGTCTGCTGTGCCTCGGCAAGTCCAAGCTCCCATGGTAAACCAGCATGGACTATTGAAGTAAGTGGCGAAGCACCAGTACCCCCATCGTAACCAGAAATAAGGATCACATCGGCATGCGCTTTGGCTACTCCGGCCGCAATAGTACCTACACCTGCTTTTGAAACCAGTTTCACACTGATCCTGGCAGCTCGGTTAGCATTCTTCAGGTCAAATATTAATTGGGCAAGATCCTCAATCGAATAAATATCATGGTGTGGCGGCGGCGAAATCAATCCGACACCCGGTGTTGCATGGCGAACTTTTGCAATCCATTCATCCACTTTATCTCCCGGAAGCTGACCCCCTTCACCTGGTTTTGCCCCTTGAGCCATTTTAATTTGAAGCTCATCGGCATTAGCTAAATAATTCGCCGTTACACCAAATCTCGCAGAAGCGATCTGCTTAATTGCTGAACGCATTGATCCGCCATCCGGCATTATCTCATATCTTAGCTCATCCTCACCGCCTTCTCCTGTATTACTTTTAGCTCCTATGCGGTTCATCGCAATAGCGAGAGTACTGTGTGCCTCATGTGAAATTGAACCGAAAGACATTGCGCCTGTTGCAAAGCGCTTTAGAATTTCTTCAATTGGCTCAACCTCTTCTATCGGCACCGGCTGGCGGTGATGTGCAAAATCAAGAAGGCCGCGAATGGTATACAAACTATCGGTCTGTTTATTTATATGAGATGCATATTTCTTATAAACTTCGAAATTATTTGTGCGTGTTGAATGCTGAAGGAGGTGGACGGTCTCTGGATTAAACAAATGGGCCTCACCCTTACGTTTCCATTGGTAAACACCGCCTGCGGGAAGGATCCTGGTTTCAATACCTGTCCTTCTGAATCCGGTAAAATGTTTATGTAAAGCTTCCTGCGCAATATCATCTAGTCCGAGACCGCCGATTCGGGATACAGTTCCGGTAAAGTAATGATCCACCACTTCTTTATTTAGTCCCAGAATTTCGAAGATCTGAGCACCGTGGTATGACTGCAGGGTAGAGATTCCCATTTTAGAAAAGATCTTCAGCAAGCCATCATTCACAGCCTTAGTATAGTTCTTGTAAAGCGATTTGAGGTCCAGCGTAGTATCCAGTTTTTCGTCAGTTTTTAGCTTGCGGATGGTAGCCAGAGCAAGGTAAGGGTTGACTGCCGTCGCACCGAATGCAATGAGACAGGCGAAATGATGTACTTCCCATACATCTCCAGCTTCGACCATTATCCCCACTGCTCCACGCAAGCCCTTTTTAATGAGATGATGGTGCACAGCAGAAACAGCCAATAATGAAGGCATTGGCGCATGTTCGGAATCGAGTGCCCGATCCGACAAGATCAAAACTTCAAATCCATCATGCACGGCATCTTCTGCGTAGCGGCAAAGGCGGTCAAGTCCCCGCTGAAGGGATCCCGCTTGGCCGTCAGCTTTAAAATAGGTCTGTAATGTCTTAGCCTGGAAAGATCCGGTGTCAATACTTCTGATCTTTTCCAGCTCAGTATTACTTAATACAGGATGCGGTAAGGCAACACAGTGGCAATGCATCTTATCTTCATCAAGTATATTCCCGTTATTGCCCATAAATCCCGCAAGGCTCATGACCAGGCGCTCCCGGATCGGATCAATTGGAGGGTTTGTAACCTGCGCAAAAAGCTGTTTGAAATAGTTTGAAAGATGCTGCGGGCGGTCAGAAAATACTGCAAGCGGAGTATCAGTGCCCATAGAACCAATGGCTTCTTTTCCGAAAAGAGCCATTGGTTTAATCAGGGTATCTATATCTTCCCTTGAATAACCAAATACCTGCTGGTATTTAAATGTCGATTCGTTCGACATCTGGGTAAAGGCCACTCTGGGCTCAGCCAGATCTTCCAGCCTGATTTTATAGTTATCGAGCCAGGTTGCATAGGGCTGGCTGGAAGTAACCTGTTTCTTTATCTCATCATCTTCGATAATAGCCCCTTTTACGGTATCTACCACCAACATCTTACCTGGCTGGAGGCGCCCTTTCTTAATTACTTTAGATTCATCAACGGGTAAGACCCCTGCCTCGGAAGCTACAATAATCTGGTCATCGTTTGTGATAACAAAACGCTGAGGACGAAGGCCGTTGCGGTCGAGGGTTGCCCCTATCATATGGCCGTCTGTAAAGGCAATCGCAGCAGGCCCATCCCATGGTTCAATTAATGTCGCATGATATTCATAGAATGCCTTAGTAACCGGATCCATCTGCTCATTTCCATCCCATGCTTCCGGAATCAGCATCATCATAACGTGAGGCAGCGTCCTTCCGCAATGGAAAAGAAGTTCTACCACATTATCCAGACATGCTGAGTCGGACTGATTATTATCGATAACAGGAAGCAGCATGTCCATCTCATCCTTACTGAAGAATGGTGAGGCAAAAGAGCGAATCCCGGAATAAAACCAGTTCAAATTTCCTTTAAGTGTATTGATTTCACCGTTATGGGCGATAAACCTGAATGGCTGGGCCAGTCTCCATGAAGGAAAAGTATTCGTCGAAAAGCGTGAATGGATCATACCAAAAGCAGAGGTAAGCTCCTTATTATTCAAGTCTTGAAAATACGTCCTGACCTGGCTGCTCGTAAATTCACCTTTATATATAATCACGTTTTGCGAAAGAGAGCAGACATAAAACTGCTGTTCTGCGGCCTTTACGGTTTCACGAACTGTTTTGGTTATGAGGTTTTTTAACACGTATAACTTACGCTCGAAATCTTCTGGTGTATGAAGCGAAGCAGGCTTCTCAATGAAAACCTGTTCGATATCTGGCTCAGCTGAAAAGGAAGCCTCTCCAACGATGCCTTTATTAATCGGAACAATCCGGTACCCAAGAATTTTAAGGCCTAACTTTTCGGCGCATTTCCCAATCGCCGCACGGCAGGCTTCTTTTATCGTTGCTTTCTTAGGTAGAAAAAGCATTCCAACACCGTAAGCGCCAGGTTTTTCGAGACTGATATTTAATTTCAGAGCCTCTAGCTTGAAAAACTCATGCGGAAGCTGCATTAAAATTCCTGCACCGTCACCAGAATCCGGATCACATCCGCAAGCTCCCCGGTGCTCCATGTTTTCTAAAATAGTAAGAGCATCACTCACGATCTGGTGCGATTTCCGTCCCTTAATATTCGCAATAAAACCAACTCCACAAGCGTCATGCTCGTAATCCGCACTATATAATCCTTGCTGCTGGCTGTCAGTATTTGTCATCAAAAGTCATTTATTAATAAAGCCTCTAAAATAAGGAAAATGAGGTAGATTACTTAATTTACAATAATTTTTGCCATTCAATCAAAAACTAGCATTAAATATCCTTGAAATTATTAATATCATATTATAATCGACCTTTCATTAACAAATTCATATTTCATACATCATTTTCAAGCTTAGGTCCTATAATTCCAATTTTTTCCTACTTTTGTCGCGGGCAAGTCTTTTACGACCAGCTCCCTTTGAACTCCCCCAGGGTGGGAACACAGCAAGGGTAGAAGGTTGTAGCGGTGCGATAAAAGGTGCTTGCCCATTTTTTTTCTTAATTAGAGAATTTGAGAATTAGCTAATTAGGGCTTATCTTAAGCCATGTCAAGGCTCCCAAATAGTGAAAATCCTATCGTTTTAAAGACCTTTTCTTT
>NZ_JBASJU010000215.1:0-8384 GCF_049655485.1 Daejeonella sp.
TATATATTGAAAATAAAAAGCCACATATGATCCCATAATCCGAAATATAGAATTGCAAAGGGCAATGCTGTTTTAAAGATGACATAAAGTTCACCTCTAATTTTCCTCTGATGATAAGAAGAATTTCTGTCTACGTACTCCAAATATACACCTGGAAAAAACACTTTCGAAGCAACCAGAAATAACCTAAACACCCGCTCAATTCCAAAATCGCTGTAATGGGAATTGTGCCAGACGTCTTTAATCTTATCGAAATGGGCTATATGTGGCCACTGATCATGCTTTTTTACGGCCTGATTACCAAATACCAGCTTATTTAGATGCCTTCTCATCTAGGCTTGTGCGGGAGGCCCGCCAAAATTCATAGGAAATGCAGGTGGATCTTCGTTGATCTTTATCCTACCGTTGATTGCTTCGAATTTTTCAAGATTATCTTCAAGGGCTCTCATAAACCTCTTTGCATGTTCCGGCGTCAAAACGATCCTGGATTTCACCCTGGCCTTCGGCACACCGGGCATCACACGAACGAAGTCTAACACAAACTCTGTATTAGAATGCGTTATAATGGCCAGGTTTGAATAGATCCCTTCTGCGACTTCTTCAGAAAGTTCGATATTTAACTGATTTTCGGGGTGTTGCTCTTCCATGATGTAAAAATAAAAAAAGTCCTCACGGTAAGAGAGGACTTTAACAGATGAATGTATTTCTTTTATTTTATTATAAAATTTACGATTCCTATCACAGCCCCTGTGATGGCCAGAAACTGAATTAAACCTACAATATATATAGATCTCATTAGTTCAGTTTTTACATCTGATAGATCCACTTTTGTCGCAAAGACTTCCCTCCTACTATCAAACTCGTTTTTAACTTCAGAACTAATAAAATAAACCAGTTCCTCGGCTTCCTTTTCACCCAACCGTTCTTTAAGAATTTGATATAATCGAATTTCGGAAACACTCATCAGCTAATACTTAAAGTAGAAACATTCTTCTCTTTAATTGCATTCCAATTTAACAATTCCACACCAAATAAAAAAGCCCCTGATCAAATCAGGGGCTTATAATTTAGTTATCGGCAAAGGACTAAGCTTCTACTTCTTCCTGTTTTGATGCTAATAATTTATCGTACTCTTCCTGAGAACCAACGATGATCCGCTCGTAGTGACGTAAACCTGTTCCTGAAGGAATTAAGTGACCAACGATCACGTTTTCTTTCAATCCTAACAAGTTATCACGTTTACCACTGATCGCCGCCTCATTCAATACCTTAGTTGTTTCCTGGAAGGAAGCCGCTGATATAAACGATTTAGTACCCAACGATGCACGGGTAATACCCTGAAGCATTTGACTTGAAGTAGCCGCAATAGCATCGCGGGTTTCAACAAGTTTCATGTCTTTACGCTTAAGAACTGAATTCTCATCTCTCAATTTACGCACAGATATGATTTGACCTGCTTTCAGGTTAGTTGAATCACCTGGTTCGGTAACAACGCGTTTGTCATAGATTTCATCATTTTCCAATTGGAAATCCCAACGGTCAACAAGTTCTTTCTCAAGGAAACGTGTATCACCAGCATCCTCGATCATCACTTTCTGCATCATTTGGTGAACGATGGTTTCAAAGTGCTTATCGTTGATCTTCACACCCTGCAAACGGTAAACCTCCTGGATACCATTAACAAGATATTCCTGAACTGCTGCAGGGCCTTTAATTGAAAGGATATCAGCAGGTGAAATCGATCCGTCAGATAATGGCATACCTGCTTTGACGAAGTCATTATCCTGCACAAGGATGTGCTTAGACAATGGAACAAGGTATTTTTTGATCTGTCCGTCTTTCGATTCGATTGACATCTCACGGTTACCACGTTTAACTCCGGCTAAAGTTACAACACCATCAATTTCAGTTACAACTGCAGGATTCGAAGGATTACGCGCTTCGAACAATTCCGTCACACGTGGAAGACCACCCGTGATATCCCTTGTTTTACCTGTCGAACGAGGAATCTTAGCAATGATCTGCCCCATTTTGACAGCTTCGTGTTCTTCAACTGCAATGTGTGCTCCTACCGGGATGTTATATCCTTTAAGACCATTACCTTTCTTATCCGCTACACGGATAACAGGGTTTTTGGTTTTGTCACGGGTATCGATAATAACTTTCTCCCTGTGACCGGTTTGCTCATCAGATTCTTCACGGAAGGTAATACCTTCAATGATCGCTTCAAATTCCGCTTTACCTTCAAATTCGGAAATAATAACTGCGTTATATGGATCCCAGCTACAAATCTTATCTCCTTTAGAGATCTTATCACCATCCTTAACATACAGATATGCTCCGTAAGGGATGTTGTTCGCCATGATCATTTTGTTTGTGCCTGGCTCAACGATCCTGAACTCACCTGAACGTCCTAAAACAACCTCAAGTGGTCCATCTTCAGTTTGATGACTAACAGTTCTCACATTCTCAAATTCGATAACACCATCAAACTTAGCTACGATCTGAGATTCTGCAGCAATGTTTGATGCAGTACCACCCACGTGGAATGTACGAAGTGTTAACTGTGTTCCCGGCTCACCGATTGACTGTGCAGCAATTACACCGACAGCTTCACCCATCTGAACACGTTTACCAGTTGCAAGGTTACGTCCATAACACAGAGCACAAACACCACGCTTGCTTTCACATGTTAGAACCGAACGGATCTCAATACCCTCAAGGGCAGAATTCTCGATCTTAACTGCAATATGCTCTTCAATATCCATTCCTGCCGGAACAAGAAGTTCGTTATTCAATGGATCATATACGTCATGAAGACTTGTTCTACCCAAAATACGATCGTATAATGGTTCAACAACATCCTCATTATCTTTTAATGCAGTCGTATAAATACCTCTTAGAGTTCCGCAATCTGTTTCACCTACGATCATATCCTGAGCAACATCATGTAAACGACGGGTCAGGTAACCAGCATCCGCAGTTTTCAAAGCCGTATCGGCGAGACCCTTACGTGCACCGTGGGTAGAGATGAAGTATTCAAGTACCGATAATCCCTCTTTAAAGTTAGATAAGATTGGATTTTCGATAATTTCACCTCCTGAACCCGATTTCTGAGGCTTCGCCATCAAACCACGCATCCCACAAAGCTGACGAATCTGCTCCTTAGAACCACGTGCTCCAGAATCAAGCATCATGTAAACCGAGTTAAACCCTTGGTTATCGCTTGATAACTGGTTCATCACATTCGCAGTAAGGCGATTGTTGATACGGGTCCAGATATCAATAATCTGATTGTAACGCTCGTTGTTGGTAATGAAACCCATATTGTAGTTATTCATTACTTCTTCAACTTCCTTACTTGCCTGGCTTATAAGCTGTGCTTTTTCAGCCGGGATGTTAAGATCCTGAAGATTAAACGAAAGACCACCCTGGAATGCCATTTGGAAACCTAACTCCTTAATTTCATCAAGGAATTGTGCAGCACGTGCCATACCAGTAGTTTTCACCACTTCACCAATGATATCACGAAGTGATTTCTTGGTTAATAATTCATTAATATATCCAACTTCAGCAGGAACTCTCTGGTTAAACAGAACGCGTCCTACAGTAGTTTCAATAAGCTTGTTATTGATCTGCCCACTTTCTTTATCCTTCACATTGGTTTTAACCTTAATGAAAGCATGGAGATCAAGCTTGCGCTCATTATAAGCGATAATTACCTCTTCAGGTGAATAGAAAGTTTGATCCTGACCAACAACTACACGTGTTTCATCAGTTCTGCGGCCTTTAGTGATATAATAAAGACCCAAAACCATATCCTGAGATGGAACCGTAATTGGTGTACCATTTGCAGGGTTCAGAATGTTATGTGAAGCAAGCATCAGCATTTGGGCTTCCAGAATCGCAGCATTACCTAACGGTAAATGCACCGCCATCTGGTCACCGTCAAAATCCGCATTGAATGCAGTACACACTAATGGGTGCAATTGAATTGCTTTTCCCTCTACCAGCTTAGGCTGGAAAGACTGAATACCCAAACGGTGAAGCGTTGGTGCACGGTTTAGTAGTACCGGGTGACCTTTCAAAACGTTTTCAAGGATATCCCAAACTATCGGGTCCTTACGATCAACGATCTTTTTAGCTGATTTTACCGTTTTCACCACTCCTCTTTCGATCATCTTACGAATGATAAATGGTTTGAACAACTCTGCAGCCATGTCTTTAGGTAATCCGCACTCGTGTAGTTTCAGGTTTGGTCCTACAACAATTACAGAACGTGCTGAATAATCCACACGTTTACCTAATAAATTTTGACGGAAACGTCCTTGTTTACCTTTCAGGATATCTGAAAGAGATTTCAATGCACGGTTACCTTCAGTCTTAACAGCGTTTACTTTACGTGAGTTATCGAATAACGAATCGACAGACTCCTGAAGCATACGTTTCTCGTTACGTAAGATAACCTCGGGCGCTTTGATCTCAATCAAACGTTTCAAACGATTGTTACGGATAATCACACGACGGTAAAGATCATTCAAATCGGAAGTAGCAAAACGACCACCCTCGAGTGGAACGAGAGGCCTTAATTCAGGTGGAATAACAGGAACAATCTTAACGATCATCCATTCCGGATTGTTCTCGATACGAGTATTTGCACCACGGAATGCTTCAACAACCTGAAGACGTTTTAAAGCCTCAGTCTTACGTTGCTGTGAAGTTTCAGTAGCTGCCTGGTGGCGAAGGTCATACGACTGCTGATCAAGATCTAATCGGCCTAACAGATCCTGAAGTGCTTCAGCACCCATCTTAGCGATGAATTTCTCTGGATCTTTATCGTCCAGGTATTGATTTTCTTTTGGTAAAGTATCCAAGATATCCAGATATTCTTCCTCTGTAAGGAAGTCCATTTTCTGGATACCGTCAGCTTCTTTTGGACCAGCCTGAATAACTACATAACGCTCATAATAAATTATAAGGTCAAGTTTCTTAGTTGGCAATCCAAGAAGATAACCTATTTTGTTCGGAAGGGAACGGAAATACCAGATATGCGCAACAGGAACCACCAAATTAATGTGCCCCATTCGCTCACGACGTACTTTCTTTTCAGTTACTTCAACCCCGCAACGGTCGCAGACAATACCTTTATAACGGATACGCTTGTATTTACCGCAATGACATTCGTAATCCTTTACAGGACCGAAAATCCGCTCGCAAAATAAGCCATCACGCTCAGGTTTGTAAGTCCGGTAGTTGATAGTTTCCGGTTTTAACACCTCACCGCTTGAACGCTCCAGAATAGATTCCGGCGACGCCAAACTAATGGTAATCGAGGTGAAATTACTTTTGATTTTATTATCCTTTTTGTAAGACATAGCTCTTTATTTTGTTGTTGGTTGTTCGTTGTTAGTTGTTAGTGCGACCGAGGCCAACAACTAACAACCAACAACTAACAACTAGTCTAATGTGATATCCAATCCCAAACCTCTCAACTCATGAACCAATACATTGAATGATTCCGGAACTGAAGGTGTTGGAAGGTTTTCACCTTTAACGATCGCTTCGTAGGTTTTTGCACGCCCTACAACGTCATCAGACTTAACTGTTAATATCTCCTGAAGTATGTTAGCAGCACCAAATGCCTCAAGTGCCCAAACCTCCATCTCACCAAAACGCTGACCACCAAATTGTGCTTTACCACCCAATGGCTGTTGTGTAATTAATGAGTATGGTCCGATTGAACGCGCGTGCATCTTATCGTCAACCATGTGACCTAATTTCAGCATGTAAATAATACCCACTGTAGTCTGTTGGTCAAAACGATCACCAGTTAAACCATTGTATAAATAAGTTCTTCCTGATGTTGGTACACCTGCTTTAGCAACCCACTCTTCAACCTCATCATGAGAAGCTCCGTCGAAAATTGGCGTAGCGAACTTCATTCCAAGTTCTTTACCAGCCCATCCCAACACAGTCTCGTAGATCTGTCCAAGGTTCATACGTGATGGTACACCCAGCGGGTTTAACACGATATCAACCGGAGTTCCGTCTTCAAGGAATGGCATATCCTCATCACGAACGATACGGGCAACAATACCCTTATTACCGTGACGTCCAGCCATCTTATCTCCAACTTTCAGCTTACGTTTTTTAGCAACATAAACTTTAGCCATTTGTACAATTCCTGATGGAAGCTCATCTCCTACGCTGATTGCAAACTTATCACGCTTATACGCACCAAGCTCTTCGTTAAGCTTAATGTTGTAATTGTGAAGGGTTTGTTTGATCAGTTCGTTCTTGTCTTCATCAGTTGTCCACTTTGTAGGGTTTACGTTTGCGAACTCTAATTCAGTAAGGATTTTCTGTGTGAACTTCACACCTTTCGCTACCAAAAGTTCTTTGTAAACATTGTAAACACCTTGCGAAGTTTTACCATTCACAATGGTGAACAATTTATCAATCAAGGTCTCTTTCAATTCCTTGGTTGCTTTGTTATGTCTGTTATCTAACTTCTCGATCATCACTTTCTCTTCCGGCTTAGTAGTTTTCTTAGCGCGTGAGAATAGTTTAGTATCGATAACCACACCGTGTATTGACGGCGGAGTTTTAAGTGAAGCATCTTTCACATCACCTGCTTTGTCACCAAAGATGGCACGTAAAAGTTTTTCCTCCGGTGATGGATCAGATTCTCCTTTTGGAGTGATCTTTCCGATTAGGATATCACCTTCTTTAATTTCAGCTCCCACACGGATAATTCCATTCTCATCCAGGTCCTTAGTCGCTTCTTCAGAAACGTTAGGAATATCTGGTGTAAGTTCTTCTTCTCCACGTTTGGTGTCACGAACTTCAAGTTCGAACTCTTCAATATGAAGTGAAGTGAATATATCCTGTGAAACAACACGCTCAGAGATTACAATCGCATCCTCAAAGTTGAACCCTTGCCAAGGCATGAATGCCACTTTAAGGTTTCTACCAAGAGCTAGCTCACCATCCTGGGTCGCGTATCCTTCACAAAGTACTTGACCTTTTGTAACTTTCTGTCCTTTTCTTACGATAGGCTTCAAGTTGATACACGTGCTTTGGTTGGTTTTCTTGAATTTAATCAAGCGGTATGATTTAACCTCTCCTTCAAAAGATACAAGAACGTCGTCCTCATTTCTTTCGTAACGTATACGGATTTCATTCGCATCAACATATTCTACAACACCTGTTCCTTCTGCATTGATCAAAGTACGAGAATCACGTGCAACACGTCCTTCAAGTCCGGTTCCTACAATTGGGGCTTCAGGGCGTAACAATGGTACGGCCTGGCGTTGCATGTTCGATCCCATCAATGCACGGTTAGCATCATCATGTTCCAGGAATGGAATCAGTGACGCAGCGATTGAAGTAATCTGGTTTGGTGCTATATCCATCAAATCAAGCTTAGTTGGCTCAATTACCGGGAAGTCACCTTCGTAACGCGCTTTAACATGCGGCGTTTCAAAATTACCTTTATCATCATACAAGGCACTTGCCTGTCCGATAGTCTTACCTTCTTCATCTTCTGCAGAAAGGTAGATAACCGGCTCCTCAACAACTACACGTCCGGCATCAACCTTACGGTAAGGAGTTTCAATGAAACCTAAATTATTGATCTTCGCATGCACACAAAGTGATGAAATCAAACCAATATTCGGTCCCTCAGGAGTTTCAATAGTACACAAACGACCATAGTGGGTGTAGTGAACGTCACGAACCTCAAAACCTGCACGCTCACGCGACAGACCACCTGGGCCTAAGGCTGACAGACGACGCTTGTGCGTAATCTCTGCCAGAGGATTGGTTTGATCCATGAACTGTGATAACTGGTTCGTTCCGAAGAACGAGTTGATCACAGAAGATAGTGTACGAGCATTGATAAGGTCAGTTGGTGTAAACACCTCGTTGTCACGGATGTTCATACGCTCACGAATAGTACGAGACATACGTGCAAGGCCAACACCAAACTGTGCATATAACTGCTCGCCTACTGTACGAACACGACGGTTTGATAAGTGATCAATATCATCCACCTCAGCTTTGGAGTTGATCAATTTGATCAAGTATTTAACGATGGCAATGATATCTTGCTTAGTAAGGACTTTAGTTTCTACAGGTGTAGCTAACTTAAGCTTACGATTGATACGGTAACGGCCAACGTCCCCAAGGTCATATCTCTTATCAGAGAAGAACAAGCGGTCGATGATACCACGAGCTGTTTCTTCATCAGGTGGTTCTGCGTTACGCAATTGGCGATAGATGTGCTCCACAGCTTCTTTTTCAGAGTTGGAAGTATCTTTCTGTAATGTATTATATATAATAGTATAATCACCGCTGTTTACTGCATCGTCCTTAGTAAGGAT
>NZ_JBASJU010000216.1:0-36332 GCF_049655485.1 Daejeonella sp.
AAAGTCTCTATTTCAGCGATAGTTGGTATCTTCTTTTTGGCTGCAGTTTGGCCACCATCAGGTAAAAACGTTTTGGCTTCTATATATACAGCTTTACGCCAGGCTCCTTTTAAACCCTCAACAAAACCCGGGATCATTTCCTTTGAGATTTTCTTATCCCTCAATAACTGCAGCACTTTGTCTTCACCATTCATACTGCCGCCCATTCTACTGGCAGCTTTTAAGCGGATTGCCTTATTATATGAGCTTGAAAAAGCAACATTCTGCAACATGTCGACGGATTGTTTGCTGCCAACACCTCCTAAAGCTGAAATTACTTTCATCGTTTTAGAAGTGTCGCTATTGCTGATGGCATTACGCACCAGATCGGAACCATTTAAATCTAATACTAAAGAAATTGCATCACGCCGCAATGATCCATCAGCTTTTGATATCGCAAGATCCATTAGTTTCGGCTTTTCGCTTTTAAGTTCATATCGGCGAACCAGGTCTATATACTCTTTAGTGCCGTAAACTGATTTCAGTACTTCAGTAATGGCTTTTTTAGCGACTTCAGATTGCTGAACCGTCTTGAGATCCAGGTGATTTAAAACCAGTTTATTCAGTTGTGGATCCCTTTTTGTATTTTTTTCAATCATCGCTAAAAGGTACTTGCCTTTCGCCGGACCTGTATTAAAATCAAAAGCACGGAAATATCTTAAGCGTGATTCAAGATCGACTCTCTGGTCGGATGCAAGCTGAGCCAGGTAGGGGATAGCTTGATCTGTTCTGGCACGCCAAACAATATCTTTCCCGGCCTGATTTTTCAAAGGATTTTTTACGAGCCTGGTATATGCTGAAAAGCAGGCATCCCATTGAGCGTCGGCACCAATGCCCAGTGCTTCCAGGTACCAGCGGTCTTTTCCATCGTGCTGATTGGCCAGTGTTGCCCAAAGTGTTGGCATTTCAGCAGATTTATTATGCCGCAAAGCGATGGCACATTCCCGTCTAACCTGCGGGTCTTTATCATTAACTAATTGCTTAACAATCCCGATTACATTAGAATTAGCTTGCCTCGCAGCTCTCAATCCCATTATTCTTAAATCAGGATTGCTTTCTTTGATGGCCGCATTGATATATTTATCGGCAGGGGCTAACTTAACCAGTACCCAAAAAGCTCTGGCACGCATCCGCAGATTTGGAGAGGATGTCCAAACTTTCTCTAACTCCGGGACAGCGGTTCGGCCAAGGCGTGTTAATGCTTCCCAGGCCTTAAAACGTACTGCCAGATTTGGACTTTGCAAAGCAGTTACAGCTCCGGCTGCGGTATTGTAATTTTGCTTTGGAACGCTGAATTTTGAACCTTTTGGCGCAATGCGATAAATACGCCCTTTCTGCTGATCACCTGCCTGATGGCCGCCCACTCCAGGGTCATACCAGTCGGCAACTATTAATGAACCATCCGGTGCAACGGAAACATCCGCCGGACGGAACCACTGATCGCCTTCGCCCTTCAGGATATTGATGATTTCAGCGGTATACCCTGCCCCAGCCTTCTTAACGGGATAAGACCGAACCACATTCGGTCCCGGGTCAGAATGGATCATTTGATTTTGAAATTGTGCAGGCAGTAAAGATCCTTCGTAAATAACCATCCCGGTAGGAGAGCCGGCGCCTGTCTGTAAGAGATTAGGGATGACTCCCGGATCATTCAAATGCCAGTGACGTAATGGAATGGAGTCTTCCATGTTCGTACGGTTTGCCGACCAGGAAGCACCGGTCATCTCATCTTTATAGCCATAGTTACCGTAATCCATTACATAATTTATGCGCGTTGACCGGTTCCCATCATCATCGTTATCGCTTTGCCACATGGTACCATAACTATCTACTGCAAGCTCATAATTATTCCTGAAGTTATGGGCCAGGCACTCTACCTGGGTACCATCCGGGTTGGAACGGAAGATCATTCCCTGGGTGTATTTTCCCGGCCCGATGATATCACCATCCTGATCTTTAACAGGATTCCCGTTCTTATCCCTTAAGGTTTTTCCCTCGTTGCCAAAATTGAAATACAGTTTTCCATCCGGACCGAATGTAAAAGAATGCATCCCATGGTCATGCTGTACACCACCAATTCCCTGGAATAATATTTCTTTACGGTCGGCTTTGTCATCACCATTATCATCATAGAAAGCCCAAACATAAGGGCTTTGAGAAACCAATACCCGGTTTCCCAAAACACTAATGCCTAAAGGAGCATTGATCTCCGGTCCCTGGTAAAAAACCTTGGTAGTATCTGAAACGCCGTCACCGTTTGTATCTTCCAGGATGATAATGCGGTCGCCTTTTTCAGTGGTAGGATTAGCATTGATCTCCGGACGATAATTATAAGCCTCCGTAACCCAGATTCTTCCCCGCTCATCAACATCCATATTGGTTGGATTTTTAAGCATAGGCTCTGTTGCCAGAACCTGGACCTCTAAACCCTGATCTGCCACCAAGCCTCTCAAGGCATTTTCAGAAAGATGTTTTTGATTTTCATCTAAACCTGCTAAGCTATCCTGCCCTGATTTGTTTTGATAATCAGAATTACAGGATGTAAGAAAAACCGTTGAAATGAAGAAATAAAACAGGAAGCTTTTTCTGAAAGATTTAACACGGATAAACTTGATCATCGGGGGTTAAAATAAGAGTTAAAATATTAGAAATTAATTTTGGTATTAAACTACATCACAAATCTGAACTCCTTGTTTTAATGAGGCTAATTTATCAGGTCTTTTCGGGATGAATTCCTGTGCGACATACCCTTTAAAACCAGTTTCTACGATAGCTTTCATAATTGCCGGATAATTTAATTCCTGTGTATGGTCTATTTCGTTCCTCCCGGGCACACCGCCGGTATGGTAATGAGAAATGTATTTGCTATATTTTTTTATAGTGGCAATTACATCACCTTCCATTATCTGCATGTGGTAAATATCATAAAGCAATTTAAACCTGTCTGAGCCCACTTCATCGCATAAAGCAACGCCCCATTTAGTATGATCGCACTGATAATCAGGATGATTCACCTTGCTGTTTAAAAGTTCCATTACAAGGGTTACCTTATGTTTCTCGGCCACATTGATCAGTCGTTTTAAACCTATAGCAGAATTTTTAATTCCCTGCCCGTCATCCAAACCATTGCGGTTCCCTGAGAAACAAATTATTTGGTTATAGCCCGCTGCGGCTGCTTTAGGAATAATATCTTCATAACTTTTCACAAGCTCATCATGATATTTCAAATCATTAAAGCCCTGGGTGATGCCTTTACCCGCCCCCCAGGGCAGAGCAGAAGTAAGTCCGTATTTTTTAAGCATCGGCCACTCATCCGGACCAACCAGTTCAATAGATGACAGTCCTATATTTTTGGCAGCCTTGCACAGATCTTCCAAAGGGATAGAATCATAGCACCAGCGGCAAACGGAATGATTCACTTTCCCTTTTAAATGGGATTCAAGAACGGCTTCTGCTGCAGAAATGCGATTAAACAAACCGTTGCCAACAATTGCAGCACTCGTAGCAGCGGCCATTTTTAAAGCGGTTCTTCTTGAGAAACCTTGCTGATTTTGCTTCATGACTGGGCTATAAAGATTAATACAAAGGGTTCTGGACGAGTTTACTGTTTCTGTTCATTTCATCCTTCTTGATAGGAAGAAAATAAAAACGTGGATTCCATGCTCTGGCCTGTGCTGTTATCATTGAATAGGTACGTGCCGGCTGAATTGCACCATTTCCATCCATCGTGCCATCAACCCTTACTCCCTGTGCATCCTTATAAGCAATATCTGCAATCATCCAGCGACGCACGTCAAAATAACGCAGATCTTCAAATGCCAGTTCAATACGGCGCTCATTACGATAACGTTCAACTAAAGCTTGTCCGCTTTCAGTAACCTGAGGCATACCCACACGGGTTCTGATCATATTAAGGTGAGTGCGTGCTTCCTGCTCCTGGCCTAACGCAAGGCATGCTTCTGCGTAATTCAATATAATTTCTGAATAACGAATGAAACGCCATGGAAGATCCTGCTTTACAAACTGAGCATTTAGGGTTGGATCAATAAACTTGCGCATATAATAGCCTGTATAAGTACCATTCCAGTCTTCAATCGGACTATTCCTTGTATCCAGGCCTGGAACCACAGTACCATCAGGTTTTTTATAATATCCAACCTGAATAATACCAATTGGATCTTTTCCCGCTACATCTGAAGGACGTGGTCTCCAGACAGCCCCTTCATAATTGATACTGGCATAAAAACGAGGGTCACGATTTGCATACGGAGCAGCCTTGTGGGCAGGATTGTTCCAGTCAAATTTAGAACCATCCGCCATTTCATAAGCATCTACCATCTGACCTACCGGAGTATTGCTACCCCATCCATGCCAACCATTGGGATTGTTATATAAACCAGGATTATACCCGTCCCAGTTTTCATCAACTTTTGGCGTAAATAATCGCGAAAATATATCTTCAGATGTTTCTTTAGACAGGAAAATATCCGCATAATTTTTAGAAGCTTCAGCTGCTGAAGCCGGAGTTCCCGCTTTATAAAGGCTATAAACTCCCAAATCCATAACAGCCTTTGCTGCATTCTTTGCTGCCTGCCAACGAGCAGTTCTATCTCCTCCTACATATCCAACAAGTTCTTTATTAGTTCCACCTGCCCATGCAGCATTGTTATTGTGCAGATCGCTTGCTGCGTATAATAATACTCTTGATTTTAAAGCCAGCGCAGCGCCTTTAGTTGCACGCCCCTTATTATTTCCAGATTGTGTAAGCGGCAATAAAGCAGCTGCTGAATCCAATTGAGATGTTATAAACTTAATGCAATTTTCATAGCTATCACGAGGCGCAGTAAAGTCATCAGAAAGGCCATATGCCTTTGTTATAATAGGTACACCGCCGTACATGGTAACTAAATTATGATACAGATTGCCCCTTAAAAAGTATACTTCCCCCTTAATTCGATTTTTATCTGCCTGATTCTCAAAAGGGACTTTATCTATATTCGCAAAGAAAACATTGGCAGACCTGATGAATTTGTACACAATTGCCCAATTCATTCCCCTCTGCCTGTTGCCAGACCAGAAATTTTCGTCAAATATGGATAAGTCACTGGGTGTTATAAGGCTCTTAGTTACGTTACTGCTCCCAAAGTCTGCATTGTATGTGGTTTCATCCACCATGGATGACATCATAATGTTACTAAAGCCATGGGGTATCCCAAAGTATATATTGTTAACAAATGCCTGAGCAAGAGCAGGGTCGCTCCAAACCGCCTCTTCCGAATACTTATCCGAAGGTTTTTGATCCAGAAAATCTTTCTTACACGAAATTGTATTTGCCAGGACGAATATCCCTAGTAGTATATAATAAATTTTTTTCATGACGACTGATTTATAAAAAACGTTTAAAAAGTAACCGATAAACCACCATTTACTATTTTTTGTAAAGGATAGCCTTGTCCAGAGCCAGATCCCAACTCAGGATCGAAATCCTTCAAATCAGGGCTATAGGTTAACAGGTTATATCCATTTAGATATACACGAAGGTTTTTAAGCCCGGCGCGGCTAATCAGGGATGAGGGTATACTGTAGCCTAATTCCAGGTTTTTGAGTCTCACATAATCAGTTTTACGGACCCAGAACGTGTTAGCCTGGCCAACCCAATATTCATTACCGCGGTTAAAAGTACGGGGGCCGCTTGCATCCGGATTTTGAGGGGTCCAGCGATTATCCGCAAAATCTTTAAGGAAGTTTCCTATTTCACCAGATTCAGTGGATATATACTGTATAGCTCCTGCTGCACCCTGAACTAATGCTGCAAAATCAAAAGATTTGTAACGCAGATTCATGGTAACACCACCATTAAGTGTCGGGGTAGTGTTTTTATTAAATCTAACCCTGTCATCTACAGTGATTTTTCCGTCTTTGTTATAATCTTCAAATATTACGTCTCCAGGGCGGGCATTACTTAAGTGCGGATATTTATCTATAGCATCCTGGTCTTTGAAAATGCCCAAGGCATTGTAATAAATATTGCTAAACATCGGGCGGCCGGTAGTTCTTTGATAATCAGGAGCGCCAGCAGGCTCATCCCAAAACAAAACTTTGTTTTTCTGATGTCCCCCGTTAACGCCAAACTGGTAAGATAATTCGCCTGCTTTTCCGTTATATGCTACACTGAAATCAAATCCTTTATTGCCTACTTTACCAATATTCTCTCTCGGCAATTGAATACCCGCGGATGAGGGAACGGAGGCATTTCTAAACCACAGGATCTGAGAACGTGTGTAATTAAAGTAATCAGCAGTTACAGAAATCTTATCGCTTAATAAAGTTGCATCAAAACCAATATTTGCCTGATTTGCTACTTCCCAGGTAACTTCTGTATTCGGCAATACAGTCTCATATAATGCCGGGTTTTCCACATTGCCATTAGTTATAAATGTCAATGCAGGATTCCATGTTTGCGCTCTGATTCCACCAAGTCCGTACATAGCCAAATATTGATATTCATCGATCTGGTCGTTACCAGTTTGTCCCCATGAAGCCCGGAGTTTAAGGGAATTTACAGCTGCAATCTTGTCCTTCCAGAACTTTTCCTCGGATATTCTGTAACCTAAAGAAATACCCGGGAAGAAGCCGAACCGGCTCTCTTTAGGAAAGATATAAGAACCCTGGTATCTCCATACAAATTCAGCCAGATACTTTTGCTTATAATCATAGTTTACCCGACCGAAGTAGTTTAATCTTGCCTGAGAATAAGCGCTACCATTATTTGACATAAACTGGTCTGTTGCACCTGCAAACATTTGATCCAGTAATGGTGATATGAAATTTCTACGATAAGCGCTATAATTATCTCCGCTTCCTGTTATTTTTTCAATACCTGCCAAAAGGCTGATATTATGGTCAGTAAGGAATTTAGTTTCATAATTAACAAGTCCGTTGAGTAGAATATTCTGATTATCTTCCGTTCTCATGTTAAGAGCGGGGCTGTCAAATCCTCTTTTTGACTTTTGCAGTATCGGCTCGTTATTGGCATCAAAACCATTAAATGAATACAAATACCATGGAGTCTGCCAGGTTTTTTGAAAGCGAAAGTTTTTGTCGACGGCGGCATTTCCAGTTACAGATAATCCTTCCACCCATGGAATCTTTACATTAAGTCTGACATTGCTATTCACTACATAACGCTTATCATGATCGTAGCCGGTAGCTTTGGTGCTTACTACAACCGGGTTATCCCCGTATTCGATATCAGGGCCAGGAACTCCGTTAGGCCAGTAAGCAGTCATGGTAGGTTTACCACGCATTACCATTCTGAAAATGCTGCCTGCACTACGGGTAGGATAGTTACGATCCTCTGTACGGCCCGCAACATCGAAAGTAAGGCTGATATTTTTATTTATCTTTCCATCTAAATTTGTACGGAAATCGTATTGATTATACTTGGTTCCGCTATTGTAATAAAATCCTTCCTGGCCTGTTTTTCCTAAAGAAATAAGATATTTGACGCTTTCGCTTCCTCCGGAAACAGAAGTATTAAGGTAGCTTTGGCCAGACCATGGTTTTAAAACCTCTTTAAACCAGTCTGTATTAGGATAGTACCAGGGATCTGAGCCGTCGGCAAACGTTTGAATTTGCTTATCACTGTATACAGGTTTATAACTACCTGGATTTTTATAATAAGCAATTTCATTTACCATGGTAGCATAGGTTGGTGCATCTGCCATTTCAGGAAGCCTTGTAGGTGTTCCATAGCCCTGGTTAAAGCTTGCTGTAATAGACGGGGCGCCTATTTTACCTCTTTTAGTAGTAACCAGAATAACCCCATTCGCTGCCTGAGCTCCGTAGATCGCTGCTGAGGCATCTTTCAACACCGAAATGCTTTCGATTGTACTAGGATCAAGACGGTCTAATGAACGCCCGGGAATACCGTCCACAACAATTAATGGATCGTTGTTATTTAAGGTATTCATCCCGCGAATTCTTAAAATTGTGCGGTCTGCTCCAGGCTCGCTGCTTGGAGTTACAGCAACCAAACCCGGTAAACGCCCTGCCAGGCTGTTACTTACGTTAGTTGTAGGAGACTGAAGAATTTCCGATCCTTTAACAGAAGTTACAGAACCAGTTAAAGTCGCTTTCTTTTGGGTACCATAACCAACCACAACCACTTCATCTAATTGACTATTTGCAGGGTTAAGTATAACACTTAGTTTGGTTTGTCCTGACAATTTAACTTCGCTGGTTTCAAAACCTAAATAAGAAAATATCAATGTCGCATTTTCAGGGGTAATAATTGAAAATTCGCCATTGACGTCTGTACTCACGCCGACATTAGTCCCTTTTATTTTTACTGATACACCAATTAATGTCTCACCCCGATTATCAGTTACCTTTCCGCTAACTGCAATATCCGCCAGAGAAGATTCAGTCTTTCGGATCGCTATAAGTTCATTGTTGATAAACTGATAGCCGAGTCCTGAATTTTTCAGCAATTCCTTCAAGGCCTGTTCAATACTGGCATCTTCAAGATTAACGGATACTTTTTTCTTTATCTCATCCAGATTCTGATTATACAGGAATCTGTAAGAGGATTGTTCCTCAATCTGACTTATGGCTTGAGCAATCGCTGATTTTTTTACCTGCAGATTAATTTTGTTCTGGGAAAATCCTGTAGCCGAAGCACCTATCGAAAACAGAAGGACCAGAATGGCAGTTAGGTTCATACTAAGAACAAGATTAGAAGGAAACGATTTTCTTGAAATCGCAAAAAAACTTTTCATACTTTTGAATTAGGTTAAATTAAATAATCCAACTTTTCGCGGGGTTGGTGTTTTTCTAATCGATCATAACGGAGCGTGCGTCAACATTCTCCGTTATTTTTTAAATCGGATGCAACTTATTCAAGTGATCTAACAAATATTTCACGGCCTTGTATGTTAAAATGGAATGCACCTACTTTTTGGAGGGCATTAAACGCTTGTTCTGCAGTTTCTTTTTCGAAGGATCCGTTAAATGTTAACCCCTTCACCTTTTCATCCTCAAAATTAATTTTAACATTATACCAGCGCTCCAGCTTTCTGGCTAATTCCTCAAATGTTTCACCTCTAAACTCAACTCTGTTATAAATCCATGCTGTTTCAATTCGTTCAGCCTCATCAAGTTTCGTATCCAGGTTAACCAGTTCGTAAATATTTTCCGGTGTGGATTTCTCAATTTTGGACGGCTCTTTCTGTGGGATGATGAGCTTTTGATTGGGGACCAGAAAAACAGATTTTTTGGCTCTTTCAGTATTATCTGTTACCTCGATTTGACCATGCAGAAGGGTTGCTTCTATATTTCTATCTCCTTGATAATATTTAACATTAAATACGGTACCATGTACTATAATATCAATCTTTCCGGCGTGAACAATAAAAGGCCTGCCTTTTTGTTTTACTACATCAAAAAATGCTTCACCTTCTAATCGTACTTCACGCCGTGTACCAGAGAATTCATAATCGTAGTATAGCTTGGAGCCCCCGTTAAGCCAAACGGTGGTGCCATCGGATAAAAGCACCTTACTTCTGCTGCCGTATTGAGCCGAAATAACTTGTTCTTCGGTTTTTTGCCCTAATTGATATGATTTTCCTATGTAAAAAAGTAATGCCGCCAAAACAACTGAGGCTGCATAAGTAAACATTAATCTCTTCGAAAATTTCCGCTGAAAAAAGGGTTGAAGATTTCTTTGTGATATTTGATCAATATTTTGACGTTCAATCTCAGCCTTACGGATAATTTTCTTGAATTGAGTTTTTTCATTTATCTCGTCCTCTAAAACCTCATCCTGCTTGAAACTTTTCTTCCAGAGCTTCTTTAACAGAGAATACCGATAACTCAAATGCTGATCAAATTTCAGTAGAGCATTTAACTCTTTTTGTTCATCATCAGAGATTTCACCGCTCAATGAGCGAGCCATCAATATCCAAATTTTATCATTACTGTCCATTAAAGGAGGTCCTCTCTAATAAAGACAGCTGAATGAGTAAAATCTACTAAGTGAATTTTATTTTTTTTTCTCCGAATGCTGGGGAAACTTATTTGAGTATTTGATATTCAGCGCAAAACATAGTCGTTTAACCGCTATTGCCATTTGTGCGTCGATAGTATTTACCGAGATATTAAGAATCTCTGATACTTCCTTATATCGCAACTTATCTTCTCTAACAAGTTGAAATATTAGCTTACAGCGCGGCGGTAAAGATTCAATTGCGCTATGAACCGATTGCATTAATTCAGAAGTTACCAATAAATCATATGGAGTATTATTTTCTGAATGAGCATCGTATTCAGTAACTTCTAATAATTCTGTAACAACTCTCCGTGCTTCCTTGGAAAGTGCATTTAAAGATTGGTGTTTTACAGAGGTATATAAATAAACCTTGAGATTTTTAATTTGAGTTATATTTTCGCGGTTATACCATAGCTTTACAAAAACGTCCTCTACTATTTCTTCAGCCTGTTCTTTAAACCCTGTATAATTCCTGGAAAATGATATTAATTTTTTATGGTAATGATTGTAAATCTTTTCAAAGGCCTGTTCATTGCCTTCTGAAACCAATTGCTGATATTCAGGTAAGCAATCAGGAAAAGATTTCTTATATAACTTCATAATTGAAATTACACCTAATTAATAAAACCACAAACGTTAGGAGAATTACAGCCAATCTTTGACGAGCCGTCATTATTAACAATTTTTTGATTCTCTAACATCAATGTTACAAATTTTAACATAAGCTTGCAAAGTTTATTTTTTAATACGGACAAACCTATCAGTATAGGTTCCTTGCAAGGAAGAGCACCAGTTCATTAACGATAATCTACTCCTGATCAGTTGCAGCATTCTCATTCCTCTTCGAAATACCTAAATCTTGGTATTGCACCTCCAGAAATCGTGAAATACCTTTAAAAAAAGAAATAACATGAAAAAATCTAACTTAATTAAAGCAATCACAACCTTAATTCTGGCTGTTTTTTTAGTGACCAGTTTTTCAGGATGTAAAAAGATTAAAGAGACAATTGAAGAAGCATGGGATGGTTATTGGGCGGGAGTATTTGATCTGGGAGAGGGATGGCAGGTTGAACTTAATGGAGATCGGGCAGAATATGTTACTGCCGGGGTTAGCAAAGTTGGCACCAATGTCGGGGATCCATTTGCCATTGGAATGGCATTAATTGGCAATAATAAATGGAGGGGATATATCCGTGAAAAAAATGGCTATGGATTTTTAGGGTTAGGTACTGCAGAAATAATAGATAATAAACTTAAAATAACGCCGGATGGGGCTGCTCCTTATACGCTTAACAAGGGGGTCAAAAGTACGGGTACTGGCAGTTCAGGAGGCAGCTCAGGAGGTAGTTCAGGAGGTAGTTCAGGAGGGGGTATAGGAGGTACTACTCAGACTTTAGTTAATCAGAAGGTTGAAGGTAAACTAGGAGATAAATTAATATTTAAAATTACCGTACCAGCAGGTGTAAAACAAATGGAAATAAGAACCACTGAAGTGGCGGGAACTTATTATTTCAATGTTGCAGATATGTTTGTCAGGAAAGGAAGTGACCCTACGGTTACGCTTACACCGAGATATTCCTGGACGGCCGATTGCGCCAGTATTGAGTCTAACAGGGCAGATGAAGTTTGTACATTTTCAAATCCATCCGGTGTGTACCATGTTATGTTATATGGATACAATAGTTCTTTCACCTCCCAGCTGGTAGTGAAGATTGTGAAATAGGATAAGGGGGGCCTGGACCATCAAATATTCACCCCCCCATCACTTCATTTAAAAATTTATCTATTCACTACCTTACTATAGCCCTGTGTTTTTAACTTATCAAGTAAAGCCTTTAATTCTTTGACCTTCGGGGGATATTCCATATATAGGTTGTTCTGTTCCAGCGGATCAGACTTTAAATTATATAACTGACCAAGCGGGCCCCCGTTAACGGGTTTTATTCTGCCAGGTTCTGTAAAACCGCCGGAGCCAAGCCCGTCAATATATTTCCATTCATCTGTTTTTATCGCATGCAAATTTCGCGACGATATATAAATAACCTGATCTCTTACTGGTGTACGAGATCGATTTTTTATTACATCATAAAAGCTAAAGCTGTCCTCCCCGTTCTTCTCTTTGATTGCCTGGCCGGTCAATTCAGAAAAAGTTGCCATAAAATCAACCAAGCTAACCGTTTGTGTATACTCAAACTTCTCCTTTATTTCACCTGGCCATTGGACAATTAAAGGAATGTGATGGCCACCTTCATAAATGTCACCCTTTTGCCCCCTTTTTGGGTAATTACTTCGGTGCGAATAAGCCTGTATATCTTCCTCTCCCCAGGGGGCACCATTGTCGCTTGTAAAAATAACTATTGTATTGTCATCAATCTTCAGCTCTTTTAACCTGGCATTCACCTGTGCAACATAGCTATCTACTTGTGCAACAAAATCGCCATACGCTCCTATGCTGCTTTTGCCTTTAAACTCCTTATTTGCCAGCCACGGTGTATGCGGGCCGGTTAATGCGAGGTAGAGCATAAATGGCTTCTCAGGATTGCCTATAGTTTGTTCTTCAATAAAGGACAACCCCTTGTCGACCAGGCTGTCCATTGAATTTTCCATATCAAATGTTTTAGACATCTCGCCATTCCGCCACCACACACCGCGCTCCCAGTAGACGTCGTCCTGGGTAGTATGTTTTCTGTCCCATACAAACTCTGTTCCCGGCAAGGTTCTTTTATAAGCATCAGCAGTTAGAATTACATTCGGATCAACAACCCGATTGTTTTTTACAAAAACATACGGAGGCATATCTAAAGAAGCGGGTAATATATAAGAGTAATTAAAACCAAGGGAGTTGGGGCCACCACTTACATCCTTGCTAAAATCGGTATTGGTTACGGTCTTATCACTCTGCAAGGAAATCTGAGGTTTGCTCTTATCTTTTAATTGCCAATTGAGGCCCAGGTGCCACTTACCTATAGCAGCAGTGGTATATCCTGCCTTTTGCATCAGGGAACCAATGGTTTCTCTGCCGGGTTCAATAAGCGGTGGCAGATACCCTAAAAAATCTTTTCGCTCCGGAAGACGAAAATAATACCGACCCGTGAGCAGCCCATATCGAGAGGGTATGCATACTGCCCCGCCTGAATGAGCATCGGTAAATACCACACTTTTTTGCGCCATCTTGTCGATATTCGGCGTTTTTGTGCGTGCGGATGGATTATTTGCGGAAATATCGCCATATCCCATATCATCTGCTAAGATGACGATTACATTAGGCTTACTAATTGGTCTTTTTTGGGCTGCCGCCTCCGCGATAGCTAATGAAAGACTGCATAACACGATAATCTTAATTGTAATTTTCATACTCTGATGTTCCATTGAACTCCATCTTTAAAATATTTACTGATTTGTAACGCGATTAAATTTTTCCTGGTCACGGGCGATCTGAATTGGTTATGAGGTTGATAGATCAGTCCTAAAGCTTACCGCACAAAATAAAATATCATCCATAAATTCAATTTATGAAAAACTTACGAAGTTGATGAACAAAAACTGACATCTGCATGACAGTATCATGACACAACTCTACGCTTCTTAGGTTTTACCGGTCCTGAAAATCCATCTGTTACAGTAAAAATTTAAAAAAGTTTTAATTAATTATTAAAACCCGAACGATTTACGCCATAACTAAATCTAAAAACAAAAAGCTCTATTTATCTCTAACTAATGCAAGTGTTTTTCGCTTTATTATAATTTATTGTTACTCATGAAATTGTTTCGTCTAAGTTATTGTGTGTGTGTTAGCAAAATGCATTCCTCCTTAAAAAATTCTTGTAGCTATACAAGTTTTTTACGCACAACAATAGTTCGGATCCGTCGTATTAAAGTCTGTTAAACTTTTACTTTGAGAATATGAAAAAAATGCTCCTTAGCAGCAAGGGACTTCTGTCGATGCTGATCGCGTCATCGCTATTATTCAGCAGATGCCAAAAGGAAGAAACCGTTTCTCCATTAAGTGTTAAAGACGATCTGGAAATGACCACCTGGTCAAGCACATCAGGTGTAAAAAATATAGATCTTTCAAAGGTAAATTATAATTCCGGGTATGCCTACATGGTAACCGACTGGTTTGGTGTTGGGGGAGACAACCTGTGGTCCACATCTTCAACTTTGAAAGTTTATGAGAATGGGGTGGCACTGGGCCCTGCTCACTCGTCACACCAGGATGTTCGGACTATTGGAAAAGGGAAATTTAGTCATTGGGGGAATGATCTATATTTCACAGCTTCAGATAATTCGGACCCACGCTATAACGGAAGGAAATATACATATACTATTACGGACGTTGCAAGCACTACCACGACCAGCAGCACAACGACATCTTCAACTGCGAAGACAATCAATTTATCGAACGTTACACTAAATTCCGGGAATGCCTTTCTGATTACCGAGTGGTTCGGAGTTGGCGGCGATACAAAATGGACGACAACTTCCACCTTGAAAGTTTTCGAAAATGATAGAGAACTTGGTCCTGCACACTCAGCACATCATGATGTTGCAAGCTATGGCAAGGGTCGATTTAGTCATTTTGGCAATAATCTGTATTTCTCTGCTTCGGATAATACCGACCCGCGCTACAACGGAAGGAAATATTCCTATACGACCGATGGATCCAGCCCGGCAAGCACCACAAGCACCACAACAACGTGGACTGCACCAAGCACCACACCAACACAAACTATAAGTTCGCCAACTGGCATCCAGGAAAATGTCATATTCGACACGGATCCCGGAGGCGACGTTGATGATGCAGGAGCCTTAGCCGTTCTTCATGCGTTAGCTGATCGGGGCGAAATAAAAATTCTTGCTATGGGGGTATCTATAGGGCATGAAAATGCCGTACCTTTTGTAGATGCGGTGAATACCTGGTATGGCCGTCCGGATCTTCCAATTGGCGCTATCAAAAGTGGTGCATCTTATTCGGCAGACTATTACATGAAAAATATTACCGACCGCTACCCAAGTAATGCAACACAGTACAATGCGCCGGAGGTGGTTGATCTTTACAGAAAGGTACTTGCAGCACAACCCGATAAAAGTGTCACACTTATCGCTGTCGGCCCTTCTACCAATATCAGCAAATTGTTGAGTTCCGGACCCGATCATCACAGTAGCCTGAACGGAGTGGAATTGGTACGTAAAAAAGTAAAATTCTATGCAGCCGGAGGTAATGGGAATGGCGGGCTTCCTTATGGACAGGCGGGCTTCAATTATTACATGGATCTTAATTCAGCAAGTAATGAGCTAAATCTCCTTCCTTCAGATTTTCCAACTGTCTTCGCTGGTGGTAGTGGTTCAAAGCTTGAAATGGGCTCCGGTCTTAATAATACTCGCTGGGATCACATTATCCGGAAATCATATGAATCGTATTTTTACGGCACCGCAAAAGACCGCGCCACGTGGGATCAGTTAAGGGTTCTATATGCTTGCCGGCCAGCATCACGGGCTTACTTTAACACTTCTGCCCGCGGGAAAATTCAGGTTAACTCAAGCCGTATAATTTCATATACAAGTTCCTGGGAGAAAAATCATGCCTATGCTTACGTAAACAATTTCACGCAGATACGGGACGAGCTTGCAAAATTAATGCAGTATGATCCAAGGGATTAAGAATTAATATAATTGGACATTTCCCCTTGCTCTAAGTATCTTTACTATTTAATCCTGATCCTGAGATATGTGGAAAACGTGCATTTGTAGCAAAGGACTTCTGTCGATACTGGTTGTTTTGTCTTTTTTATTTATCCAGTGCAAAAAAGGCAGAAGCCTGGCCGCTACAGGCCCTACAATTTCTTCGCTTAATATCCCTGGCAATGATGTTCAGCAACAAGTAATATTCGACACTGATCCCGGAGGCGACGTTGATGACGCTGGCGCATTGGCTGTACTTCATGCTCTGGCTGACCGGGGAGAAATCAAAATTCTCGCTATGGGCGTATCCATAGGACACGATTTAGCGGTACCCTTTGTAGATGCAGTAAATACCTGGTACGGCCGTCCTGACCTGCCTGTTGGTACGATAAAAGGGACCGCATCTTATTCAGCAGATTATTTCATGAAAAATGTGGTCGACAAGTATCCTGCTAATTTAACAAAATACAATGCGCCGGAAGTTGTTGACCTTTACCGGAAAACACTTGCCGCGCAACCAGATAATAGCGTCACAATTATTACTGTAGGTCCTTCCACGAATATCAGCAATCTTCTTAATTCAGCACCAGATCACCACAGTAATCTAACCGGCGTAGAGTTGGTGCGCAAGAAGGTTAAATTTTATGCCGCCGGGGGAAACGGTAATGGGGGCCTGCCTAATGGACAGGCGGGTTTTAATTACTATATGGATTTGAAGTCAGCAAGCAATGAATTAAATCTCCTTCCCGCGGACTTTCCAACCGTTTTTGCAGGAGGAAGCGGATCCAAGCTCGAATTGGGATCCGCACTTTCTACGGCCAGCGATGACCATATTATCAGGAAATCATACGAATCCTATTATAAAGGCACTGCACAAAACCGCCCGACCTGGGATCAACTAAGAGTATTATATGCGTGCAGACCTGCATCAAGGGCTTATTTTGACACTTCTGTCAGGGGAAAGATTCAGGTTAATTCTGCTCGTGTTATTTGGTGGGAAACTTCATCAGAGAAAAACCATGCCTATGCCTATGTGAACGATTTCACAAAGGTTCGTGATGAGCTATTAAAACTAATGTTATATGATCCCAGAGGTAACAAATGATCTCTGGATAAAAATGGGAAAAGGGCTATGCCTTTTTTAGTGGAAGTTTTAAGGAGTACTTAGAAATAAAAAAGGGAGAAGATTTTCATCTTCTCCCTTTTCAAATTGAGAGCGCTATTTATTTAATTTTGTTATTTACTTAGTTGATAACAATGGTTCCCAGATCTTTCGTAGATCCTGTAACGACAATTACATCACTTATAGTTTTAGGCAAATAAGGGCTAACCGGTATAATCTCCACTTTATAAGTACCAGCAGTTACACCCGGGAACCAGAATTTACCGCTTGCATCTGAGATAGTTCCCAAAGTATCCGTACCAGCTATTGCATAAATTTTAGGACTGGAAGCAGCCGGGCTTATCATCCCGCTAATCGATCCGGAAACCGCATTCGGGATAGCGCGAATAACAGGTTTCAATATATACTTACCGTTTCCTGTTTGCACGATTGATTTCGCAGCATCAAAATCCAGCAACATCGTATAGGCTACACCTGCTTCAAGCGTTTCATTCACTTTAAGCTTCACTCCTGAACTTTGTCCGCTTGGAGTAGTCAGTGGATAGCTTGTTCCATTAATAACAACACGATTTCCTGTATCATTTAATACCAGTCTTACTTCCTGTAAACGTCCGGCAGGAAGATCCTGGGAGGCAATCAGTGTATCTTTTCCTAAACGAAATCTTAAAACGTCAAAGGGTTTTGAATCAACGGCAAGGGTTGATTCGCCTTCCGAGGAAAGGATCCTTACTTCTTTAATACTAAGATAAAGGGCATCATAGGCACCCGGTCCATCAGTTAGTCTGACGCTGACTTTGGTCATTTCCGATCCACTGTCGTTTTTGTTACATGCACTCAGACCTATAATTAGACCTAAAAATGCGACACTCAATAGTTTTTTCATTCTTTTATGTTTTAAGTTAATGTACCGCCATTGCCCAAAAACCTTGCCCCCTTTCCTTTCTTACTCCTTTAAAGCATATTTGGCACGTATAATGCTCATTATTAACTATAAACTAAACCATAAAAAAATCATGAAACTTTTAAAACTGTACTCTTATGTAGCCATTTTAGGCATCATGGGTTTCGCGACAAGCTGCACCTCAAGCACAACGTCAAGCGAGAACAAAGAAGATGTAACCGCGATGGATTCAGTATCGCAGGAACTCGAAAAAACTAATAAAGAATTGGAAGAAGAAGCTCAAAAAGTTGAAGCTTCCCTAGAGAAAGTTGATAAAGAATTTAACACTTCAAAATAAGCACATGAAAAGCAACGTATTAAAAATTAGTATCCTGCCATTAGTATTTCTTGTGGCAATAGCATTCAACGGTGTCCCGCCACAGAGGGAAAAAGGAAATAAGAATGAAAATTCTCAGGGCAAAGAAAGCCAGGGCCAGCGCGGAAATGACAATAATAAGTCAGGTAATTCATCCCGTGGTAATAATAATGATCAGGGCAAACGTTCTGATGATGATCGTGGCGAAGCTAATAAGGGACGTTATGAAGATAACAACCAGGGAAACAATAAGAACGGGCAGGGAAATGATAAGAACAAGAATAAGGGGAATGATGACTACCGCGTAGGTTCTGATGATAACAAAGGCGGCAATAAGAATGACAAAGGAAAAGATAAATCTAATGGCAAATCCCGTAAGGAAGCCATTAAATGGGATAGAGATGAAAACATCAACTGGGGATTTGAAAACTACTCAAGCCGTAAACGTCCGAAAGATCATAAGAAAGTAACTATTTGCCATAATACGGGCGATAATGAATTTCCGGTAAACATCAGTGTTTCTGAAAACGCTTTAAAAGCGCACATGAATCACGGAGATCAGGTGGGTAATTGTACTACTAATTATTCTGATCGCTGGTCTGATAATTATATCAGGACCAGGGAAAACGTTTATAACAATTATGAGAACACCTGGGAAACCATGTCGTACAGTGAGTCGCTGCTTAGATTTGCGGCTGATAAATTGCTGGGCATCAAAAGCAGCTTTCAGACACAACGTCCTACATTAAGTGCGCAGGAAATCCAACGCAAGGAAGCTTTAATCCTTGACTTGCAAAACAATGTTAACTCATTGGAAAATCAACTTGCTGTGAGCAGACAACGCACGGACGGAATAAATATTAATATCGATTTATAAGACATCATTTCAAAATTATTCTCTCAACAACGTAAAAAGGCTATTGTGATTCACAATAGCCTTTTTTTATTTAATATGATTAGCGTTTCAGGATGATAAAGCCTTTATTAAGTGCTTCCACCTTAGTCCCACTAACAGTCTTCCTCGTTGTTATAAGATAATAGTAAACACCATCAGCTAAAGGAGTATTGGTATTGGTAAGCATGCCGGTATTGGCATAACCTTTAAACACTCTATCACTTTCATTATAACCTTTCATCCTAAACACTTCGTTACCCCAGCGGTTAAAGATGAGAACTTCATTATCAGGAAATGAAACAATGTTTACAATATTAAACACGTCATTGCCCTGCCCATCACCGTTTGGTGATAATAGCGGGTCAATGGCTATATCAGGGTTAATTGGAGCTTCCTTTTTTTCGATTTCAATCGGTTCTGGCGGGTACACATCCACGATAGTGACATTTGCAGGAGTGCCGATCTTCACATCAGGGTCCGATGTCGACAAGATCGTAATCGTGAGATTCTCGTCACCTTCTTCCATATCATCCGTTAATGCAGCAATAGTGATTTTCTGAGTGGTGGTAAGCTGGCCTTTCGGGATCATTATCTGAATAAATTGATCCAAAAGAACATAATCCCGGTCCTTTATAGCCTTTCCGGAGTACCCAAGCTTGATAATTACATCTTCAGTAAAAGGTTTTTCAAGAAAGGCAGTAACCGACACCTTCTTCCCTTCTCTCACATTCGACAAACCCGGGGTTAAATTTACAGTTGAAAAAGTGGCAACCCTGATGATCAGGGACGCTGAACTGCACACTCCCGAGGTATTACAGATTTTATAGGGCATAGTTTCAGTACCCAGAAAGCCCGCATTTGGCGAATATTTAAAACTCCCATCATCGTTAAACGTAATTGTTCCGTTTTTCGGCTGTCCTGACAGACTGAAAGTCAATTTCTCATTTTCCCTGTCGTAATCATTTAATGCGGTCGTCCCTGAAGCGGTTTCACCTTCATATATCTTAAAACTATCATCGACAGCCATAGGCGGACAAATGCCTGCCCCAACCAGCCCGTTTGCTATGAAAGAGCACCCCATTGCATCTCTGACGGTGATTTGATAATTCCCTGCGCTCAACCCTGTTATGACATTGGAAGCCTGCGACCGGCCATCATAAAGAATAGTATAAGGTGCCGTTCCGCCCGTGATTGATGCCGTAATTTCGCCGTCGCTTGAAGTCCTGCATATCGTGTTTTTTATTGCTAACGACATCTTGAGTGGTGTGGATGATTGAATTATGCTTACTGTCTGGCGAACCACGCAGCCAGCGGCGTCGGCTATCGTTACACTGTAGCTTCCGGGGGCCAGTCCTGTGATGCTTGAAGTTTTTTGACCGCCGGCCCACGCATAACTGTACGGCGCCGTCCCGCCTCTCATGGTTAACGTTATTGAGCCGTCACTTGCTCCAAAACAAGTCACGTTAGATTTTACCACATTTGCTGCCAGGGCAAGCGCTGGCTGACTAATATCTATCGCTTGCGACAGGGTACAGCCTTTGGCATCCGTTATTGAAATGGTATAAGTTCCAACCGCCAGGTTCGTAAGGTCTTTGCTTGTACGCCCATTGCTCCATCGATAACTATATGGAGCATTTCCACCTGTTACAGTCAGACGGATCACTCCATTATCAGATCCAAAACAACTTACTTCATTTTTTGTAAAACTGATTTCGAGTGGTGCCGCTGGCTGGCTTATCGTGACGGCTTGTGTACTAACGCAATTATAAGAATCAGTTATGGTAACGGTGTAGACACCAGCGGGCACATCTTTCAGGTCCTTTGTTGTTTTACCATTAGTCCACACGTAAGTGTAAGGTGCCATCCCTCCTCTAACAAACAGGGAAACTGAACCTGTGGCCGATCCAAAACAATTTACATTCTCTAAGCTGCTGATGCTCGCCACCAGTGGCTCAGCAGCCTCTCTAACCACCGCATTTGGGTTCAAAGTTTGCACGCAAGTGGGGTTTCCCTTGTCACGGACCTGAACTCTATAAACACCGGGTGCAACGTTTACAAAGATTGGTGAAACTTGCCATGTTAAACCACCGTCTTTACTGTATTCATAAGTACCATAGCCACCTGCAGTATTGGTTACAGTTAGGATACCATCTGCACTACCCTTACAAGTGACATTTTTAATCTCTACTATGCCGCTAATCACAACGGGCTGTTTAAGCACTAAACACGAGCTTACAATAAATACACAGGAAGGATTTACCGCATCCCTCACCTGTAAACAGTACATTCCAGCCTTCAAACCAGTAAAGTTCATGGAGTTTTGCCAGTTGATCCCATTATCAATACTATACTGATAGCTTCCTGAACCGCCACTCATATTTGAAAAGGTTATAGTTCCATCTGATGATCCAAAACAAGTGATGTCTGTTGCAGCAGCAACTGCGTTGAGCGGCGCCGGCTGAGCAATATTGAAAGAGGTATCTACAATATAAATACAAGACTGGGCAGATGCGTCGCGGATGCGAATGTTATACGCCGCTGCAGCCAAATTGCTAAAAACTGTTCCGGTTTGCCAGCTTGCCCCGCCATTAATGCTGTATTCGTAACTACCAGATCCACCGATCGAATTGGTGATCGTAATGCTACCGTCGTTCCCGCCAGAGCAAGTTACGTTTGTAGAAATAGCGGAGGCATTAAGTGCAAAGGCGGGTTGCGTGATGGTAACAGACATAGCCGAACCCAAGCTACAACCATTCGCGTCAGATACATTTACACTATATGTACCGGCAGGAACATTTGTTATTTCTGCCGTAGTGACTCCATTGCTCCATAAGTAGGTATACGGAGCGGTCCCTCCAGAAACTAAAACGCTGGCTGAACCAGTGCTCTCACCAAAACACAATATATTAACTGGGTTGGCAAATGCGGCTGCTAGCGGAGCTAATGGCTGCGTAATTGAAACCGCATCATTGAAAATAAAGACGCAGTTTGTATTTGCCGCATCTCTGATCTGCAGGTTATAGCTTCCCGGCGCTAAACCAGCAAAAGTGGGATTAGTTTGCCAGGTAGCTCCACCGTCGATACTATACCCATATGCTCCTGAACCTCCTAATATCGCTGTGAAAGTTATCGAACCATTTGCCGCTCCGAAACACGTCACATTAGTTGCACTCGAAGTTGCACTAATTGGAGCAGTTGGCTGAGTGATTGTTGCGGTACCCGTTCCGGAATTCGCACAAAAGGCATCCGAAACACTTTGAATAGTATACGTTTTTGTAGTTGTGGCACTTACCTGGAAATTATAGGAATTTGTGGTGATTCCGGAAATAGTAAAAATGCCGGTTCCATCGGAATAGCTTATTGTCCAGGGAGCTGTTCCTGTCAATGCAACATTTAGCGTGGCATCAGCTCCAAAACAAACCGTCGCATTCCCGCTGATTGTTGCTGTAGGCAGGGGATTCACATAAATGGTATACACACTCGGCGGACCTGGACAGCCGTCAGCAAAGGGAACTATAGTATAAGTTACTGAGCCCTGGCTAGTCCCCAAATTAAAAAGGGTTTGCGATGGAAGCTGAGTTTGACCTGATCCGGTGCTTTGAAAACCAGTGATCTGGCCGGATACGGTTGTTGTCCAGTTAAATGTAGTCCCGGTCACTTCGGAACTCAAATTTACTGCAGTACTGGAACTCCCTGAGCAAATAGTCTGACTGAGATTAATAGTACTAAGGAGTTTTGGAATCGGATCTACACGTATGACGTATGAAGTCGGAGGACCTGAACAGCCGTTCGCGGTTGCAGTTACAGTAAAAGTGACTCTTCCTTCTACTGTACCGGAGTTAGTGATAACCTGTGCGGGAATATTTCCCGCACCATTGGGTGTGAATCCAGTAATATCTCCTGACGAAGCAACTGCCGTCCAGGAGAAATCAGCTCCGAAAACATCGGAGGTCAGGACTACTTCTGTTGTACTGATACCTGAACAAGTAGTCTGGTTAAGAGGGGCATTGGTAATTCTTGGTAAAGGATTTACTTTAATTTCGTAGCTCATCGGTTGACTGCTGCAACCGTTGTTTAAAGCCGTGACCGTCACGGTTCCTGTTATAGGAGTTGTTCCATTGTTTATCGCGGTAAATTCAGGAATAGAGCCCGTGCCACTAAAAGTTGCACCGAGCGCAGTGACTGTCCAGGCAAAGGTTGTGCCGCTGACGTTGCTTGAAAAAGTTTGTACAGGAATCGTTGATCCATGACAAAATACCAGATCTGATTTTGCATCGATGACTGGGGTAGGATTTATTGTGATTGTGTAGCTTACCATTTCACCTACACAATTATTTAAAGTAGGCGTGATCCAAATAGTGGCTGTGATGGGACTGGTCGTAGTATTAGTAGCAATAAAAGTTGGTATTGGTCCGGTTCCATCAGCGGCAAGTCCGATATTTATGTTAGAATTCGTCCAGGAGTACGTAGCGCCCGCTGGCGTGCTAATAAAGTCTGCAGCAGGTATAGAATTACCCGCGCAAAAGGTTAGATCAGCAGGTTTAGCAACAACAGGCTTTCTATTAACTGTTACTGAGAAAATTGTTGAAGAACTGACGCAGGAACCTATGGTAGCTGTAACAGCGTAATTTCCCGACATAGACGGGTCTGAACTTCCCCTGTCTATTGACGTACCCGTGCCTGTAAAACCCATTGGGCCAGTCCAATTATAAGTCGCATTCGCATCGGGATTCGTTACCTTCAGGATAAGGCTGGTTCCTTCGCAAATTGGATTTGCATAAGGATCTATAGCCGGAGGATCAGGCGCTCCGGGGCTGGTAATAGATAAAATATTGCCTGCAACGATACAACCCGCACCGTTACGGACAGCCACCGCATAACTTCCGGATCCTAAGTCCACGAATATCCCACCATTACTAAAAAACGTGGCCCCACCGTCAATTGAGTATTCCAATGGCGCAGACCCCGTAGCATCAATTGTAATGGAGCCATCATTTGCGTCACAAATACTTTCGTTGGTTTTCGTAGCACTGACTATTATAGGCAGGGGATTAACGGTAATGGTATAAGTAGAAGGAGTACCTGCACAACCATTCACCGAGGGTGTAACGGTGATTGTAGCTGAACCCGAACTGGCAGCGGTAAAACTAGGTATGTTTCCGGTTCCGCTTGCAGCCAAACCAATTGCTGTATTAGAATTTGTCCATGTAAATGTTGTTCCACTGGGGGAGCCCACAAAATTCGTCGCTGACACAGTATTACCAGAACATACTACAATATTGGACGGAACTGTTACAGTCGCTGTGGGGTTTACTGTTATCGTATAACTCGACGGGCTACCGGCACAGCCATTAAGCAATGGCGTAACGGTTATTGTTGCGCTTATTGGAGATGTCGTCGTATTAGTAGCTGTGAAAGCGGGCAGGTCCCCGGAACCGCTGGCCGCTATGCCTATCGCTGTGTTCGAATTCGCCCATGTGAAAGTGGCACCTGCTGGAGAACTTGTGAAAACGGCAGAAGGGATTAAAGATCCCGGGCAAGCAACCACATTGGAAGGGACGATCGCTACCGGTGTGGGGTTCACCACAACTACCGCTGCTGAAGACGTCACCGTTCCACATGAATTGGTTATTACTACATCATAACTGCCCGCATCAGAATTACTGGCTGAACCAATCGTATAGCTAGATGAAACGGCATTGTTAATTTCAAACCCATCTTTCCGCCATTGATACGACATGGCCGTGGAACTAGTTGCAGTTACGCTTAAAGTCACGGACGAGCCAATACAAACACTTTGGCTTGCAGGTTGAGCTGTGATGGCCGGAGCTGAGTTGACTGTAATACAAAAAGTGGTAGAGTATTTATCACCCGCGTCAATTACACCCAAAGTTGAATTAGCTCCGCAAATATTATCAACAAGAGCACGGTAACAGGTTGATGCTGTTAAGTTAGAATAACTAAGGGTATTAGTCTTATTATCTACAAGGATCCAATTACCATTAATATCCTGCATTTCCCACTTCAGTATTGGACCGGTATGCCCCTGCAGCAAGAGATCTCCGCTCGCCGGTGAGCAAGACACTGAATTGCCGGTAATAAAACCTCCGCTAATCGTTGAAGCACTTTGCGAATAATAAAGGAATACAGGAGCAGAAGGATTTGAACATCCTAAGCTTGAATTCGTTACAAACCGCCTGATCCGATAATCCCCGGCCGCGTTTCCGGCGGGCCCTAATATGAAACTAGTGATTTCACTCTTCGAAAGATCCTCCGAAGTTATGGCCACACCACTGTTGTTTCTTATGACAGTGTAGGCGCCACCACTGAAAGAGACTTCCCATATAAAGGAATTACCGGTGCCTGTGGGTGTACTGCCGTCGATGTTTTGATACGAAACATTTCCACAAGCCGAATTATAAATCCGCTCTCCACCTACAAATTCAATATTATTAGGGCCGCATTGTGCATATAGCACATTAGCCCCAGCTTGAATGAGTAGCAGAGTACAAATTAAAATTCGAAAAATTGACTTCATGCTCCTTACTGTTGCTAAGGATAAATTCCTTAACGACAACTGTTGGTATACGTAAACGGACTTGTTTTGTTACAAGACCAAAATTTGGTGGAGCGCCAATTTTTTTATCTAATATAGTGATTATTTATTTTTATTCTTTTACGTAAAAGGGGATATTACCAGTTGCTACTTTGTTTTTTCCATCTGATGCATATATGAACAGACGATAGCCGCCCGCTTTCTCAGGCGACCTTAAAAGGACACTTCCTGGTCTGTTTTCCGAGATTAAACCAGTTATTGGTTTTGGACGTTCTTCGCGGTCACCGCCCTCCCCCAGCTGAGTAGCTTCTGGTAGTAACTCCCATCTGTAAGTCAGCTTGTCTTTGTTTGGATCAGTAACATCTACTACGACTTTATAATCCTGATTTTTGGAAAGGTATATCGCTTCCGGCAATTGTTTTCCATCCAGTGTGAAGGATTGGATGTGCGGAGCCCGGTTTACCGGCCATTTCCCAGACCATAAGTATTGCATGACATCCAAAACTTCCGACCCTTCTCCCGCCTCGGTAAATAAGCCATACCAGGTAGGGGTACGCTCTTGCTTTTGTCCCCACAGAAATACATACGAGCCAAGGCAGTTTTTATCCTTTCCAATAGATGATTCATAACGGCTTTTGTATACCGATGCCTTTTGGCTACTGGTTTCTTCAATAGCGGCTTTCCATGGAAGAATGTTAGTTTCCCAATGACCAGTAGGTCCCCATTCAGTTACCAAATAGGCTTTAGTCCAGTTATTTTCTCTAATTTGATCTGGAACTGAAGGAAGGCTTCCATAAGTTTGTACGGATAGTAAGTCAATGTCATTGGCCCTTACATTAATTTCTGAAATTGCAGTATTGTTGACACCAGCCAGCATCGTTGTTGTTAGATGATTTGGGTCAAGCCGATGTATCATCCGGGAAATATCATTCACCGCATCCCAAACTTTCGGGTTGTTAGCACTAAGGTTTAACTCATTCCCTATTCCCCACATTAATAATGCAGGATGATCTTTATGTACTAAAACTTCCTTCGTAAGTTTCTCAAGCTGTTTTCTAACAGCAAGGGTATCATCATAATTAAACCCGTGCCGTTCTCGTGCCACATTTAGTCCTAATGTGACTGTAAGTCCGAGTGAATGAGCTTTGTCCAGGATTTCCTTAGCGTTATTAGTATTCCAGGTTCTTATCGAATTTCCCCCTGATTGTACAAGGACTTCCATTCTGTTTGTCCCCCCGGCTCCCTTAACAAAATAGGGTTTACCACCTCTAAGCAACGTAAATCCCTCCTTATCTTGCACAACCTGAACTTTAACGGGCTGGTACGATTGTGCATTTGCCGCCAAAGCGACGCTTAGCAAAAGACATACACCATAAATTTTAAAGATGTTTTTCATCTTCTTTTAATATTGAAGATAAGCGGGTTGGACAACTAAGATGTCGCCAGGATTAACATTAGTAACTCTTTTCCGGCAGTGGCGATGTTTATTCCACGACCCTTTTAAAGACATTCTTAACCTCTGTGCCAGCATAATTTGAAGTGATCTCTATGGAGTCGCCCATAAATTTCCCTTTTGCTTCCAAAGGCCCGTTGCCAATGTCGATTTTGTAAGAGAAATCTGAACCGTTTATTTTTCCATCAAATAAAGGCACTTCGCCGTATTCAGTGTCAATGAAACCACTTAACTTTTCGCCTTCAGCTTTAAGCTTATAAGTTAGTTCAAGCGGTCTTTCCTGGAAGATGATGGAACCTTTGTAGGTACCTGTAAGATCCGCTGCCAGGCATACCATGACAAAGACGAAAAGAAAACTGAGTAGTGTGGCTGATTTTTTCATGATAAATATTTTATAAAAAGTAAGATAAGCCATTTTGACTGTTTGTACAACAGTTTTTTAAAAATCTTGTATGATTTCGATCTTAGTTATTCATTCACTGTTGAAGGGACTAACTTCTCGAGTTCCGAAACCGTCCATGCAAGGGCCCGATTGCCGGATTCCCTCCTTACCTTTGAAACCTCAATGGGCGTAATAAAAGGTGAAGGGCCGTTCCTGGGACCCCTTCCAAACTCGAACCGGGCATAACTTAGCACTTCCGCAAGCCAGTCGTCACTGTTTCCACCCATAGCAGGCATTAAATCACCTGGGTAGCTTTTCCCATCAATAGGACCAGACAATCCATGAAGAAGTATGCGGATTGCAATACTCTTATCCCCGCCAAGTCTTTTAGATCCAAGTAAAGGAGGTGCCACCTGGCTTGAAAGTCCTTTTGCATCGGCACCATGACAACTGGCGCAAAGTGATCTGTAAATCATTGCTCCTTTCATTACCCTTTCACGATCCGCGATGGCGAGAGTTCCAAGTCTGCTGCCATACATCCTGATATTTTCTGTACGTTCCAGCGCGCCGACAATTCCTGTAATCATCTCACTATCCTGATTTTTACTGACAAGCGTCTTCTTAATCTCCTGAGCTCTCGATCCCTTATTATACGAAAGTGAAAGTAATAACTGACTGCTTACATCATAACTTGGATCGGCATTGAGGTTCTCCAGCTTACTGATTACATCCTGATCATCCGCTTTTATAAAAGGCTCACTTATCCAGACAGCGGTTTTCCTTACCTGAGCATCACTATCATCCAAAGCTGCAAGCACTACCTCCTTATCGATAGCATCCAAACCCTCCAGGGTCCAAAGCGCATGAATTTTTGCGAGGTGCGAAGGCCTGGAAGATAAGCTTGCCCGCTCTCCCAGCGCTATACGTTTAAGAATTGGTACGACAGATTTATCACCCAGAACAATTAATTGCTTTTGCGCATTATCGCGCCACCAGCCGTTAGGATGGTCGAGATGACGAACCAATTGCGCAGGAGACTCCTCCAGCATTTTGGGTTTAGTCCCTGTCTTATAGCCATCATGAACAAGACGATAAATCCGCCCGCGCCCGATATTCTGAGCAAATCCCATCCTTTCGATGACATTCCTTAAAAACGATCCTGGCTTGGTCCAGTTACCTTGCTGAATTATACCCCGATGCATATCGACAATATAGAGGTGACCGTCGGGACCAGTATAGCTATTTACCGGGCGAAAGTTCATGTCTGACGATGCAATAAATTCCTGCTGGAAGTATGCATTCTGTACCCGGGTTTTGCCTTTTTCATTGATGACTTTAGCCCGTCGAATTAAACGCCCGACAGGATCGCAAACCAGATAATCCCCAACAAGATCTTCAGGCAATGCGTTACCGCGAAAGATAGACTGCCCGCTGGATGCTGTAAAATGATTAAGTGTGCTATCAGGACGTAATCGTTTCAATCCGCCCTGTACATCCGGAGTAGAAATGATTGGCCAGACTGCGGCAAACTCACTGTCATATTGATCCCTGAAATCCAGAGATCCATATTTCGGATTTATCTGAAATCGCTGGATAGGCACTTCACCCCCTGCTGATGAGTAGTATAATCTTCCGTAGTTATCATGTGTCAGTCCCCATTGTCCCCCCGCTCCGTTAATCATCGTATCTGCCTTCAGCATTCCATTCGCAAATTTTAAACGAATAGGCTCATAAGTCATGTAAATCCAGTTATCGAGGTTCCAATCCAGGCCACTACGCTGATGCTCCATATTCGCGTCATTGGCGGAATATTTTGGATTCTCATAAACAATCCGTTTTTGATCGGCCTTGCCATCACCATCGGTATCTTTATATGCAGCGATGGTTATCGTGTTTGTTTCATTCACCAAAAGTTCTTTATCAACGGAAAGCATCATCCTGGGCAGCATCAGGTTTTCAATAAAAACCGAACGTTTGTCCATTTTGCCATCATTATTGGTATCCTCGAGCATTACAATCCGGCTGGTCGGCAGACGTTCTCCAGTTGCATCCGCATCCTGCATATAAGTAAGCATTTCCGCTACATACATCCTGGCGTTTCCGTCCCAGGTAATAGCCACAGGCTCTTTAACCATCGGCTCACTTGCTACCAGCTCCATGTGATAACCTTTAGGCAGGTTGAAACTCCTCATACTTTCTTCAGGTGATAAAAACTCTGGAGATGGTTTAGAATTAAACACACGCTCAGGATTCGGATTTGAAGCAGCAGAATTTTGAACCGACCGGCAGGCATAGAATAGTACAGCAGTCAGCATGGATACTATTATCAGGTTTCTGTATTTTCTTATCATCATATCAGGCTAAAAACTCAGTGCGAGCTTCTTATCGTCAATTATAAATATTGGAAACTTTACCAGTAAATGCTATACATGGCCACAATAATACCTAAAACGATAAGCGCTCCTACTGTAAAAGATGGCGAAGTCTTAAACATGCTGCTATCTACTTCCAGTCCATTTGGTTTAACCCCATTCCGATTATCGTATGTACTAATAAGATACATAGCAATTACACAAATAAGGAATACAAACCCCATCCGGTCAATAAACGGTATTTCGTAAACACCATCAGCATTAAGGACCGAAAAGCCTGAAGCATGAAGGAACTCCAGATTAATATAATTTGGCGAGACTTTGAAAAGTACCGACAGGATAAAGCCTCCGATTATCGCGAACAGAGCCGCATTTGACGTCGCTTTTTTCCAGAAGAAGCCCAGTATAAATGTTGCAAAAATACCAGGAGATACAAATCCGGTGTATTCCTGGATAAATTGAAATCCGCCCTTTTTATCTATTCCTAAATACGGTGCAATTCCTACCGCCATTAACATGGAAATAATGATCACCCATCTTCCAACCTGCACCTGCTTCTTTTCATCGGCGCCCGGGTTTAATTTCTTTTTATAAATATCAAGGGTAAAGATGGTAGCTATGCTATTCGCCTTCCCCGCAAGGGAAGCAACTACGGCCGCTGTAAGAGCAGCAAAGGATAAACCCTTCAAGCCTACTGGCAGCAAATTAAGCAATACGGGATATGCACGGTCTGCAACCACCTCCCCATTCAGCATCATTTCTTTCTGGAACACGCCTTCTTTATATAATACAAATGCTGCGATACCAGGCAGAACTACGATTACCGGCATCAGCAATTTCAGGAATGCCGCAAACAGGAGCCCGCTTCTGGCTGTCGGCAGGTCGGCTCCAAGCGCCCGTTGCGTGATGTATTGGTTACAGCCCCAGTAATTCAGGTTTACAATCCACATACCTCCAACCAAAACAGTCAGACCAGGGAGATCAATAAAATACGGATCATCTTTATTGAAGATCATCTTGAAGTGATCAGCGGAGTTATCGGTCATCAGATTAAATCCGTTGATCGGGCCGGAAGAACCATAGTGCTGCGCCACCATATCAAGCGCCAGGTAAGTGGTCACTAATCCACCCAATATTAAAAATACCACCTGTATTACATCGGTATAACCGATTACATTCATCCCGCCAAGGGTAATAACAATGGCAAAAACTGCAAGTGCTGCCATACAAAGACCCAGGTCGAGGCCAGAGATGCTGCTGATAGCCAAAGCACCAAGGAATAATATGGATGTCAGGTTTACAACAACGTAAAGCAAGAGCCAGAAAACCGCCATGATCATGGCTACAGTTTCATTATACCTCGTTTGCAGGAACTGAGGCATGGTATAGATTTTATTCTTGATGTAGATTGGGATGAAGAAAACCGCGACTATGATCAGGGTTGCTGCAGCGAGCCATTCGTAGGCAGCGATTGCAAGTCCCATAGTAAACCCCGACCCACTCATTCCGATAAACTGCTCCGCCGAAATATTTGAAGCGATTAAGGACGCCCCGATTGCCCACCAGGTCAGGGAATCTTTTGCAAGGAAGTAATCCTTTGAATCTTCATGCTTCTTACGGTTGTACACATACAATCCGTAGGCACTTACAATAATAAAGTAGATGAAAAATACAATATAATCCGGGGTTTGCATTTTGAACGTTGATTGGTTAGAATAAACGTAGTGAAAAAAAAAGGAATAAAAAACAAGGAGCAAGGTGGAACAAAGAACAAGGAGCAAGGTGGAACAAAGAACAAGGAGCAAAGAGCAAAGATCGGGGGTTGCTTGCTCCTACCTACGCCAGTGTCATCTCCCCCCTCAAATTCGTTTCCAGCAATTGCGCAATCTTTTTTCTGTCTGTAAAATTCCCCAGGAGAAACATAAGCTTGGTTACTGCTGCTTCAAAAGTCATATCGAAGCCGCTTACTACTCCCATTTCCTGGAGCTGGCGACTTGTTTCATAGCGTCCCAGGGCGACGGTACCAACCTTGCATTGCGATATGTTGAGTATGAGCTTGCCATCGGCTATAGCTTCTTTGAGCAGTTCGAGGAACCAGTCTTCGGTGGACGTATTGCCGGATCCAAAGGTTTCCATAATAATTGCTTTGCAGTCGGCATTTAAAGCCGCTTTAACAATCTGAGGGCTAATCCCAGGGTATAATTTCAAAACACCTATTGCGCTATCCAGTTTTTTGTGAAATTTAACCGGGCCGTCTCCCGGTCTTAAAATATCATTTTTATTGAATTCGAGGTGGACCCCTGCTTCGGCCAGTACCGGACAGTTGGGCGATCTGAACGCTTCAAACTTATCTGAATTGTATTTAAAGGAGCGGTTTCCGCGAAATAACTTATAATCGAAGTAAATACAAACTTCCGGTACTACTGCCTTTCCTCTTTTTCTTGCAGCCGCTATTTCCAGGGCAGTGATCAGGTTTTCTTTGGCATCTGTTCTTATCCCGTTGACGGGCAGCTGAGAGCCGGTGAGTATGATTGGTTTGGCGAGATTCTCAATCATGAAGCTTAAAGCTGAAGCGGTAAACGACATAGTATCAGAACCATGAAGTATGACAAAGCCGTCATATTTTTCATAATTTTTCTGAATTAATGAAACAAGCTCCTTATAAATTTGGGGGCTCATATTTGAAGAATCAATGAGCGGATCGAATGAATATACTTTGAAATTGTAATCCAGCCTTTTAAGCTCCGGAACATTATCGGTGATCTGATCAAAGTTGAAGGGTACAAGCACTCCGGATTTAGGGTCGGTAACCATCCCTATAGTTCCGCCCGTGTAAATAATCAGTACGTTAGTCATTCTATTAATTGGTTGGGAACGGTAAATATAGATAATTGGAAGTGGAAAGTTGAGAGGCTACGCTCACAATGACAGCAGACAGTCAGGTGGAAAGTCTCAGGGCACGGGCGTTTCTATAGCCCTGGGCTTATTCTAAATACCGAATATCGTTTTTGAATTAGACGTAGTGATACGGGCTACTTCTTCAATTGAAACCTCCTTGAGGTCGGCGAGTTTTTGCGCGACGTATACCAGGTAGCTGCTTTCATTTGGCTTGCCGCGAAATGGAACGGGCGTTAGGTAAGGTGAATCTGTTTCAAGAACGATGTGATTGAGACTGACATTGGCTATAGCTTGATCAAGACCTGAATTCTTATAGGTAAGAACCCCTCCTATGCCCAGGTAAAAACCCAATTCAATTACTTGTTCGGCTTGTTCGGCGGTTCCGGTGAAGCAATGAAAAATACCTCTCAGTTTGTCGTTTTTCATTTCTGACAGGATTTCTAAGATCTCGTCGAATGCTTCCCGGCAATGAATAACGATGGGAAGATCCATATTCAAAGCCCAGCTGATCTGCTGTCTGAAAGCATCCTGTTGAAAAGACAGTGTAGTTTTATCCCAGTGAAGATCGATACCAATCTCCCCGATAGCGTAAATCTTACCCTGAGTTGTCGCTTGCCGGATAGTATTCAGTTCTTCCTGGAAGTCTGACTTTACATCGCATGGATGCAAACCAAGCATGGGAAAACAATTTTCAGGGTATAGTTTTACTAAATTAAATACCTGAGAAACAGAGGACGCATCAACATTGGGCAGGAATAAGCGACTAACCTCCTTGTCGAGACAGCGCTGCATCAGTTGCGCAAGTTTTTCGGGATCGGCTTCGTAGTATAAATGGGTATGGGTATCAGTTAGGATCATGGGCAAGTCCTGCTCTTACTTTATCAGGTGTTTCAACTGAATAATCTCCTTTTCTTCCAAATATCTCCACCGTCCGCGGGGCAGGTCCTTTTTCGTTAGATTCGAATATACCACGCGGTCTAGTTTGACAACCTCATAACCCAGGCTTTCAAAAATCCGGCGTACTATCCGGTTTTTTCCGCTATGGATTTGAATACCTACTTCTTTCTTACTTCCGCCGGCAACATAACTTACCTGATCAGGTTTGATTACACCATCCTCCAGTTCTAAGCCAAAAGAGATCTTATTCATATCTCCCTGCGAAAGGCTTTTGTTCAGTTCAACATTATAAAGTTTGGTGATATTATTTTTCGGGTGAGATAACTTATCAGCAAGATCGCCATCGTTAGTCATCAATAAAAGGCCGGTTGTATTGCGATCGAGCCTTCCGACAGGATAAATGCGCTCCTTGGAGGCTTTCTCTACCAGGCTCATCACCGTCTTACGCTCCTGTGGATCGTCCGTTGTAGTGATATAATCTTTCGGCTTATTTAACAGAACATAAACCATCTTTTCACGCTTAAGGCTTTCCCCGTTATAACGGATCTGATCTTTAGCCGGATCTACTTTAAATCCAAGTTCAGTTACAGGTTCACCATTTACCGATACCACACCGGCAGCTATCAGTTCGTCAGCCTTACGGCGCGAACAGATTCCTGCGTTGGCTATAAACCTGTTCAGGCGGATCATCCCGTCATCTTTAGCAACAACTGGCTTTTTACTTCTCTTATTCTCGAATCGCTCTTCCGAACTCCATTTCTTATCATCACTCCTGTAACGCGGACGATCACTTGGTTCAGAAGGTTCGGTTGAACGCGACCGGAAAGGTTTATCGCTAAATCTCTTTACGGGTGCATTTTTGTCGCTGAATTTACCGTCACGTCCTGAAAATGGCTTAGATTCACTGCGGTCGGAATAAGGCTTTCTTTCAGTCTGGGACCTGTCACCAAATGCCTTTCTATCGGCGAATGACTTATCTCCAAATGGCTTTCTGTCGCCGGATGGTCTATCCCCGAATGGTTTTCTATCACCTGATGGTCTATCTCCGAATGGTTTTCTATCTGATGACCGTTCTCCGAATGGTTTTCGGTCACCTTCTCTTTTGTCTGAATATGGTCTCTTCTCTCCCTGAGGACGATCAGAATATGGTTTTCTTTCAGGACGGTCGCTGCTTCCCGCTGACTTACTAAAGCTTTTAGGGCTCCTTTTTTCCGTTGAAAATCCAGATCCGGATTTCTCATCAGTTTTCTTAAATCCACCTTTGAAAGGCTTCTTAGGATCATCGCCAAACAATTTCTTCTTAGTGTTGTTACTACCTTCAGTTCTGTCTGATTTGAAAGATTTGCTTTTAGATGCAGAACCCGGGGCAGATTTAAACGACCGGTCAGATTTTTCGGATTTGTCGTCGCGACCGTTCCTTTTATTTTTAAATGGCATGATTAAATTTTAACTCTTAAAAGAGGACAACAAAGATAGGCAAAAATAAGCGATTAGTGTGCTTAGAGGCGGAAAAATAGTGAGGGCATATGAGCAAGAAAATTAATATTAAAAGCGGTATTTCACAAGGGATAAATGATAACTATTTGATAATTAGCTATATATTTTATACCTTTGCAGAAAATAACCGAATTTGAATTTAAAAAGAGAGGTAAAAATGATCAAGAAACACTTGATAATGTGTTCAGTAATGTTAGTAATATTACTGTCCGCCAAGATGTTTAATTACAAGGCTTCATCGTCATTCGCTACACTGATACATCTAAGCGAAGAGCCAAAAAAAGTAAAAATTCCCACTGACAATTACTACAATTCCTTAAGCTTCGCTGACGAAAACATCCCTGTCGGGGATTCACGTATTAAAGCTAAAATGAAGAAAGCGCTCAAAGAACATTCTCATAGCCAGCTTCAGACTTCAAAACTTCATAGTCAGGCTTCAAAATGGTTTCCTGTAATCGAACCAATACTTGCCAAGTATGGCATTCCAGAAGATTTTAAATACATGCCGCTTGTAGAAAGTGGCTTGAAAGGTGGAGTATCGCCGAAAGGTGCAACCGGTTACTGGCAATTCATGCCGGGTACAGCTCGTGGCTTTGGCTTACGTGTTAATAGTGAAGTAGATGAGCGTAATAACATTCGAAAATCTACTGTCGCAGCTGCTAAATATCTTAAATCTTTATACCGCATATTCGACAGCTGGACACTCGCTGCAGCTGCCTATAATATTGGTGAAGGTGGTTTGAGAAGACAAATCAACCGACAGAATCAGGATAATTATTTTAAAATGAAGCTGAACAGAGAGACCGCTTCATATGTATATAAACTTATTTCTATGAAGGAAATAATCGAAAATCCAGCACGCTACGGTTATACTAGTAAGGCGAGCAAACTACTTGCAAAAGCTGACACTAAAAAGAAGCCAGCTTTTATGTTCTCTATCGCGAAGGGAAAGCCGCTGGGTGATGAGAAATTGCGCTTGTAATCTTGGTATTTTTAACATCAAGAAAAAGGGACCGCAGAAATACGGTCCTTTTTTGTTTCTATAATTCAGCCTAATATATATTGTTGATATCTAAGTTTTTCTGACGCTCAGAAAATAAACGATGGAAGAAAAAATCGCATCTTTGCATAAATATTGAGCGAGTATTCTTTTTATGAATAAATCTAATCCCGACCTTGGAGAGCAGAGTGAAGTTGAAGTTTTTGGTGCCAGGGTCCATAATCTAAAAAACAT
>NZ_JBASJU010000217.1:0-6807 GCF_049655485.1 Daejeonella sp.
GGGCTTTTGTACTCGAAGTCCCGACTCGTCGGGACACTCGCTTTAGGGCGAATCTCGAATTAATCGGGACGTGTCAAATAGTCCTACCAGAGGCTACTAATTTTTCAATGTAAAATCTACTTTTCATCGATTTTATTTCAAACTCGCGTCTGTTTGCTTCAGATCTGGTTTCGAAATTTTCCCAATAAACTAAGACCCATGGTCCTTTATTTCTGGTCGCGGTCACTTTACCACCGTTGTGTCTTAACAGCCTCTTTTCGATGCATTCTGTATGGCCGGTATAAAATTTTTTGCTTTTTTGAGACTGTAAGATATAAGTAAAGAACATGATAGGTCTGTTTTCCGAAACTACACAGTGGCTGATTTAATTGAAAATCTATCTATTAAACGGAAACGGGCGTAAATAACAAAAGCCCTCTGTTTCCAAAGGTCTTTTGGACTCGGAGCGGGAATCGAACCCGCACTCGCTTTAGGGCGAACAGGATTTTAAGTCCTGCGTGTCTACCAGTTCCACCATCCGAGCGGATGATTATGCCTTGGGGGCATTGTTTTTCCTTTAAACTTAAATCCCTTCCTGGTAGGGAAGGGATTTGGAGCGAAAGACGAGATTCGAACTCGCGACCCCGACCTTGGCAAGGTCGTGCTCTACCAACTGAGCTACTTTCGCGTTTTGGTGAGTGCAAATATAGACAGAAAAGCAATTCTGTCAAGCTTTTTTTATTTTTTTTAATGATTTTAGTGCAATGGCTTGCTAATCAGCGGTGTCCATATTCCGATCCATCAAACCCCGTAGAAAATCTTTAATGCATCGATCAACTTCTCCCCTTTTTCTCCAAACCGCGAATTTTCTTCCACCACCTTTTTAACCCATTCATAAACTTTATGTGGTATTATACCCGAAGGAGGCGGAACCTCTTCCTGTTCCTCTACTAAATATAAAAACTCATCAAGCAACTCATCACGCTCCATGAGATCATGTTCTCCACACCAGGCTCGAAACGAATCGTAGTCGCCTTTAGCCAATACGACTTCTTCAACAGGATAGGGCTTGAATGGCGTATCAAGATGGCTAGCATCACCCGTCCTATTCTTTGCTTTGATGAAAAGATCGTTAACCAAATAAGTAGCCGCCCGGAGATCCCTAAAGTCCGCCTCTCGACCGAAATGTATTTCCAGATCTGAAAGGAAAGTCAGCAGTATTTCCTGAACAGCCAAAAGTAACTTAAGTAATGTTCTGGTACCTGTCACCAAAAAAACCGCTCTAACTTCAATGTTTCTGCCCGTACGTTTCTTGTAATATTGAATGAATATGGGCACTTAAATCGGGGGCACCCTGCACGCTTACTGCATCTCCCAATGCTAACATTTTTTCAAGTCCGTCTAGCCCCTCAACAAGCGCGAAGATATTCGGGTATTTCAGACTGGGGTCGATGATTTCAGTCGGTACGTCAAAGTTAAAAATCTTCTCCCTGCCGTTTTTGAAATCAAGTTCGACGTTTCTCCCCTATGAGCGGTATGCAGGTACTCCGTCACTGGCATAGTATCCCACAAGCTCCCGATTAGCCCAATCTAATAATTCCGGACAATCAACAGCTTCAGCAAGATCTTCCATTTCGAGCAAGGTATCAGCCGTGTCAATTGTGCCATTAAGAAAACGACGTTTTAGATCGAAAATATGAAATTTTCGAGGTGATACGTTAATGGGATTGGCTATACCGTTCTCTGCAGATATGTCCCATCCAATTGCTTTCGAACACCGTCGAAACTCTTCATAAGTTGCCTTTCTAAGACCTTTTTCAAGTCGGTCATACGACTGACGGGACATGCCTAACATATCTCCCATTTGCTTTTGTGACAAATGGTTAGCCGCACGGTACTTATACAGGGCTTTCGCAAACTCATTATTGTCCATTCGGTATTCAAAAAGTTTAAAAATGAAAGAGCTTATATAAATCTAAATAATAGCTGGAAAATAAAAAATAGCTAAAAGTTAAAAAATTGAAGAAAGGATCAATTGAGTATCCAGGAGTCCATACCGATAAAATGCCCAATATTCGGGCATGAGATGCCCACAAAATGAGCATTCCTTGCAAGAACATAGGGCACGCCATGCAACACAATCGGGCAGGTTTTCTTCGTCAACTAAGTGCGTGCTGCTGCATTTTTGTAGTAGTAATTTACCAAAGTGGAAAACGAAGAAACCATCTTACTTCTGAGAGAAATATCCCGCGACCTGAAAAAGCTTGTCGGAATACTTGGTGATGGGCAATCCACAGAGCCTGAGCATACTTCCAATCACACTGACCTACCACAAAAACATTCACCTAAACCACGAACCATGAGCCTACCTAAACAATACGATCCTGCTTTATGGCAACCCGCATGGAAGGTACGGAACCTACTCGGTATCAGCCGAACCACCTTATATCGCCATACTAAGAAAAAACGTCTGGTACACGATAAATTCGGTGGGCAGCTTTTCTACCTCACTTCTGAGATCTTTAAGATAAAAGATCATTATATGAAGTAGACTGTGCGTATCCTCAATATGAGGCGTGCTCTGTTCGGTTGATTTCGACACTCCTTCCCTATTCCTACCAGGCTCGTCCCGACATTAACCGGGATTCCTCCCACCTTTCTAGTGCCCATAAAGGACAATTTTACCACGAGTCTTCGGAAGTTCTTCGACTCCGCTTCGGCCGGGGCCGAACACTTGTCGAAGAAATGTCGAAAAAACACAAATCGAAGGGCGGCTAAAGTGCGGCGAAATCCCGGTTGATTACCAGTCAGAGCCAAAAGATTAACCGAGAAAATCGCGGAAAAATAGAGCATCCAGATGTTTCACATGTTTCAAAATGGTTCAATTTGGTTCATTGTGTTTCACATTTTGGCGTAGTTTCGCTTTCTCCTCATGTTTGTGATGTACCGGTACATAATTGTTTATTTATTAACCCTTTAAATCTTAAAAAAATGGGAAGAATTAGAAAAGGAGCCAATGGTGGCTTCTCCGGCAAGGCCGGAAGTGTGGTAGGGAGCAGCTGGCGTGACATCGATTACATCCGGGGCCTTCCTAAACTGAGTAATAAACCTAAGAGCGAGAAACAGCTTGAGCAGCAGGCCAGATTTGCGCTGGCAATTAATGTATTGCTCCCGGTGAAGAAACAAATCGACATTGGTTTCTGCAATATCAAACAGGGCAGAACAACAAGCTACAATCTGGCTTTGAAACACATGCTCGACTTTGCCATTATTGGTATCTATCCAGAGCTGGTGATCGATTTCTCGAAAATCGCATTTTCGCAGGGTCGGCTCTCGGGCGTCTTAGGCACTACGGTCCTGGCCGAACCTGGTAAGATCAAGCTAAACTGGTCGACGGATGTATTGAGGTCAACCGCCTCTCCAGCCGATTTGATGACCATACTGGTTTATGAGCCTGAAAGCAATGAGTATGTAATTGGCCCTCCTGACGTTGCCCGGAGCGCCAGTAAAGTTGACATTACTAGCCATCCGATTGGGTGGGACTAACAGTACATGTTTATCTGTATTTGGTTTCGGAAGAAGCAGTAGTTTCCAACAGCTCTTATGCGGGATCAGTAATAGTAGAATAACTCTTCCATGCGGCGGTTAAACCCGCCGCATGTTTAAAAATTTGAATCATGGAAATGATACAATTAATAACAATTTCCTCCGGAGCAATTTTAGAAAATTCTCTATGCTCAGTAAAAGAGAAAAGGAAATCTTGAGATTAATGGCACATAATGAAACATCAGCTGAAATAGGCGACTTACTGTTTATTTCGAGCTTAACAGCTGAAACGCACAAGCGAAATATCCGAAACAAGTTAAATGTCATCTCTAATTTTGAACTGGCTCAATATGCAAGAGCATTTGATCTGATTTGAAATCCGTCCGGTTTATATATTGATCGGTGTCAATGTTTTGAAATAAGTTGATTATTCTCCAGCACTTTGATCAGAATTGACCTTTTTGGAAATCGCTTCATAAATAACATCCTGTATCCTTGGACGGATGCGAAGGCTATTTAACCTGTTGCTAACCGATGGATAAACCCGGTTCGATAAGAATATGTAGATCAGCTCATTCTTTGGGTCTACCCAAACAGCTGTTCCAGTATATCCCGTGTGTCCAAATGTACCAACAGATGATAATGCTGAAGGATATCTGTTGCCATCTCCCCTGTCAAATCCAAGTCCCCGACGGCTGACGTTTGATTGACGGGCTGTAAACAGATCAACTGTTTCAGGCTTGAAGTATTCAACGCCTCCATATTTTCCGCCGTTCAGCAGTACCTGGTTCAAAATGGCGAGATCATTCGCACTGGCAAATAAACCTGCATGGCCTGAAACGCCATTAACAAGCGCAGCTCCCTGATCGTGTACATATCCCTGTAAAAGGGTTTTGCGGAAATAGTTATCCTGCTCTGTAGGCACAATTTGACCTCGGTCAAAACGGCGGCGGGGATTGAATCCTGCGGTACGCATCCCCAGCGGGGTGTAAAATTCGTTTTGGACATACTGGTCAAGAGGAGTGCCCGACTGATGTTCGACAACTTCTTTCATCATGTACATACTGATATCGCTGTAAACGTACTGCCCACGCGTTCGGATGGGTGAATTCAGCATTTTTGGAAGCATAGCTTCCTGGTAATAGTTCCTGCGAACAAAATAATTGTCAGCAACTTTTACAGGATAAGCATATGAGGAATCGGTACTATGGTCCTGAGATTTAATACCGCTGAAAAAGTCGAGGTTGATGAACCCGGCCTGGTGAAGCATGACCTCTTTCAAAGGGATAAATTCTTTATTGGTGTCTTTTGCTTCCGGGAAATAAGTTCCGATATTTCCATTTAAATCAAGCTTCTGCTGCTCATAAAGCCGCATTACAGCCATAGTAGTGGCAGCTGTTTTGGTTACAGATGCCACGTCATAGATATCATCTGTATGGGTAGGATCCTGACCGCCATAGGTATGCGAACCATACGCCCTGTTGAAAATTACACTGCCGTTCTTAACCACCATAACTACTGCACTGGGCGTAGCATGCTGATCGATTGCTTCCTTAACAATTCCGTCAATTTTATTCAGATCATAGGAGCTGATACCCAAATCTTCCGGGCTGGAATATCTTAGCCGGATCTTTCCGGTTGAAAATCCTGCTCCTTTTGGATAACTGAGGCTTACTGTCTCTTTTAAACGATTGTTTGCGGTTGCACCTCCGAAAATAAGCTGTGCTGAATAGTCCGCGGAAAACACAGAATTTTCCGGGTTCCATATAATTGGGGACGTAAATAAACCCAATAAGCCGAGAGCGAATGTATTTCCGTAACCTACAAGAATTACTTCCTTTTTCTTTTGGAGACCAAGTATGTAATTAACCGTTTCCTGATAGGCAAGAGATTCAGCATTTACCTGAATGATAAGAGTAGTATAAGGTTCAACCGCAGTTGAAGTAGCCATCACAAGGTCAAGCTCATCAACATGCGCATAGTTTCGCAGCATGGTATTGAAAATGCTGGAATGGGAAGATCCGATATTTATAGTAGCAATTTTTCTATCCTTGAGATTTACCAGGGGAATAGTGGTGGCCGTATTGTTAAGCAAGACTGCCGTTTGCTGGGCATCCGCTTTTAAACTTAGATCCGCATTGATATCTTCTGGGTTTACCCGATCATCAAATCCACCTAAAAATATGGTCATTAGAACCAGACCTGCACTTATACAAATGCAGGCGGCTTCCTTCATTAAATACTTTTTCCTCAAAACAACCGTATCAATAATTGTTTAAACTAAGCCTAATATCGCAAAAAATATTTCGGTCCCATTTAAATTAAGATCTCCTAATTCTCAATTTCTTATATACTTATACACTGGAAACGCAAGAAAAGTTACTATATTCTTGGTATAGGAAAATGTTACGGTGATTTCAGACAACAAGTACGGCTACTTTTCAGGCAGCCGCACCAACCTTTAATCAACAAATTAACCGGTTACGGTCAATACATTAGAAGCTATTGCAATCGTATATTTCTTTAGATTAATGACTGCCGGCCCCTGCGTAACCACTCCGGCAGGGGTAAATATACTTCCGTGGTTAGGGCACACGAAATTCCCCTGTGCACCATTAAAGCCAATGGCGGTACCCTCGTGGGTACAGGCAACTTGTACCGCGGTAAATGATGCGATTTCGTTGCTTGCCGCTAAGCGGACAACAATAACTCCATTTGTGGTCTTGGACTCCCCTACCGATTTGATATCGGTATTCAAATCCAGAGTAAAATTAATTCCCGCTGGTGGCACAGGAGGCGCTATTCCGCCGCCACCAGGATCTCCTTCTCCACCCTTACCGCAAGCGGCCAGGCATCCGGTACATGCTGCTGCTATTCCAATACCCAGCGTGCTTAAAAACTCCGTTCTTTTCATATGTTTTAGTTTAATGTTTCGGGTTTAGCCTTGTAAAGTGTAAACATTCTGGAAATAGTAAATCCAAAACGATATTGCCCCTTAGACCACGAGGATGTGGAATTAGGAAGAAAGTTGTTTTCAGCAATGGCCTTTGCATTGGCGAAGTTCATGGTGAAAACATGCCCTCCTGTTTCAATTTCAACCCCGAGGCCAAGTGGGCTATAATAACTGGTGTTTGGGTTGTCCTTCCTGTAGTCGGAGGCAATGAGGTAATAATCAGCGACTATGCCGAAACGCTTCGTGAATTTATACCTTCCAGCAATACCAGTTGAAAACATGGTGCGTTCGTCATCCGCGGCCAGGACCACATTTCTAAACAATAAGCC
>NZ_JBASJU010000218.1:0-3638 GCF_049655485.1 Daejeonella sp.
CCGCTACACCTTCACTATACTCTCCGATCAGGAAGGCACCGATTGTAGCGACACTCATCAGAAAAAACTCATTAAAAATATCCAGGCGTTTTAGTTTCCTGAAAGCGAGGTCAAGGACTTTCCAGCCAGCCAACAGGTAAGCTATTCCATAAATAATAAGACTTATCGTATTGGCGAATACTTTATCAAATCCATACTCTAAAACAAGCATTACCACTAATATAGATAGAGAAAGAAGGAGATCCCAGTGAGCTTTCCAACCGGATTCTTCAGCAACAGCTTGGTTATTAGCCGAATGGCTATGGCCATCTTCCTCAGAGTGATTTTGCTCCTGATTAAGCTTAACTACTTTGGCAGGCTCATCTTCCTGCAGGATATTTTTATTGTCTTCCATATCTTTATTTGATTATAGCCAGGGCCTGACTGTATGTTGTAATTGTAAATTTCCCCATGTTGGATGATTATAAACTCTTCCTCCATTCTTAATTCCCTAATGACCTTCCTCGCTACCGCCGGCAGCTTTTGATTGTAAGTAAAAAGCTCCTTTGGTGACTACTTTAACATCTTTGGGTAACTCTTCCAACAGTTTGATCTGTATGTAGCCTAATTCAGAAAGGCCTGTAGCAACTTCGACCATTCTAAAATGGACAGGGTCACTGGCTTTTTTTGCGCCCTCACGCTTATCTTCCTCTTCGACGACGAAAATATACGATTTTCCCGCACTGCCCACTACTCCTGTAACCGGAATTGCAGGAACAACATTGCTGCTAACGTTAATCAATGCTGAAACATACATGCCCGGTATGAGGGTCTTTTTTTTAGGATTTTGAACGGTAGCGTGTACTGTAACCCCTTTGCTGTCATTTTCGAAGGACTTATTGATCCCGTTTATCTCGCCGCTGATTGGAAATCCCTCCTGATTAGTTAGCTGATAATTGACCTTCTGACCTATACTTATCTTTGAAAGGTCCTTTTCGTAAACTAACAGGTCGGAATGCAACCTTGAGTTATCGGTAATATCTGTAATGGCAGTTCCAGGTTGCACGAAGGAGCCGGTTTTAATCAAAATCTTGCCTACTGTGCCACTGATGGGAGCCAGAAGGGGAAATTGTGAAACAATGTTTCCCGTGGAGATCCTTTTGGCCGATACACCAAGCTGCTGTAACTGTCGTTCGTATGCAGTTATCCTGGCTTTTTCTGCATTGAAATTAGCTTGCGCCTGCTGAAATGATTTACCTGTTCCGGCATCAGCGGCCCTAAGCTGACTTTGGCGATCATATTCTGCCTGTACAAATGTAAAATTGTTTCTTGCAGCTAAATAATCCTGTTGAATACGTATTAATTCCTGATTCTCAATAGTAGCGATGGCCTGGCCTTTATTAACGAACTGGCCTTCAATAATATTAATTCTTCGAATAATACCCCCTGAAATCACATTTATATCGGCTTTGTTTTGGGGTGGAACTGCAAGTTGTCCGCTGGCTTTAACTACCTCGCTCAGGTTACGCTGTTCAATACTACCTATTTGTATACCAACGGCATTGAGTTGTTCAGAGGTTAGTACCAGACCTTCCTCATGTTCTTCTTCATGGGTTTCAACCGAAGCACTTTCTTCGCTTACTTTTTTTTCTGAACATGAGCTCATAAAAACACTCAAAGAAATGGAAAGGATTGTTATATAAGTTATAGCTTTCATTTGGTTATTCTCCTTTAAAAAATTGTAATTGAATTGCAGATTGATTTAGTTGCTCGAGTGAACGCAGATATGTTAGTTTACTTTCTATAGCTGAAGTCAGGTTTTGTATATATTCCATATATCCGATCTCACCAAGATTAAAAGAAACCTGAGTTATTCGTAACTGCTCATCTGCCAGTTTTAATCCACTCTGCAGATAATAATCCACTATCTGCTTATACTTCAGATATTGAAAAACTTCCTGCTGGTATTGAGATTGCAATAATGCCTGGTTAGTCAGGAGATTTGACTGAGCAATCTGTGCACCAATCTGTTCGCTCTGGATGCGGGCCCGCCCGGCTTTATTAAAGATTGGTAATGCTATTCCCAGTTGAACTCCGGGCATATAACTAATACCCTTTAACGGATAGCTGTAACCTGCAGTAAACTCAGGCATGTTTTTGGCTCTTTCGGCTTGAATCTTTGCGTTAGCTACTTCAACGGATTGCTGGTGATAACCGATTAAGGCGTTTCTTGCTGTTAGTGAAGAATCAATACTCAAATTCAATGCAAAATGAAGATCGCCGATAGCCAAAGAAGGTGCAACTGGCAAATTCAAAAGCTGCTGTAAAATGATCTCATTAGTTTTCAAATTGGTAGTAGCTGCTATTTTGAGAGCCTGAACTTCCTGGAATTTATTTTTTGCATTAATTAACTCCAGATTGGAGGTTTCCCCGGTGCGGTATCGTATTTCAGACTTGGTTATGAAATTGCGGTAAATGCTATCCTGGAACCTTAATGTTTTCAGGGTTTCCATACTGATCAAAACACGTTGATATGCCTGACGCACATTGCGGGTTATCTCAGCTTTGGTATATAACTGAGATTGTTCAGCAAGGCCCGTTTGTTTTGACAGGAGTTCCTTTTGCCGCTTATAGTAACCCGGTAGGGCGAAACTTTGATTTATTCCAAGCGTGTTTTCTACTCCATCGCCATAAGGCTCCTGGCTATATTGTACCTGGGTTTTTGAGAGGTCCATAGCTGTTTGCTGAAGAACCCGGGCCTGGTCCACCGCCAAACCAGAGGCACGGAGTTGCTGATTGTTTTGAATGGCTATCGATATCGCACGGTTTAGGTCCAAGGGAGTGTTTTGAGCCTGAACGTTTGTGTTGCCAAGCAGCACAAATCCTGGTGCCAGTATCGCCAAAATCAATGATTTATTTACCATAAGTTTTTTCTTTTTCGTACCTGAGAATAATATATACAAGCAGGGTAATACAAAAAGGGTAAGAATAGTAGCGGTCATTAATCCCCCAATCACAACGGTTGCCAGTGGCTTTTGAACTTCGGCGCCGGCACCATTAGACAGAGCCATAGGAAGAAATCCTAGGGAGGCGACAGAAGCGGTCATAATCACTGGTCTCAATCTAACCTTTGTTCCTTCTAGTACACGCTGATAGATATCTGTCATGCCTTCATCCTTTAGCTGATTGAAATATCCTATCAGCACAATTCCGTTCAGAACTGCTACCCCAAATAAAGCAATGAAGCCTACTCCGGCAGAAATACTAAAATGCATCCCCCGCAGCATTAATGCTAACACACCACCTATGGCTGACAATGGCACTGCAGTGAAGATCAGGAGCATTTGGGTAAAGGACCTGAACGTAAAGTATAAAAGGCCAAGGATCAATAGCAGTGCGATAGGAACCGCTATTGATAATCTGTTTTTCGCTTCTGTAAGGTTTTGAAATTGTCCACCGTACGTTATATAATACCCTGATGGCAGTTTGATTTTATTGTCCAGCAACTGCTGAATATCTGCGACAGTACGCTCGACATCCCGTCCGCGAACATTAAAACCAACATAGATACGTCTTTTTCCATCCTCACGAGAAATCTGGGCAGGAGCATCTTTAAATGATATAGCAGCTACCTGGCTTAGGGGTACTCTATTGCCAGA
>NZ_JBASJU010000219.1:0-4008 GCF_049655485.1 Daejeonella sp.
CTTTTGTTTCAAATCCTTCTATAACAATTTGATAGGACAGACTACCCGAAGGATTTACTTTTACCGGGTATCCGTACCTGTTGGAAAGTGTCTTTTGAATCAAAGCAGACTGCGACTTGTCTCCGAACGCATTAGCAATGATTAAATAGTTGTAAATAAGTGTTTTTGCAGGCTTGTATGAACGTGATTTTTGGCGATTATCGGGAAAGTTAATGAACTTCGGCACGATATGACTTGCCTTCAATCCCGTAATTACTACATTAGCAGTCCGTGCAGGAGTTAAATCTATTAATGGCGGGCGCATATAATCCGCGTCCTGGAGTTTAAATTCCACCTCGCTTACCACATCACCTTCTAAAAGAGGTGCTATATTAAAACTAAATGAGGCAGGCTTTGCACTAGCTTTCAGTTGACTCAATTGTGCAGAATCTACTTCGGCCGTATAATTCCCGGGGGGCAGCCCAAGGTAACTAAAAAAGCCATCGGTTTCACTAAGTGTGCGTCCGGCAGGTTTTCCATTTCGAAAAAAATTAATCAGAATTCTTCCCTGTCCTTTGTGATCATCATTTTTTGCATAAATCATCCCGGAAACTTCACCGCTTACTTTGACAGGCACTTCAATGATTTTAATCGTATTAGGTTCAATGGTTACCTGGTAATCATGTTTTTTTAGGCCCCATGCGATGTTATCAAAACCATTAGTGTTTAGTTCAAGTAAGTAACTGGCGTAGGGCTCTAAGTCGAATACCTGAATTGTAGTATCCCGGAGATTTTTTTGAGTACTTCCGCCATTTATCTTTGTCTGAAGTCCTTCGATCTTTGGCTCATTTATGTCCCGTTTATTATTCGCATTAATATCCAGAAACGAGTTTTATATTTTCCCGCATTTTCCAATTCGAATCTCTGAATAACTCCCCTGTTTGGTTTCTTTATAAGCAATGCCTGATCTAATGAAGACTTAACAGCTTTCATGCCTTTAGACATTCCACCATTACCTTCAGGGCTCCCCGGGAACGCTTCGAAAATGCCTTTTCCTACGATCTCTTCTGGCTTCACGTGGGTGTATTTCAGAAAGGTATTATTTGCTGCGGCAATGGTATAACGGGGCGCGTCGGGAAGCAGCACCAGGTAAGCATTGGGCGATTCGGAAAAAAGCGATTTTAGATCTTCCAATGCTATCATAGCTATCGTTTAATTGGGTTAGCTATTTTTTAATTAAATGGAAATCAATTAATTGAGCGTCGACCGAACGGAAGACCGTTTATTTTTGTGTAAAATTAACGATATTAATTTGAGAATTAGGAGAATTAGGAAATTAGAGAATTTGGGAATGAGGGATTTCCCGGGTTGTCTTTGCGAGGAGGCACGACGAAGCAATCTATTCTAAGGCCAGAGATTGCTTCGCCAGGCTCGCAAGGACAGAAAGAGATTGCTTCGTTACACTCGCAATGACACCGACAACGGAAGCGAAAAATAAAACGTGCTGCCCTTTCCGAATTCACTTTCCACCCAAATTTTTCCATCATGGCGTTCAATTATTTCGGCGCTTAGATAAAGGCCAATACCAAAGCCAGATATGTAAGGTGCACTGGTCGATTCCGCACGAAAATACCGGTCGAATAAGCGCAATTGGTCCTCATTCTTTATTCCTACACCCTGATCCCTGACACTAAAAAAGACACGGTTGCCTTCCACCTTACAGTTCAATATGATTTCCGTGCCCAAACGAGAATACTTCACCGCATTGCTGATCAGGTTCGTAATGACAGTTCCGATTTTCTCGCGGTCAGCGTTTAATTCTACGGAGTCGCAAGCATCCACCGTGATACGGTGACTTGAAACGGTCAAATCAGTCTCGGCGACAATTTCCTGAATCAAATCTTCAAAGTTGAACTTGCTTTTGATAATATCCATTTTACCTGATTCCAGGCGGGAAAGATTCAAAAACCCCGAGATCATGGAGGTCATTTTCCTTACCTGGTTAATGGATTTATCTATTAAACCCGGTAGTAAGGTATCCTGGCTATCCGTTAATTTTTTGCTGGTTATCTGCAGGATAGCCATCATTGACGTCAGTGGCGTTTTGAGCTCATGGCTTACCATTCCGATGAAATCATTTTTCCTCGCTTCATCATTTTTCATGTCAGTGATATCGATACATGAACTGATATATCCTGCAAAAGAGCCATCTGAATTGAACCTTGCGGGAACCCTTGCCATCAGCCACCGGTAATCACCCTTCTTATCTAAAATCCGGAATTCCCCATTTAAGGATTCTTTTTTCTCGAAGGCGGCCAAATACTTAGCGATCCACGGTTCTTTATCTTCGGGGTGAAGAAGTTCGGCCCAGCCGAACTTTAATAGTTCGCCAGCTGATTTGCCGGTCATTTCCTGCCAGGCTTTATTAAAATATACCCCGTTGCTGCTTTCATCGGCGACTGCAATCAGCACATTTGTGTCTTCCGCCATAGCCCGGAACGTTTCTTCACTCTCCTGGATCCGGTCATAAGCAGAAGCGAGTTGCTCATTCGATGCGCTGAGTTCTTCGTTCATAGCGGTTATTTCCTCATTGGTCGCCTGAGTTTCCGCGTCGGCTTCCTCGGCCAGGGCTAAAGCATCCTGTGCTTCCTCATACAGCCTCGCATTTTCAAGTGCCAGAGCTATACGCGTGGCCATATCTTTTGCAAAATCCAGATCTATCTCATCGTATTCCTTCCTTTCAACCGTCGATATGAAATTGATTGTCCCGATGATCTTATTTTTGATCTTCATCGGTACTACTATTGACGAGCGAAGGTTAAGCGCCATTATCTTCTTCAGATGCTCCGGATCTGTAATGGATTGCTCAATCATTTCCTGTGTTACCACGGGTACCAGTGAGGATTCGCCGGTCCTCAGTATATGTCCTGTAAGACCCTTCTCATCTATGGTTATAGGGTTGCGCTCTCTGTATTCTTTTGCCCAGCTTACATATTCAGGGTCAGGATTTTGAACGAATAACAAGTCAACATCAACGCCTCTCAATACGTTTATCGTGAACCAGTTCGCAAATTTGGGAACAATGAGTTCCGAAATTCTTTGTAAGGCAGCATCCGTATTTAAAGCGAGTGCAAGTTCTTCTCCAGCGGAGTTAAGGTATTTCAGTAAAGCCTCTCTTTTTACCTTCGCGGTGATATCTCTGATATAACTTAATCTTGCTCTACTCCCGTTGAAGATAAAAGGGAACACGGTGGCTTCTGCATGTATGCGATTGCCATTTTTATATTGGTGGAGCGATTCCAGATTATAAGTTTCATTTCCCGAAAGATCCATAGGATCTAAATCTTTATGGACTCCGCCCACGAGGATGTCCCTTATGGTCATACTCAAAAACTCTTTCTTGGAGTAGCCATAAGTGGTTATAGCTGAATTGTTTACCTCCAGAAACTGGAGTGTAAGGCTATCGACAATCCACATGGGCTGCGGACTCTCATAAAAAAGTATGTTAAAGTTATAGTCGTTTTGAAATGAACTTTCAGGATCGGCAAACATATTCAACAGGCTTTGATGGTCGGCTAAAGTAAAAAAAAAACTTAAAAAAGCGTTAATCAAGGGCAGAAAGTGTTAAAATGCCTTAGATTTTTGTGCCCATGCAACAGCTCCTTTGCTAGAGTGGCAACTTAAAGTAGAAAGTCGAGCCTTTACCCAATTCACTTTCGATTCTGCAGGCAGCTCAAATATCCTACCGACAGTAAGAATTTAACAGGGCAAGTCCTCCCGGCTGCCAATATAAACAATAATCATTGCTGTATCCAGCCGATGAAGAATGCTATGTAAGTTTGCTTGAAGAGCAGGGGCAAGGGGCTGAATTTCACGCTAATTCGGACGCCTCTGCAGCGTTTTGATCGGGATTGTTCGACAAAAAAATACGGTACGAATCGTTCATAACTGATTCAAGCTTCTTTAAATCTACCGGCTTTGGCAAATAAAAATCCGCCCCGGCTTCTTCTGCTAGTCCGATAATTCCAC
>NZ_JBASJU010000220.1:0-16205 GCF_049655485.1 Daejeonella sp.
ATTATCATCACTTTCGAGATCATAGTACAAGGTTCTTCCCGATGAAAGATCTGTGAACGAGTCTTTTTTATCTCCACCAACAACTCGGATTTTTATTGCATTATTAGAGTTGCCATCGATAAGGATACTGTCACGACCATCCAGTGCGTAAATATTAATTTCTTCTGTATCGGAATTAACAAAGGTACGGTTATAGAGAGGCCTGGTGACATTCTCATTGGAGTCAATTTTATGGACTGTTACCCTCGTGGTATTTTCAAAGCGTTCTACCTTAAAATACTCCTTTTTGTCAGACCCAGCAATGGTAACCTCATCTGCCAGGATATGATAATATTCCTCGGCGATGGACGAAAGCTGCGTCCTTCTTGCTTTAAGTTTATTAATTATTTCCTGTCCGGATTCTTTATAAACCTCTTGCGGCATTTTTCTCACAGCCCCTTCTATTATCTGATCGGTAAGGTCCGCCTGCAATTGCGTAACAATCCGCATCCAATCCTCTTTTGCTAATTTTGTAAGAAGGTTTCGGTCGAGGTTTCTGGCTGCAATGGATAAGTCTCCCGGACTTCCAATTTTGGTTTCAAACGATTGTATATCCGGTATTATATTACTGACAAGGCGAGGGATAACTCCATCGAATTTAGTGAAAGCCTGATCCCGGTCACGGGGAATAGGACGGAATATAACGCCTTTTTGCTTTTTAAATTCGGCCCATCTCCACTGATCTTCATGTCTGTCCCAGTCACCGATCAGCATGTCAAATAAGCGGGCTTTTAAGAACATCTCCTGATCAACCTCATTATCGTTATCATCTCTCAGCTCTTCATACATCTTTGGCGTACCTACCGCATTCTTTGCGTTACCGAAGGAGCTAAAATCTGAAACATCCTCGTCTGGACGTGCTTCGATAATCCCGAGTTTACCACCGACTTGTTGAATATATGGACCTAATATCGTTGAATAAGGCATATAGACTAATTCGGGATTAGTGTGGTAAATCCCAATTGCTTTTGCCATATCGGGAATTATCAGGGCACCATATGGGTGAGCTGAGGAAATCTGATCCTGTACAAAATCTTCTGCAAATGTTTTCAAAAATCCGTCTGGTAAAAGAGCTGCCGGATTCTTTTCGACAGTACGGAATTGGTATACGTTCTTATCCTTCCCTTGTAATTGCAAGCTAGTAGTCTGCTTCCCGCCGCCGAGTTTGATAGGCGTTAGACCGCCACCGAAGGTATTAAGATCGAGGTATTTTACCTTAATTGGAATTGCCCAGGTATCCCTATAGTGCTCGCCAAATAGCCAGCGTTTGGTTTCTCCGGCTTTAAATTCTTCTCCAGCAATAATTGTCTTGACGCTATCCGCGTAACTAATTAGCTTTTGTTCTTCTGTTTTTACATTCGTTTTGGCAGGGATGGCATAGAGCGGGGTTCTGTAGACTAGTTTCCCCTTTGATCCGTCACCAACCGCCTCCCAGAATTCCAGCCAGCACTGGCCATTGTCGTAATAATTTAACCTCGCAAAACCCTGCATTTCACCACCTCCATAGGAAAACAGGGCTTCATTTCCTTTAATCATCGACGACGATTTTGCTCCAGCTCCGCTTAGTACGTGATTTATATCTTTATACTTGTTAAACTGAAGTGCATGCTCGTGTCCAGCGGCTATAACTATATTCTTTTCGTCCTCAAGGATCGTAAGCAGTCCTCTTTTTAGCTGCTGATAGTCTTTATTGGAAAGATCCTGGCGCGAAACACCATATTGTCTCATCAAGGGATAAATGGCGCCAATAATAGGAAGAGGTATATAATAGTTATCGCGTATCAGCGACAGCGGGAACAGGTAATCTATAAGCGTATAATAGCCTCCATGACGCCCATTGCTGAACAGGGGATGATGTAGTGCGATGATGATGTTTTTACCACGGTTACGCAGTACGATATCCTGAACCTGCTGGATTAGCTCTAGCCTGGATGAAACAGTACAACCATTGTCAGGGGCTATTGACTTTTCGTTTTTGGTTAACCACCACTCTGAATCGATTGCTACAATTACCAAATCATTATTCAAAGGAATTTCGACCGGGCCGCCACAGCCATTGCTGGGCATGAGCACATCGCCGGAGTTTAGATACTGCTCTATATATTGCTCCTGGCGATTGATTGCTGCGAGCCCACCTGCATTACCTTCATTCCAATCGTGGTTGCCCGGAACAAATATTTTCCGGCCTTTAAAGTTTTTAACAACATTCATCTGTTCATTAATCCGGCGTTCTTTCTCTTCGCGATCGGAATCATCAGGTTCAGGCATACCTGTTTCGTAGATGTTATCCCCTAAAAAGATCACCACGTCTTCGGGATGCGAATTGTTCACCACTCCAGTATCCGATAAAGGAGACAGCCTATTAGTATCTTGATGGAAAATCTGCGATTGCAGAAGCTTTAACACTGGCTCCTGTGCATCTTTATCGGGAACGCCCCCGTCGCCGAACAGCCATACGGAATATTTCAGTTTCAAGCTATCCGGAGGATTCGCAGCTTCCCATTTTAATTGAGTTTTATCATAAAAAGGCTTCAAACTTGTACAAGCTTGAAAAATAGTCATGCTTACCAGGAAAAATGCTGCTCCGTAAATTCTAATTTTCATGTGTTAATTCTATTATATTCCCTATGCCTGATTTACTTCCTTCGTTGGAGATGTAAAGTTTCCCATTCGGGGCAAAAGCGATTCCCTCTGGTTGCTTATACTCCGCGCCAGAAAACTGGATAACCTTAGTTAACGCTCCTCCGGAATTCAAAATAATTATAAGCCCGTTCAAGGATGACAGGACATAAATTTCACCTGTTTTCTCATTGACAGTTATTGCAGAAGAGCGAAATACCTTGTTCATGTTTTGATTTCCAATAGCTTTTAAAAACTTCTTGGAACTCTCTTCAAGAGCACTCCCGTTAAATTGCGACGAAATTTCTTCGAGACGGATCGAAAATACGGGTTCAATCTGAAATTTCATGGTTTTTAAGTCAAAACCGTATATTTCTTTTGTTGTTTTATTTTCATCTAAGCCAAGTTCTTTCGGAGCTATCAGCAAGCGATGATTTTTAGCGTCGTAAGCAATTCCTTCTACATCATTCTTCTCTGTGAAAGGTGTTTCAATAGTTGTCAAAACTGGGTTAGATGAAGCAAAGTTTTTGATCTGCGACAGCATACCTCCACTAGTTATGACATACATATCGTTTCCAGCTCTCACCAGATCTTCGTAATCTCCTGAACCAGCGAAAGTTTGATTGCGTATAATTTTATTTTGAGCTAAATTATAGTAGTATAGTATGCCTTCTTCATCCTGTATTGCAACCACTACAGAATCGCTCAAAAAGGTGATCCCTGATATTTCGTTTAACTCGGCAGGAAGGTCATGAATCTTATTCTTTGTGGGTGATACTACTTTAGTTTGATCCGAATCACCAGAGGATTTGTCCTCATTCATTGGACTATTGCAGGAAGTGAGCATTATAAAAGCCCAAAGTGTAGATATTCTAAGCATATTTTGTTAAATTCAGTATGTTTGGGTTGCCATAATCATACCAAAATGCTGTTAGCAAATAACTTAATTAACGGATGATGGCATAGTTTTTACTATAAAGCATAAGATTTAAACATAACTTATATATGAGAAGTAATACGATAGTTAAGGATGCCGCAGAGTATGTTTTCAATTTATTCAAAGATAAGCTGCCGGGTGATTATGTCTATCACAATTATAATCACACTGCTGAAACGGTAAAAGCTTGTAAAAAGCTATCTAAATCATACAATTTAACCAGCCGTGATTATGAAGTATTGTTGCTTGCAGCCTTGTTTCATGATACCGGGTATATTACCACTTACGAAGACCACGAGTTGGAGAGTGTTAAATTCATGAAAGATTACCTTAAGGGAAATTATTCTGAAGAGGATATCCGTGAAATAGAATCCCTAATAATGTCCACTAAATACAGGACAGTACCGGATGGTTCTCTACAGGAAATACTTCACGACGCGGATTACATTAACCTTGGTAGTAAAAACTTTGACCATCGCGCAGATCTTCTGCGTATTGAGTGGGAACGTATCCTTCAAAAGACCTATACTGAAGAGGAATGGGCTAATGTCCAGCTTCAATTTTTGCTTGACACTCAGTTTAAAACTGAAGAGGCAGTTTTGAAGTATAATGGACAAAAGGAGGAGAATATCCTAAAGCAACGAAGCAAAATCGACAAGTTTGAGGGTAAAGCTAAAAAAGCTGACGAATCAACAAAGTTAAAACCTGTTAAAGATGGCAGAGGGATAGAAACCCTATACCGCTCGGTTTACGCGTATCATATTAGCTTGACGTCTATTGCAGACAATAAAGCAAATATGATGATCAGCATAAACACAATTATCATTTCCATAGTTATAACCCTTTTTGGAACTGGGTTTACATTCTCCAGCCAGAACGAATTTAGCAGTGTGCGATTTGTTTTCCCTATGGCCTTTTTGTTACTAACCAGTTTACTTGCAGTGGTATTTGCTATTTTGTCGGCACGCCCGAATGTAACCAGTAAAGAGAAATATGAACTAAGCAAAAAAGATAGCAGTATTCTGTTCTTTGGAAATTTCGCTCAGCTCGAACTTCGTGAGTTTGTCGCAAAGATAAAAGCACTGAAAGAACAAAAAGAGGAGTTATACGACAGCATGACTGTTGATATTTTCTATCTGGGCAGCGTATTGGTACGCAAGTACAATTATCTAAGCTGGTCTTATAATATATTTATGTTTGGTATGGTGTTCTGTGCAGTTGGGTTTGTCGTGATTATGCTGTTTTCTTACTAGGTTTTAAGATAGCAGCAATTTCCGTGTCGAGCATGTGATCCATTTCGTCAAGTGTAATGAAACGATAACTAACTTCACCCATAAACTCGTAGTTCTCGGCTCCTGTCCGTAGTTTTTCCCAATGGAACCACTGCTGTAGATTATCCCTGTCCTTAATCTTGGACAGGTATTTATCGGTCAAGAGAATATAATTATAATCAGGTATCTTATTTTTAAGAAGCTTGTGAGCGATGATGACGTCCGTTCCGAGAAGTTTAATCCTACCTTTTATGTTATGAAGACTGATCTGGCCGTGATGAATTATAATCTTTAATCCTAATTGACTATCGGCAAGGTACTTTTCATAGTTTTCCGGGTCATTTTCTTTGATTGATCGTATGAATTCCGAGAAGGTAGTATAAAGGGCAGTGCATTGAGCTGCTACCCTGCCCACAGCGGGAAGACGTCCGGTTTTGTAAAAGAAAATAGCATCGCCTTCTATCTCACCAATCTTCAGTTTAAGGACATTGCAGTCTATAAGCTTCCTAAGCAAAGAAGGAATTACTTCGCGTGAGAAAGCGATATCAGTGGTGGCCATGAACTTTGTAAAACCTGTAATATCCGGCACACAAAAGAATGCTGATTCAAGTCCTTCTTTATTTTTCATATCAGGTTTTTCATTCGTAACATGCAACTAATATACCATCTTTCAAACTCATTCGATAATCGATTATACCTTTTTCAGGAGCGCTAACTACCATCCAACAACTCGAAATAAATTATTTGTCCGATCCCATTCTTCGTGTTTATCGATTGAATCGATCAGCTTCGTAACACTTTCTTTCAGAGGCAAATTAAACGGGAACTAAGCGTGTAATCGACTCAGTTGACAGCCAGAATTTTCTCAAATTAATATTTGTTTCACCGCAGTTTGCGAGGTTTTACGCGAAACTAAGGATATTAAATTAAAAACGACCGAAATTGTTGAAAGCCAACACTCGTCGCGTGATGCAATTAGCTTCATTACAGCCTGTTGCGAATTTTTAAACAAAGCATTTCAGACGCTAAAAGTATTTTTAATTGAAATTTATAGTTATATTTATATAAGGGAGGTGAAGTTGTATTAAAGGGTTAATTTAATTAGGTAAAATCTAAATTCTGTGGTTATGAAAAATTTCATTACGTTTTTAGTTTTGCTATTAGTAGCCAATAATGTCCGCGCAGACAAGGCAATAACGATCACCTGCGTGCCCAGCCAAGCGACTATTTATAGAGTTTCAGCTGATAATACTGAAGTAGCCCTGGGAACGGGAACAGCGGTAATAAAAGTTGATAAAGACGAACCAGTTAAAGTGGTGGTCAGACTGGAAGGATTTAAGCCAATCTCTAAGACCTATGTCATTTCAAAGACAAGCAATCTACCTAAGGAGGACCGTTTGGTGCTGGAAGACCGCTTAGTTAGGGTGAATGCTCAGCCCCATGATTCACGTATTTTTATCAATGGTGTTGATCAGGGGACAAGCACAGCCTGGGTGGAAGTCAAGAAAGACGCCACTGTAAATGTCGAAGTAAAGAAAACAGGCTTCTCAACCAAAGTTAAGACTTATCAAAATCGGCAAGGAATGGATGTGCCACCTGTTGATGAATTCATCCCCCTCACCGATAGGGCGATGTTTGTTCGAACTGTTCCTTCTGATGTGCAGGTTATTGTGAATGGAAAAAAAATGGGTGAAGGCAATACGGAGGTGATTATTCCTATGCAAAACTGTGTGACTATTGAGTATGTCAAGGAAGGATACGTACCGGTTGAAAAGCAGTATTGTACTAAGGACGGGCAGCCAGCGCCGCCGATCACCGAAAATATCGTTCTTAAAGACCGGCAGGTTGCTATAAGAACTACACCAACTGACGCGTCAATTAAAGTGAATGGAAGGATTATGGCCAGTGGCGATTATGTTGTGAGGGTACCTTTTAGTCAATGCGTTGAGGTTATTATCGAGAAGGCAGGCTTTGTTACCTCTAAGATGAATTACTGCAATGACGGGGTTCTGTTTCCGCCTCTCGCTGAACATTTAACTTTACCTGTAGATGAAGCATTCGGCAGCTCTATACAAAGCGATCAGGCAAATGTGAATTTTACCATTGAAACCGGGAAACCAGAAGCTGAAGCATGGAAAGTTTTAAGCCAGATTACAATGACTTATTTTGATAATATTGAACTCGCTGACAAAGAAACCGGTTACATCCGCACCAGCTGGAACCTGAAGAATTTTCCAAATAGTACCATCCGGACGAGGATAATTGTAAAGCAAGCAGATGTATCTCCCTTAAAATATACTATCAAGCTGGTGAGTGAATATAGTGGAGATGCGAAAACCAGTGTAAAAGAGGATGAGTCATTCCAGCCCTGGGACCGGATCCTGAATACCTATAAGGATGTTATTTCCGAATATCAGTAGCGATTGAGGTAATAATGTCCGACCACGCTACCGACGATTTTATGCAAATTATTGCCTGCTTATAGGTATTTTCCATGGATCTTCCTTAGGGATGTACTTTTAGCTATTCGATGCATGATTTATCTTTCAAAATCACGGGTTCTTATCTTCATCTTGGGGATGTTAACAACTGTCGTATTTGGTCAAAATAGCTCATCATTGAGCGATGAGAAATTTAGAAAAATAGCTCCGCATTTTTCACCTCCCAGTGAATTCGAGGGCAAGTTTGGGCACTACCGGTCGCCATTAACCTTCTATAATGGACAGAAGGTAACCACGCCCGAACAATGGAATAAAAGGCGCGAAGAAATTTTTAATACATGGACGGATATGCTGGGCAAATGGCCCGCATTAATTAAGGAACAGAAGCTTGAGATACTTGAGACGGATAAAAAGGATGGCTATACGCAACATCGTGTCCGTTACAACTGGACACCCAATGAAAAGACTATTGGTTATCTTCTGATACCAGATGGAATAGGCAAAAAGCCAGCAGTGCTGACGGTTTACTATGAACCAGAAACTGCTATAGGTTTAGGAAGGGAAGGGCGCGATTTTGCAATTCAACTTGCTAAACGAGGGTTTGTCACTCTCTCAATCGGTACCACAGAAGCATCAAAAGCTCAAACCTTTTCTATTTACTACCCATCTATTGAAAAGGTATCAGTACAACCTTTATCTATGCTTGCATATGCTGCAGCAAATTCGTGGTATGTATTAGCGAAACTCCCTGAGGTGGATTCGAATAAAATCGGGATTATGGGGCATTCCTTTGGCGGTAAATGGGCGATGTTTGCCTCCTGTTTGTTCGAGAAGTTTGCTTGTGCAGTATGGTCTGACCCGGGAATAGTTTTTGACGAAGACCGCGATGCTGTCAATTATTGGGAACCCTGGTATCTTGGGTTCCATCCAAAACCTTGGCGTAAACGTGGCTTGATTACCCCGGAAAATCCCGTAAAAGGGGGACCTTATAAAAAAATGATTGCTGAGGGATACAACCTTCACGAATTGCACGCTTTAATGGCACCAAGGCCATTTCTGGTGTCAGGGGGTTCTGAGGATCCTCCGAAACGGTGGGGACCTCTTAATCATTCAATAGCAGTAAATAATTTATTAGGATATAAAAACCGGGTAGCAATGACTAATCGCCCGGAGCATTCTCCCAATGTCGAATCAAATATGCAAGCCTTCTTATTTCTTGAGTACTTTCTTAAAAAATAGAACAAACAAGAAATAGTTACATTGTTGTCAATAAAAGTTATTTTTAGAGTATTAACATATGAAAGTAAACAGTAATCGTCGAGATTTCATTAAGATGGCAGCCGTAGCAGGCGCCGGACTAAGCTTGTCCGGGAATTTAAGTCCTTTATTTGCAGGAACAAATCCTTTAATCGGCAAGCGGGTTGGTATTATCGGATTAGATACTTCCCACGCGCCCGCATTTACTAAAACCCTCAATGCTGCAGACGTCTCGCCTCAGTTTCTGGGGTATAAGGTGGTTGCAGCATATCCGCAGGGGAGTAAAGATATAAAAAGTTCGACCGACAGGGTACCCGGATACACCGCTGAATTGCAAAAGCTAGGAGTGGAAATTGTCGGTTCGATAAGTGAACTGCTTAAGAAAGTGGATGTGGTTTTGCTTGAGAGCAATGACGGCCGGGTCCACCTCGAGCAGGCGATGCCGGTCCTGAAAGCTGGCAAGAGGATGTTTATAGATAAACCGATCGCAGCATCTTTTGCAGATGCTAAAGCTATTTTTGATGCATCGAAGAAATATAACTCACCCCTGTTTTCCAGTTCGTCTCTCCGGTACGTAGATGGCATCGCGGATATTCATAATGGTAAAATAGGAAGGGTAATGGGAGCTAATACCTATAGTCCATCACCGTTTGAAAGTACCCACCCCGACCTTTTCTGGTACGGAATACATGGAGTCGAAACCTTGTTTACTGTGATGGGAACAGGCTGTAAAAGCGTGAGCCGTGTTCATACCGAAGATACCGACATTGTAACGGGGGTTTGGGAAGATGGCCGCATAGGGACATTCAGGGGCATACGTAAAGGAAAGAGTGATTACGGAGCCACGGTCTTTGGTGAAAAAGATGTTGTAGTTTTAGGGAAATATAAGGGCTATAACCCTCTATTATTAGAGATCGTGAAGTTTTTCGATACAGGGATTGTTCCCGTAAGGCCAGAAGAAACATTGGAAATTTGTGCTTTTATCGAGGCAGCTGACGCCAGTAAATTGAAAGGCGGGGCATCTGTCAATCTCAATCTGGCTTAATAACAATTAGGAATTTTTTTGATCGCAAACATGTAATTATGAAGGAGTCTGAAAAAACACGAAGGAAATTTATTAAAACTGCATTAACCGGTGCCGCAGCTATATCATTCGGAGGAATACTCCCGGGCTTTAGTGCCAAAAGCTACGGCAGTATAATAGGCGCAAATGATCGAATTAGAGTTGCAATGATGGGCGTGAATTCGCGTGGCCTTGCACTCGCATCGAACTTTTCGTCGCAGCCAAACTGTGAGGTGACTTACGTTTGCGACGTCGATAAACGTGCAATAGATAAATGTGTTGATCGGGTAGAAAAGAATCAAAAAAAACGCCCTGCAGGTGAATCTGATTTCAGACGGGCATTGGAGAAAAAAGATGTAGATGCGCTGGTTGTCGCTGCCCCCGATCATTGGCACGCGCCGGCAGCTATCCTGGCATCCCAGGCTGGCAAGCATGTTTATCTTGAGAAACCAGCCAGTCATAATCCCAATGAAGGAGAAATTCTGGTTGCAGCAGCAAAAAAATATAAGAATGTTATACAGATGGGAAACCAGCGACGCTCCTTTCCTAACATAGTTGCTGGCATAAATGAGCTGCACGCAGGTGTTATTGGCAGACCGTATTTCGCAAAAACCTGGTATACCAATAACCGCGCTTCAATTGGGATAGGGAAGAAAGCCCCGGTGCCTGATTGGCTGGATTACGATCTATGGCAAGGGCCTGCACCGAGACTCCCATATAAGGATAATGTTATTCATTATAATTGGCATTGGTTCTGGCACTGGGGTACCGGGGAAGCACTTAATAACGGCACCCATTTTGTTGATCTTGCCCGGTGGGGATTAGGGGTAGAATATCCCACAAGTGTAAATTCTGCTGGCGGTCGCTACCGCTATCAGGACGACTGGGAAACGCCAGATACTCAGGTTATCAACCTGGAGTTCGACAATAGGACCGCGATGACTTGGGAAGGCAGAAGCTGTAATAGCCGAACAACTGAAGGCTCTTCAGTAGGCGTAGTATTCTACGGCGAAAATGGGTCATTATACATGGACGGATCAAATGGTTACGTAATCCACGACCTCAAAAACAAGGTGGTAAAAGAAGTTAAGAACGATACTATAGTACAGGCAACAAATCTTACTGATCCATCACAATTGCTTGACGCTTTTCATATTCAAAACTTCTTCGACGGAATTCGTAAAGGGACTGCATTAAATGCTGACATCGTAGGCGGACATCAAAGTACACTACTTGTTCAACTTGGCAATATTGCTCAGCGAACCGGGCGTACGTTAAAGATCAACCCAAAGAATGGACATATTTTAAATGATAAACAGGCGCTGGAGTTTTGGAGTCGGGAGTATGAACCAGGCTGGGAGCCTAAAGTATAGATACGGAAGCGATTCTTGGGATATGTTTTGGTAGCAGAACGGGTGAAGCGGGCCTGCCCTGGCTAGAGAACAGCTTCCATGCCTCTTCATCTGCGATATTATAATACGCGGCATGGACGGTTATGGAGTCGCGGACTCTAAAAATTAGGAAGTGAGAGAATTTGAGAAATAGCCCATTTTGCTCATTTTCGATTTTGCTCATTTTCTAATTCTCACACTTAGTTTATTAGCTTCTGTGTAAAATGAGCACAGGTGTTTTGTGGTAATTAAGGAAGTCCTTTCCAATGCTTTTGTGAAGCAGTTGCCCGATAACAGATCGCTTTTGATGTGCTATTGCTACCATATCAACATCCTGATGTGTGGCGTACTTACTTATTGCTTCGGCAATATTTTTCCCACGAACGTCAGTGTAGCTGATAGAAGGGTTATTGCCCGAAATGATATTTTTATAATAATCGTATCGCTCATCCCAAATATCTTCAAGATGTGTTTTCTCAGAAACATGAAGTACAGTGATACTAGCACCCCAATAGTTGCCGAATTTTTCAAGAAAAAAGAAGGATTCTTTCTCTGATGGCTGGAGGTCGGTAGCAAAAACGATCCTTTTAAACACTTTGGGAATTGCTTGCTCAGGTACTAGTAGGACCGGGCATGATGCCTTGTCCATCACCGCGGAACTATTACTGCCGAAAAGCAGGTGGCTTAAGGATGAGGATTCACTCTTGCCACCCATCACAATGAGCCATGGTTTCATTTCGCTAATATTTCCTGCAAGGTTTCCCGGCCTGCTTCTAAAGCTAATCGCCGGGCTGGCCTTCTGGATGTAGCTTCTCTTCAATTTGTCTGCTAGTTCCTGAAGTTTTTCATTATATATCTTTTCATCCTGCGAATAATCCTCAAAGAATGGATATACGCCTGCGTCCGAGGGAAATACCTGAGGTGCTGAAAATGTGTTGTAAAGATGAATCTTTGCATTCACTTTAGCCGCAATCTGAACAGCAAACTGTGCCGCATTTTCTGCTTTCTGCGAAAAATCAATCAATACAAGGATGGTTTTCATATTCCTTCAATTTACACTAAAAATCAAAAAGTACCATTGCCTTTTTAAAGATAAGAATAACACGAATGTGAGGCATGGATCCATTCGAATATTCGGTACTTTTTCTTAACCCAAATGAACAATGTTGCAGCAGAGCCCAGATAAATATCATAGGGGCCCTACTTAGGAGCCTGAGCTTTTAAGAACATCATTTGAATTTCTACGATGTTTTCCTCGTTTTTCTTTCGTGGATTTTTGCCGGGCTGGCAAAGGCATAGAATAGCTTTTCTCTTATTCCCTTCGCATTCCTGATATCTTTTATCATATCAGAGAATTCGTGGAAATTAAGGAAGATGGGATTTAAGCGATCGCCTATCTTGGTGGTTAAACCATAATCAGGCCTTTCATTTTCAGGTTCGTAAGTCCCGAACAAGCGATCCCAAAAAATAAAGGTTGCTGCAAAATTCTTATCCAGGTATTTTTCCTGCGAACCATGATGCACCCGGTGATTTGAAGGCGTTGCGAATATGTACTCAATTACAGGATGAAGTTTGCGGATATATTCCGTGTGCACCCAGAATTGGAATAAAACTGCGATTTGACTGGTTACGAAGAAAACCATGGGATGAAAACCAATGAAAGCAACAGGCAAAAAGAATATGACTTTTAGGTTTTGGATCCAGCTCAATCGGAAAGAAACAGTCAGGTTGTAATTTTCTGCAGAATGGTGGACCACATGAGTTGCCCAGAAAAAGCGGTTAAAATGTGAGATGCGATGCGACCAATAACTTAAGAAATCGAAAATAAGATAACAAGGAATGATAGTCCACCAGTTTAAAGAAATGCGCCACGGCACTATATTGTAAATCCAAACGGCACCGTACAGCAAAACCACTTTAAAAAGCAGATTGACACCTAAATTTCCAAATCCGACCAGGGCAGATCCCACGGATTCCTTTAGTTTATAGTTTTTGTTTTCTACATGCCATGAGTAAGCAATCTCCAGGAATGTAAAAAAGGCCATAAAAGGTATTGCGTAAACAATAAGTTGGGGCGAATTTTTTTCCAGGTTTGTAATTTCTTCGTAAGGGATCTGTGGTGCCCCAAACAAGCTTCTATCTAATAAAATCATTTGCCTTCATTAAAATAATGGATAGTAACATGGACTATACAACCCTCGCCGCTGACAGACAAAGGGTTATGGAGAACGTGCTCTGATCCTGCCGTCAATTCTCTAATATCAAAAAGCCGAAGCAACGAAATCAATGCCCGTCTAAAATCCGAAGATAGTTTATCGTTATTAGAAAGAGAAATTCAACTGAAATTGTTTCATTTAGAGATTATTCAGGTATTATTTCGAAAAATTACAATTTTACCTGGAGAGTAATATAGAAAGTACGGTTATCCGATGGCAAGATTCCAGGTCCCGGATATCCTGTTGCACGCCGGGTAAAATAGATGCTGTTTGCCAGATTATTTATATTCCCTTCCAGTTTAAATCGGTTGAATTGATAAGAAATACCGGCGTCCATGATATCATACGCGGGTATCAGGCCTACAACTGCTGAAACTCCCCCATCAGTTGCATTGGTGGCTTCTGTAAACTGCTTGGAAAGATGGCTATACTGAAATGAGCCTTTCAAATTTTTATAACCAATGCGCGCCCCCGTTTTAAAATTTACGGCTGGAACAAATTCCACTTCTTTGCCTTCTACTCCGGGAATCTGGCTCTTTCTATAATCCGATTTTATCAGGGCAAGATTAGAAAAGACTACCGCGTTAAAATTTTCGACTTCGGGATTGGCAAGCTGCCATAAGTCAATTTCTGCATATGATTCGATACCCCTGATAACAGCCTGGCCTATATTAGTTCGCTGCCGCAGCACCCGGTTACTTGAATCGTAATATTGTACTTCGCCAATCCTGTTATTATAATTCAGGTAAAATGCACTTACATCAAAGCTATAAAAAGATGTTTGTTCACTTCGGATCCCGATGTCCAGGGAATAGCCTTTTTCGTCGGAGAGGTTTGGGTCTATGGTCGCTGAGGGGTTGGTCGTACGGATATCACTAAACGTAATTGACCGGTAGTTTTGAGAAAGATTACCATAAACGTTCAGATTATAGGTGGGCTTGTAACTGATTCCCACCCCGCTGATCAGGAACTGACGCGGACTCGAACGTGATTCGTTAGTTCTGACATTGCTGATTATATTGCCGGCAAGATCGTAACTGATGGTCGAGTAAAAGCCCTCTGCTCTGGTGTTGATTATCTCGTACCTTAAACCCGGGGTTATGGAAAGCTTGGGAGTAAGATTAAAAATATTCTCAGCAAAAAATGAGGTGTTCCGGTTCGGGAATTCATAGTTATTTGCAGTAAAACGATCCGGGTCGACGAAATTGAAATTTGGATCAGAACCATTGCTTCCCTGGCCCTGTATGCTGTGATTAAATCCATGGTAATACCTGATCCCTGCCAAAGCCACCGCGGGATATTTACCGAATTGGTAACGTTTCAGGTAACGGCCTTCAAGTCCCCAGTTGTCAAATGCGCCTTTGATTAAATCCCGTGCACTATTGTCATCAATTGTCGCGACCCGGTTTGGCCGGAAGCCCAGCGAATATCTCTTAGCTGATAATCCGAATAAGCGCACATTGACTTCATTTGAGGGATTGAATTCATGATCGAAGTGCAGGGCTAAGAGGTTCCAGTTGACACTGAAATAGTTTCTCTCACGATTACTTTGCCGCGGATCCTCCCTGAACATCACATCTGTGAGTCCCCCGGGCTGCTGTGCCAGGTAATTCATATGGGTTACATCCAAACCTACACGGGTTTTAGGATTTAACTGGTAATCCAGGTCGGCATACAGAGCAGTGCTATTGAAATCTGTGTTAGGACGCCAGCCTTCACCGGTTTTATATTGCGCGAAGGTGTAATAACTCAATTTGTTTACCGTTCCGCTAGCACTCAGGAACGAACTGCTAAATCCATAAGTACCCAGAGTCTGACGGGCAAGCAATTCAAGCTTTTTATCTTTTACCGGTTTCTTCATGATAAAGTTAATCAAGCCACCGAATTGTGTACCAAATTGAAGTGAGGACGCACCTCTAACGATCTGAATTTGTCCGACCGCCTCAATAGGGGGGGTATAGTAGCTTTCCGGGTATCCTAAGGCATCAGCGCTGATATCATATCCGTTTTGACGAACATTAAAGTTAGACGAGCGGTTTGGATCTAATCCTCTGCCTCCGATACTAAGCTGTAATCCAGCACCTTCGTTCTCGTAAATATTCAAACCTGCTACACGTGAATATATTTGCCTCGCATTATTTGTGGCAAGGTTAGCTACGAGCTGGTCCGGAATGATGACTTCAGATTTTTTACCCTCGTATATACCCATATCCTGTACAGCCCGAAGATGCCCAAAACCGAAATCTGTTTTTTTCTCCGTGACAATAACTTCATCAAGCAGTTTCGGCTGATAGCTTAGCACCATTATAACTGGAGCTGTGCTGGAATTGAGTGTTATTGCTTCCTCTCTGGCGGCATGACCCGGCGAAATAGCCAGAATTATAAATGTTCCGCCCTTCAGGCCCTTGAATTCAAACTCACCCATGGCGTTAGTTAAGGCCCTGGTTTTATTATCATTTAAATATACTTCAGCATCCTTCAAGGCCATGCTATCCCTTGCGGAGATAACTTTGCCTTTTAGAGTAAACTGCGCGCTGGCTGTAAAAGCCAGGACTAAAAACAATAGTGTGTTATAAACCTTTAATCTCATCATTGAGGGGTAAAATCCATGTTTTATGTCGGAGTGATTCGCTTTGTTTAGCCAGGTCAGTAGTAGGATCAATCATCATACGGCCTCTTCTGCCGTTTAGCGCCACGTAAGAGTCAATATATACTTCCGGTGCTTTAAAGCCATGTTTCTGATAATGGTCCTTTAAAATATGTGCATACTGAAGAATCATATCCGGCTGGGTCGACATCATTTTTTCCTGCAGGACAGTTAGGAATTCGGAGTTATTGACCACCACAAACTTGCCGGTACGATCTTTAACAGTGAACTGGGCATATCCAGCCTTTTCGATCAGCATTACCCGCCAGGAGAATCTATAGCCTTCTTCTGTCCAGAATAATTCCCCTTTATATAGCAGGTATC
>NZ_JBASJU010000221.1:0-7340 GCF_049655485.1 Daejeonella sp.
CTTCTACATATTCAATACACACGCGATGAAGCTTTTCTTTGATATCTGCCATTAAGCAAAGAAGCGCATTAATTTCTTACCTTTGCACTTTATTTCAAAATCATGATTACAGTTTCAAATCTATCTCTTCGTTTCGGAAAACGCACGCTTTTTGAGGATGTTAACTTAAAATTTACTCCCGGAAATTGCTATGGTATAATTGGCGCAAACGGCGCTGGTAAGTCTACATTCCTTAAAATTTTATCGAAAGAAATTGATCCCTCAAGCGGATCTGTATCTTTTACCCCTGGCGAACGCATGGCCGTTTTAAGTCAGAACCACTACGCTTTTGATGAGTTTCCTGTAATAGAAACAGTTATGATGGGACATAAAGAGCTGTATAATGTCATGAAGGAAAAAGATTCTTTGTATGCAAAGGACGATTTTACAGAGCAGGATGGCGAAAGGGCCGGTGAACTTGAAAATATATTTGCGGAAATGGATGGTTGGAATGCAGAAAATAATGCTGCAACCATGCTTAGCAACTTAGGTATCAAAGAAGAATTCCATCACAGCCTTGTGAAAGATTTGGATGGAAATCAAAAAGTGAGGGTTTTATTGGCGCAAGCTCTTTTTGGTAAACCCGACATCTTGCTTTTAGATGAGCCTACCAATGATCTGGACATACAAACTATCGCCTGGCTTGAAGATTTCCTGGCTTCGTATGAAGGAATTATATTGGTTGTTTCCCACGACAGGCACTTTTTAGACACCGTTTGTACCCATGTCCTGGATATCGATTTCAGTAAGATGACCATCTACACAGGTAATTATACGTTCTGGTACGAGTCCAGCCAGTTAGCTTTGAAACAACGCTCTGATCAAAATAAAAAGACGGAGGAACGGGTGAAGGAACTTCAGGACTTCATTCGCCGTTTTAGCGCGAATGCTTCCAAATCCAAGCAGGCTACAAGTAGAAAAAAAGCGCTGGATAAAATAAACATTGACGAGATCAAACCATCCAACAGGAAATATCCGGGAATCATTTTTAATCACCAGGGACGGGAAGCCGGAGATCAGATCTTGCAGATCGATAACCTTAGGAAAGAACTTAATGGCGAAGTGCTGTTCTCAGGGATAAACCTGATGGTAAATAAAGGCGATAAGATTGCAATCCTGTCGGAGAACAGTTTAGCGACAACTGCATTTTACGACATCCTGACGGGTAGAGATAAAGATTTCAAAGGAGAATTTAAGTGGGGTGTAACAATTAATACCGCCGACATTCCAAATGACAATTCTGAATATTTCAAGGGCAAAGACACTAATTTAGTGGATTGGTTGCGTGAGTATTCCGAAGGCGACAAGGACGAACAATTTATCCGCGGATTTTTAGGAAGGATGCTATTTTCTGGCGAGGAAGTATTAAAACAATCATCGGTCCTTTCGGGAGGAGAAAAAATGCGCTGTATGTTCTCCAGGATGATGCTTCAGCAAGCTAATCTATTAATGTTCGATGAGCCTACCAATCACCTGGACTTGGAATCTATTACTGCCTTAAACAACGGTATGAAAGATTTCAAAGGCGTAATCCTGTTTACTTCACGAGATCATGAGCTTACAGAGACTGTGGCAAACAGAATCGTTGAGTTAACGCCAGGAGGTATCATTGATAAGCTGATGACCTACGATGAGTATATCAACAGCGATGCTGTTAAGCAGCAGCGTGAAGAACTCTATTCGCTGGCATAAATCAAGCGAGCAGATAAAAAGGAAGCCATTGATCTTTGATCAATGGCTTCCTTCATTTAAAGTTTATTACATTCTCGCCCTGGATTTTAATTCTGAAATAGGCATTGTCAGCATTCTTCCAACAGGCTTACCATTCTTATACGTAATCAACTTCAGCTGAGAAGCGTCAATCGGCACGATTAGCGGGGTGGTGTATTTGGGATAAAATTTGTCAGGAAATGAACTGTCAAAACTGTAATGTATATCAAGGCCTTTGACTTCCGTTGTAAGCTCAACTTTCAATCTGTTACCCGGTGCCTTAGTGGCCTTAAATATTGGATCGTAGACACTCGGCGCATATTTAATTTCGGCAAGGTCAAAACGTTTGAAGTGATTCTCTACCCGGCTAAAAAATTCAGGCCAGTTTTTCCTGTCTTTAGGCGACCAAACTGCTTCAGCGATGGCAAATCCCCTAGGCCAGGTCATATATTCCGCCTGCCGGATGTTGTAAATTTGCTCGGTCCATAAATTCGCTTGTCCTCCCTTGATATACTGCGGGTCTACACCATCCGGAATTGGCTCGAATTCATAAGACTTATTTAATCGCAATGATTCATACACTCTGGGTTCTGAGAGGACATCAGACTGCATATAATCGAGATAAGCGTAAGTTGTAGGGCTCATTACCACCTGATGTTTATCGTGTGCTGCCTCGATACCATATTTCATTCCTCTCCAGCTCATAACGGCTGTCGATTGGCTCACCCCGCCTTCCAGAACTTCATCCCAGGCCATTAATTTTTTACCCTTTGATTCAACTATTTTCTCTACCCTTTTTGTAAAATAGCCTTGAACCTCCTTAATGTCCTTCATTCCCTCACGGGCCATCAGAGCTCTAACCTGAGGATTGTTTTGCCAGAAGTTTATCGGAGATTCATCACCGCCCAGGTGGATATACTCAAATGGAAAAAGCTGTGCTATTTGAGTCAAAACAGAATCCATGAAAACGTAAGCTTTTTCATTCGCAGGGCACAGTGTATTATCAATAAGTGCTTTTGGAGGAGCACCCCCAGACCAGTCCATAATTTTCTCGCCTGAGCGTGGTTTATAATTTACCGCATCGGGAGTACAAGAGAGTTCCGGATAGGCGGCTATAGCAGCAAGGCTATGTCCGGGCACGTCTATTTCGGGCATAATATCTACAAATCGTTCCTTAGCATATTTAACCAGCTCCCTTATGTCGTCCTGAGTATAGAACCCCCCGTAAGTACGGGGTTCGTCCGCTGTCGGAGGTATAAAATCCCCAAAAGTTCCAGTTCTGTCTGCACGCCACGCTCCAACTTCAGTTAGCTTTGGCAAACCTTTAATTTCAATTCTCCATCCCTCATCATCTGTGAGGTGAAGGTGAAGAAGGTTGTATTTATACCGGGCCATAGCATCAATATATTGTTTAACCTCATTCTTGGTGAAGAAATGCCGAGCTACGTCAAACATTAAACCCCTCCAGCCTAATTTGGGGTAATCTGTGATTTCCGCCACCGGAGCAATCCAGTTTACGTGATTAATCTTCACCTTACTTTCAATCTCCGCTGGAAACATTTGAATAAGGCTTTGCGCACCGTAAAATAAGCCCGCCGCTTTGTTAGCTTTAATGGTTATCAGGGATGGGGTAACCGATAAATTGTAGCCTTCATTCCCTAGCTTCGAATCACTCTGTGCATTCAGCTGAAGTTTGATAGTCGGAGTCTGAGAGGAGGTGACGGAAATGACCCGGTATCCTGTCGGTTCTGACAATCTTTCACGAAGAAAAGCAACCGTATGACTTAAATCAGGAATGCTTTCGGCTTGAATCACCACGTTCTTAGGAAGAGTGAACTGCCCGGCTCCTCTGACAACCGAAACCGGCTGTGGAATAATAGCAATCTCATTGGCTATCTGCTGGCTAAACGAGTTAATGGAAATCAAAAGAGAAAATAAGAACAGAAAGGCTTTCTTCATAGTTTAAATTAGTATTAATGGTTTCTTGATCCCGCAATTTAGGCATTTAAACAGAGATAATAACGTCTCAAGTTCATATAAAGTGCATTTAAAGAAGTCAATCCGTATGTTTTCCTTTCCTTCTAATTTGCTACCATTTGCTAAGAAAAAATTGTGCGTGTACACTAAGCAAATACGATGAAGAGCAAATAAAAAGGGGGAACTTGAAAGTTTCCCCCTTATAAAATGGAATTTATCTCATTTTAGTGACCCGCATGTCCGTCGGCACCATGAGCATGCCCATGAGCTAACTCTTCTTCAGTAGCCTCACGCACTGAAACAATCTTGCCAATGAAATGTAAATTTTGGCCTGCCATTGGGTGGTTCAGGTCAACAGTAACAGCCGTTTCAGAAACGCTCTGCACCTGAGCCCTAAACTGGTTTCCCTCATTATCCTGCAAAGGTAAAATGGCTCCTACCTCTGGTTTCTCCATTTCCCCAAACATATCAATCGGGAGTTCAGCAACTGCATTTTCGTCTTTTACTCCATAAGCATCTTCCGCTGAAAGATGGAAATCGTAACTATCACCTGCTGAAAGCCCTGCAAGGTTCTCTTCGAATTTGGGAAGCATCATTCCTACTGCATATAAAAATACCAATGGGTTTTGCTCATCTGCCTTTTCTACAAAGACTTCCTCGTCATTTTCCCTGGTGTAAAGGTCATAAGTAAGCGCAACAACGCTGTTTGCTTGAATGTTCATTTTGTTAAATTAGTTAGTCATGTGCTGAAAAATGGAATTTAATCCTGGCTTCCCGGCTTTGTACTTGGGTTATCGATTTGTTTAATTGCTTCCGTTACCGCTGTAACAGGTAAGGAACAGGTTCTGTTTTGACACACATATATTTTTGTGTCATTATGAATTTTGTCGCGAAGCAAAGGTAAGGTTCCTGCCGTACCTCCCAAAAGTATTTTGTTAGGAACGTAATATTTTTCAAGCTCAAGCCGCTTTTTCTCCGCCTCTAAACCGACTATTGCAATTTCAAAAACCCCAAAGATCCTGAAGAGTAAAAGTGAAGCCCAGTTTGAATAACTGGACGGATACTGGTTTATATGGGGCTGAACGGTTCTCAGCATCTGATCAGCAATCGCGGAATAACTACTATCATCGAAAAAATGGCTTAGCCTGAAAAGGTTTTGTGCCATGGCTGAATTTGAAGATGGAATCACGTTATCTGTGATTTCACTTTTTCGTGCGATTAGTTCTTCGCTGCTGGCTGATGTGTAAAAAAATAAGCCGCCTTCCTGATCGTAGAAGTTTGAAATTGTACGGTCAGTTAAAGTCCGTGCGAATAACAACCATTGTTCATCAAAGGTCGACTCATACAAACCAATTAAGCCATCAATAATGAAAGCGTAATCGTCCAGGAATGCTTCGGAATCATCTTCAGAATGGTAAACCCTGATGAGCTTATTATCCTTAAAAAGATTTTTTGCTATAAAATCAGCACTTTTCAATGCACTGGCAAGGAATGTATCTTCAGCGAATACCCGGTAGGCATCTGTATATGCTCTTAACATCAAACCGTTCCAGGAAGCAAGTATTTTATTGTCGAGGCCAGGGCGCACCCTTACAGATCGCGCTTCAAAGATCCTTTTCCTCGCATTGGTGATCTTGTAAATCAGTTCCTTTTCCTCAATCCCAAGTTCTGACGCTAGTTCAGCGTCATCCTTTTTTCTGAGGAAGATGTTCGTATGCTCCTCTTCCCAGTTGCCTTGCTCAGTTATATTGTAATATATATTGAACAGATCTGCATCCCCGCCCAGAATGTTCCCTATTTCGTGTTTAGAAAACGTGTAGAATTTACCCTCTACCCCCTCGCTATCGGCATCAAGGGCGGAGTAAAATCCCCCTTCCGGGGATGTCATTTCACCTTCAATGAACATTAAGGTTTCAAATACAACGGCCCTGTATAGCTCATTTCCAGTACATTGGTATGCTTCGGAGTACAATGATACCAGTTGTGCATTGTCGTAAAGCATTTTCTCGAAATGTGGTACATGCCATTGCCCGTCGACCGAATATCTTGCAAAACCTCCTCCTATCTGATCGTAAATACCACCAAAAGCCATCTTCTCGAGTGTAATATTGACGGCGATATGAGCGGAATTGTCGTTCATCAGCTGTGAATAACGAAGCAGGAAAGCCCAGTTATTCGGTAGAGGGAATTTAGGTGCGCGATTATAACCTCCTTCCACAAGGTCGAAACTGCGCTTCCAGGTATCGAATATCTGACTGATATCGTTTTTACTGAACTCAGCTTCAGACTTTACAGGACTAAGTTGTTCGCTCTGGCGGATGCCTTCAGTTAAACGCACGGCATATTCTTCTGCCTCCTCCGGCTTGTTTTGCCAAAAATCGGCCAGATTATTTAGCAAACTGATCCAATCCGGTTTTCGGAAATAAGTTCCGCCATAAATGGGTCGCTGATCCGGCAGGCAAAAACAATTTAAGGGCCAGCCGCCGCTTCCTGTCATTAATTGAACCGCATTCATATAAATCTGATCAATATCAGGCCGTACCTCCCGATCGATCTTAATACAGATGAAATTTTTATTCATCACATCAGCCACCTGCTTATCCTCAAAACTCTCATGCTCCATTACGTGGCACCAGTGACAGGCAGAATAACCAATGCTTACAAGGATCAATTTATTCTCTTTCTGTGCCCGGGATAAAGCTTCCTCTCCCCAGGGATACCAGTCTACAGGATTATTTGCATGCTGAAGGAGATATGGAGAGGTCTGGTTTTGTAATCTGTTTGCCATGGAATTAAATTTTATGCTAAAATACCTTATTTTCGGCCTTCAATTCAACAATATTCTATGAAGATCACCCATATCGATATCTACCGGTTTAGTATTCCGATGGAGCCATTTGTAATAGCTACCGGGATTATGGATTACGCTCAAAATGTTTTCATACGGGTGCATACCGACGGAGGGTATTATGGTGTAGGCGAGTGTTCCGCATTCCCCATGATAGTTGGAGAAACCCAGGACACTTGTCTGGTGATGGCCCGCGAATTTGCGAAAGTGTGGAAAGGAAAAGATGCATTGGATATCGAGGCAAGGATTCAGGATCTTCATAATGTAGCAGCCCATAACCCAACTATCAAAAGCGCTTTTGATATTGCCCTATACGATCTTGCTGCAAAAGCCGCTGATCAGCCTCTATATAAATTCCTGGGTGGCGAGAAGAGAGTTATTGAAACCGATATGACCATTGGGATTGATTCTGCAGCTGAAATGAGCAAACTGGCATTATCTTATCAAAAGAAAGGTGCAACAATTCTAAAGATCAAGTTAGGTAAAAAGCCGGATGACGATCTTGAGAGAATGCATAAAATCAGAGAAGCCGTGGGCCCCGACATGGTTTTAAGAATCGACGCCAATCAGGGCTGGAATTTTGACGCTTCCCTGAAATGCCTTAATGGCATGAAAGATCTGAATATTGAGTTTTGCGAGCAGCCTATGCGCACCTGGTACGACGATAGGCTTCCTGAACTCAGAAAAAAATCTCCCATAAAAATTATGGCTGATGAAAGCTGTTACAACCACCATGATGCACGCAAGCTGATTGATTCAGAAAGCT
>NZ_JBASJU010000222.1:0-1668 GCF_049655485.1 Daejeonella sp.
GGCCTTCACTGCTTTACCTGTGATTATTTCAGGAAGAGGTATTGATGCAATGTGCTCAATGGGTTTAATTGTGCGTTCGCCATCAACACTCAGGAGATTGTTTTCTGAACTAGCTGCCGCCGCCGATACAATCAGCATCAAAATAAATAAGGGTGCAGAAAACCCGTACTTCCAAAGTCCGGTACTGCGTGATTTCGTTTTGTGTAGCATAAGAATTCGTCTTTTTAATAATGATTTATTGAAAAAATTATTTGTCAAATGGAGGGGGTCAACGCCAAGCGTATTGGAGAAAAGTAGCATGGCGTAGTCGGATTTACTCTGCATTAGTTTAGCTGCTTCTTCATCAGCAATGAACTCGTGGATATGCCTGATTTCTTTTTTATAGAGATACATAACCGGGTTAAACCAGTTAACTATCGCGGCAAGCTCAATGAAAATGATATCGGCAGAATGCCATTGACGCATGTGAACTTTTTCATGGCCAATAATGGTTTCGGATTTTGGTATTTCTGTATCAACCACCAGGGTATTGAAAAATGAAAACGCGCTTCCCTTTGTTACTGTCAATCTTGATTTGAGAAACATTAGCCTTAATAAAAAGCGGCTTAACAGGAAGGTGGCACCAGATGCGTAAACCCAAAACAAGGCGTCGGAAACCGATAGAGTAGGTGCGGTATCAGTTGCGCCCACAATAATTGTTTCGTACATCATCTGGGTGGGCATAATGGCTGCTTCCCGTACCCTCTGTGTGATAAACAGATCGCGGAACCAGTCTGAATTAAAAAACGGGATCAAAAACGACAGGAATATGCTCGTGTTCAGGAAGAAACGGTTCTGTCTGAAGAAGGTTTCGTTCCTTAATACCAGTACGTAGAAGCCCATAAAGAGCAGCAGGTACAGATTAGTCTGGATAAGATAATTCAAGCCGTTCATGGTCAGTGTTTTTTGAGTTTTTCAATCAGTTTAAGGATCTCATCTGCTTCTTTCAGATCCAGCTTTTTCTCTTGGACGAAGAATGAAAACATATTCTCCACCGAATTGTCGAAATAGCCGCTAAGCAGTTTTTCGGTTGCAAAGCTTCTGTATTCTTCGATGCTGATCAATGGGAAGTAACGGTGGCTTTTCCCGAAAGCCTCGTGATCAATGAACCCTTTGGTTTCCAGAATGCGGATAATGGTGGAAACTGTATTGTAAGCCGGTTTGGGCTCGGGCAGCTGATCTACCACATCCTTTACAAACCCTTTTTCCAGTTCCCACAATACCTGCATGATCTGTTCTTCCGCTTTGGTTAATTCCTTAATTTCCATTTGACTTTATTTATGAATACTGTTTTACCTGATTCGAATCGGTAATACTAATATATAACTAATATTTTAGTTATGCAACTAAGTAGTTAGTTATTTGTGAAATTAACATGTAAGAGGTTGTATATTAGGATGATAATTTACAAAACATATCATTGTAAACAGTAAGGCGAAGTATGAAATGGAGTAGACACTTGGATTTAACAGGGAGAAAGCAAGACGCCTATTTTAACGCAAAGATTCTGTGTTGATTTCCAAATAAAATTGTTTTTATCTTTGTTCTTTAAGACGGTCAAGAACCAGTCTGTGTAGCGTACTGATCCTTTAGGCTTAGTGCGCTACTTCTTTTCAGATCGGTATAGTC
>NZ_JBASJU010000223.1:0-34526 GCF_049655485.1 Daejeonella sp.
AGTGCAAGGATTTTATTTTCCAGATTGGAAAATTTATTGACGATTATCACCCTGTTTTGTTCTAAAACACATGCCCCGGTTTTGAAGTTTCCTTTTTCATAGCGCAACTTAAACCCTAGCGATTTTAGCAGCGATTCGAGCTTTTCAAGGGTATGCTGTGTATAGGAGAGGGCCAACAGATCTCAAAAATAAATAAAAAAGGGCTTAAACTGATAAGTTTAAACCCTCTAAAAAAATATTTGTTTGATGATCTTTATCGAAGATCAACTACCTCAACGCCCGGATATTTTTTTGCATCGAATGCAAAAGTAGATTCAGGCACCTTGATATTAGGTGTGAAAGTTTTGATAGTATAGGTATATCTGTTACCATTTTTATCAAAAATCACCGCATTGGTAATTTGCTTATTCAACTTGTCGATCTGCAAACGGACTTTAAAAAATGTACGTTTTGAGTCGGTTGGCGTAAGATCTATATTATGGACCATTCGACCGTTAGCAGCCTTGGTATCATTTGTATACAAAAATTTGAATCCTTTTTCATAGATCGTAAAAATCTTTGCAGGGTTTAGACCTTCTGCGTTATTATCCACTTCACTCAGCTGAACTTCTTTATCTGCTTTCAAATATGTCCATTGATTCTTGCCATCGCTAATTAATTCTTGTCCCTTTAGGATTACTTTATATTTATTTGTTTTAGACTTAACGAATAAAGTTCCAGCCTGAGTTTCCTTAATTTTAGCCTGTGGATTTTCAAGGGTATAAGTAAAATCAGTCTTAATCACATCGTATGCTCTATACTTCTTACTAACCTCTGCAAGGATTGACTTTGCTTTGGCTTCGCTTTGCGCCATAAGGTTCCCGGCAGTACCCATAATCACAAATGCGCATATCACTAAATTCTTCATATTCATTTTATTCTTTTTTGATAAACGTTAATCTTTCTTGTCTAGTGTACCCAAGAACTGTTCCAAAGAATATTCATCAGGTATAAGCACTTCTCTGGCCTTACTTCCTTCAAACGGACCAACGATACCAGCCGCCTCTAATTGATCAATAATTCGTCCTGCGCGATTATATCCCAACTTGAGTTTCCTTTGAATCAGGGAGGTAGAGCCCTGCTGATGCATGACAATTAGTCGGGCTGCTTCCTCAAAGAACTGGTCCCGGTCGGATGCGTCAAATTCTTTCATTGACGATTCGGAGTTTTCATCAACATATTCCGGGAGCATGAATGCTGATGGATAACCTCTTTGGGCACCTATAAAGTCGGAAACCCGCTCAACTTCCGGGGTATCCACAAAGGCGCATTGTATCCTGATAAGATCACTTCCCGTAGAAAGCAGCATATCTCCTCTTCCAATGAGCTGATCAGCTCCTCCACTGTCGAGGATGGTGCGGGAATCAATTTTAGATAGCACCCTAAACGCTAAGCGGGCAGGGAAATTGGCTTTAATTGTTCCGGTAATAATATTTACAGACGGTCGCTGCGTAGCTATTACCAGGTGTATACCTACAGCCCGGGCAAGTTGGGCGATACGGGCAATAGGAGTTTCAACCTCCTTGCCAGCGGTCATCATCAGATCAGCAAACTCATCGATTATCAAAACAATAAACGGCAGGAAACGATGCCCATCATTTGGATTTAACTTTCTGCTGATAAACTTTTGATTGTATTCTTTCAGGTTCCTGACGTGTCCATTCTTCAGAAGATCGTAACGCTGATCCATCTCGATACAAAGTGAATTAAGTGTGGCTATTACCTTTTTAGTATCTGTGATAATTGCATCCTCTTCTCCCGGCAGCTTAGCCAGGAAATGCCGTTCAATTTTTCTGAATAAAGTAAGCTCTACTTTCTTGGGATCAACCAACACAAATTTCAATTGTGATGGATGCATCTTATACAGCAACGAAACTAATATTGCGTTAATTCCGACCGATTTACCCTGTCCGGTTGCTCCCGCAACCAGAAGATGGGGCATTTTGGAAAGGTCTGCGATATAAACTTCATTCGAAATGGTTTTTCCAAGTGCAATTGGAAGATCCATCGTGGTATTCTGGAACTTTTCGGTAGCAAGCACAGAACGCATAGAAACCATTTCAGGATGCTGGTTAGGCACCTCAATACCTATAGTTCCTTTACCTGGCATTGGGGCAATGATCCGGATTCCAAGTGCCGCAAGGCTTAGGGCAATATCATCTTCCAGGTTTTTAATCTTGGAAATTCTTACACCAGGCGCAGGTATTATCTCGTACAAAGTAACTGTAGGGCCGATTGTCGCTTTTATCTTATCAATCTCAATATTATAGTGGTTTAGAGTTTCGACAATTTTATTCTTATTAGCTTCCAGCTCTTCGGCATTCACTGCTATTTTGTTAGACCCATAATTTTCAAGTAGATCTAAAGGAGGATATTTATAACTGGAAAGATCCAGAGTTGGATCGTACATGCCGAACTGCTCAACCAATTCTGTCGATTTTTTCTCTTCTTCGGTTACCTCAATTGTCAGCGGCGGGGTAACTTTGATTTCATTAAACACGGTTTCCTCCGTTTCAAGCGGCACATTTCGGGATGGACTTAACACCACATTCACATGCTGTTCCGGATTATTTTCTTCAGTCGATTTTAACGGAGGTAAATTTTGACTGGTCCTGGCAGTCGCACCGGTTCCAGGATTTGAACGATTTGGTAGATTAAATTCTACAGGTTCATACCTTACTTCTTCTTCCAGCTCAATATTATCTGGAGTATCTGGTACAACATATTTTGGCTCGGCGTTCCTTTGCGGGATTTTAAAATCAATATTATAGGCGATAATCAATACAGTCAAGCCGGCAAAAGCTAATAAGCCCGCCGTTCCTGCATTACCAATCTGGGCCTGTAACAAGCGGTTGGTCCAAAAACCAAATTCACCTTCAAGATAATGCGGGTAATCAGTTAAGAAGGCATGAAAAAATGCCAGCGTTAATGAAATGTATATAAGAAGGAAAAATGAATAGGAAAGCGTTTTTGAGATGGATAAAACCTTAATTTTAAACAGCATTCGATAACCTACTATGAAAAAAATACCGATAAAGATAAAAGATGCTATACCAAACCATTCGTAAATGAACTGGTGTGATAACAAGGCACCGAACTTACCAAGCCAATTTTCAACAACAGGCTGAACTAAGCCCATTTGGGACAATTCTGCCTGGGTTTTCCAAAGGTTAGCCCATCCCCCATTAGCATCCATAACATAACTCTGGTCGTCCTTCCAGGTAAATAGATAGGAAGTAAACGCAACCATAAAATAGAGGGACACGATTAGGAAGAATAAGCCGATGATCTTTACCGTCCGGTCATCATTGAGTTTAAAGGCTGGTAAAACCTCTGCTTTCTCTCTTGGAATCCTTGTTCGCGGACTGGATTTAGATTTGCTTTCATCACGGAATGAATTTTCATTTCTGAATTGATTTCCTCTTAGGGGCATCCGATTTCTTAATTAGTATTGACAAATATAAGGTTAAAACAAGAATCAAGTAGCAAGTATCAAGTATCAAGATCGGCGTATTTTCTTATGAAGTCGCCAGTCATAATTTATTCCCCTCAAGTCTTGATACTTGATACCTGATACTTGATACTATTATAAATGTTTATTTTTACTATTATTGATTATCAAAAAAGATATTTAATCGATAAACCATAAACAATGGATCAGGATTTACTGGAAGAATATATCCAAAAAGGCAACTCCGCCGAGCTCGATGCAATATTAACAGCCAATCCGAAACTTGCAAGCTTAAAGACCAGTCACCAGGTATCTCCCTTAATGTTGTGCTGCTATTATAAACAGGCAGCTTTGGCAGAAATCATTCTGAAGCATTTAGAAAATTTAACCTTTTTCGAAGCGGCAGCTCTGGGCAAAAGCGACTTCGTTGAACAAGCTCTAAATGCAAATGAAGACCTGGTCAACCAATTTTCGGACGATGGTTTTACTCCCCTTGGCCTTGCTTCTTACTTTGGGAATGAAGACGTTGTAAGATTACTACTACTTAAAGGGGCAGAGCCGAACGTTCCGTCCCAAAATGGCTACAATGTATATCCTCTCCATTCCGCAGTGGCATCAAATTACGCTATGATTGCGAAAATGCTTATGGAAGCTGGTGCTGATGTAAATGTAGTACAGATGTCGGGCGCTACTCCATTACATTCCGCAGCCCAAAACGGTAATATTGACCTTCTAATAGTTTTGCTTGAAGGGGGCGCCAATGTTAATGCCCGAACAGAAGATGGAAAAACAGCTGCTGATAAAGCGTCGGAAAAGGGGTATGGGGATATTGCGAAGATACTCTCATAGTATCAAGTATCAGGTATCAATAAACGAGGGAGTCAAAAAGATCGGTGACGCTCAAATTAAAGTTCGCCGATCTTGATCCTTTCTATTTGATTCTGTCTTCAAAGGTCCCAAACCCCTGCCCTTTTCCTTTTAATGAAATGGCGTATGTCAAGTACGAGTGCGGCACAAATATAAAATATAAGAGGAAATCCCACTGCCAGGAAGGAAGAGTAGATAAAGAATAAGCGAATTTTAGATATAGAGATATTTAATCGCTCACCAAGATAGGTGCACACGCCAAATGATCGTTTTTCAAAAAATGTTATAAACCGCTGTAACATATCAAATATTCAATAATTTCATCCCAATACCACAAGATAAGCATTTCTTATCTTGGCAATAGCCTTTTTTCAATTGAATTAATGATTGCGAAAAAAAAGCATTTTCCGGGAACATCCCAATCTCTTTAAAACGCTTTGTTATCGCATTTGTTTCAGGCGGAAGATTTTCAAGCAGAGATATACTTCGCTGTATATGTGCATCTGAACCGGTTTCCCGTCCGAATGCCATCAGGAATACCGCAACAGTATTTATTAAAATATTATTAATAGACTCCTTTCCAAGTCGGAAAGGCACTCTGCTTGTTAAAGCATCGAAGCGATAGTGAGTATCCCAATAATTATTAACGGGCAGGTCGTAAAACATACTTACGATTCTTTGAATATCCGTTTCAGCAAGTATTTTGGAGAATAAATGACTGGACTGCACCACTAAAGCTGAAAACTGGGCGAGTCTTATTGTCGGGAAATTAACCGGCCGCATCCTTAGGTGCTTCCAGATAAAGTTATCAATTGGATTTAACCCATGCTTCATTTTCAAAAAATCATATTCTTTTTTGAGTGCCCGAGGGTAATCATCTTTTAATTTTTGATTTAAGAAACCTGCCTGGCCAAAAATCAGAGATTCAATCTGCAGAGGACGGTTCTTATATCTTGACAATAGTTGATGTGGAAGCGATCTGGCAAGCATTTCGAAAGGTACTGCGTTGATTTTAAAACCAAAGTTAGATGCCAGGTGAATAAAGAATGCCTCATCCCATCCTCCTTTCCATTCAAGTAATAAATTATTTATCGTATCCGATTTTTGTTCTAATCTTTCAATTTCAACCCGATGGAGCCAGTTTCTTATAGAAAAATCGTCAACCTTCGAGATATGCCGGCTACAGGGTATCCAATCCTTACTCTCTAGAAGGTTTAAATAGGCATCAGTAATCTTTTGAGGAATGAGTTTTTCAAGAGACAAAACAGGGATATTAGAACCATTGGTTCGGAATACCTCCTGGTCATGCCTACCTACTACATGAAGTATTACGCTATCGTAATTTTTATCAATCTGATGTTTATGCCGGTCCCAATCTGAAGATCGAAGGTGTATTTCTACATTCCCGGCCCAAAGAGTATCGCCAATTTTAATCCATGAATCTTGAAAATCGGGTCCTGCATTATTATTATGTAGTCCTACTTTGACAATTTCAACAGGATCACCGGAGGTAGTCTGCAAACCCATCTGATCAAACAGACGAAATTTCCAGAGATAATGGAGGAAGTCTTCGGGAACAGCCATAACGGAAATTACGGCGGGATTATTTAGGAAAAATGAGTAATGATCGAACGGGGGCTATTTTTAAGTATACGGCATTAATAGACAAAGGAACAAAGAACAAAGAGCAAAGACATTGAGCAATCTTTCATTAAAATCAGAGGCAGAAAGAACGTTCTTGATTATGTCCTCAGCAATGTTTGAGCGCTTAGGTCCTTGATCCTTGATCCCTGCCGGCAGGCAGGCAGGTTTGTTCTTTGCTCTAACGCCCGATTTAAATAATCCCCTTTTCCTCCAATAGAATGCCCATCTCCCTTTGCAACTTCAGCGCTTCTTCTCTTGCTCGTTCTGCGAAGTCTTCTCCCTTAGATGCATAAATGATAGCCCTGGAAGAATTTACCAGTAGACCGCAATCGCTATTTAATCCGTTATGGGAGACTTCCTGAAGACTCCCCCCCTGCGCTCCAACTCCCGGCACAAGCAGAAAGTGATCAGGAGCGTGTTTCCTGATACTAATAAATTCTTCACTTCTGGTGGCACCTACTACATACATGAGCCTGTCATTACCTGCCCAACTGTTGGCAGTGTCGATTACAGTTTCAAATAAACGCTGAGCACCCGTATTGATGAACTGGAAGTTTTTGCCGCCTTCATTCGATGTCAGAGCTAGCAGGACTACCCATTTTCCATCAAATTGGAGAAAAGGCTGAACAGAATCAATACCCATGTAAGGGGCTACTGTTATGGCGTCGAAGCTCATCCCAGACGATTCTTTATCAAAAAATGCGCGCGCATACATTGCAGAGGTGTTTCCAATATCTCCCCGCTTGGCATCGATGATTCCAAGACAAGTGTCCGGAATATATTGTGATGTTTTAATGAGACTTTGCCATCCGGATATACCAAGGCTTTCATAGAAAGCACTATTGGGTTTATAAGCTACACATAGGTCATGAGTAGCATCTATAATCCTTTTATTAAACTCAAAAACGGGATCAGCAAAATCCAACAGAAAACTAGGGATAAGATTTATATCAGTATCAAGACCTACACATAGGAAGGATTTTTTTTGCTTAATCTGTTGTATTAGTTGCTGCCTGTTCATTAAGGGTATAAATTTGAGCGAAAATAAAGAAAGAAGGAGTCACCCACTTAAAAAAAGAATTAAAAGTTTTGATTATTTCATTTAATTGTATAGAATTGTGCTGTAATCTCAATTTATCCTGAATTCAGGAAATCACAATAATCCCTAGATATATTTTCTAATTTTTGTGTTGTCGTTCTCCAGGATAAATTTATTGAACTAAAAATCCCAAAACCATAAACCATATTTAATGCTGGATAGTAATAAATTGAACGAAAAGCTCGTTTCCGAGCTTCGTGAAATTGCTCAAACACTTGGTGTGCCCGACACTGACACTCTTCGCAAACAAGATCTTATCCATAAGATCATACAAAATTCTGAAGCCTCCGCTGTCGCTCAGGAAGCTATCCCTGCAGGGGGAGAAAGCGAAGGTGATATAGCTGACGGGAAACCCCGCAAGCGTTTAAGAAGCCTAAAGCCAAAAAACGAAACCAAGCAACATCAGGAGGTTCATCTAGATAATACAAGGACATTCGATTTTCCAGAAGATGAGGAAATATCCCAGCAGGACGCAATACAAGAATCTACTGAAAATCAAGAAGTTAATAACACTCAGAATATAGAAGATCAAACGCCTGCCGAAATTCAGAATTCCTTAGAAAGCACCGAAAAGGTTAAGGAAAATAAGTCCGGCGCCCAGGGTGAGCAAAAGAAATTTGAACGCAGGCAGAACCAAAACACTCAAAACCAAAATAGAAATCAGGAGCCTGCCATTAACATGGACTTCGACAATGTTATTGTCAACGAAGGTATTCTTGAAATCATGCCTGATGGTTATGGATTTTTGCGGTCATCCGATTATAACTACCTGTCATCCCCGGATGATATTTATGTATCTCAATCACAAATAAAACTCTTCGGCTTGAAAACCGGTGATACGGTTAGGGGCAGCATTCGTCCGCCGAAAGAAGGAGAAAAATACTTTCCTTTGGTTAGAGTTGAAGCAATTAACGGCCGCATACCAGCAGATGTGCGTGACAGGGTGCCTTTTGATTATTTAACCCCGCTCTTCCCTACCGAAAAACTCAATCTGTTTGTTGATACTGCAAATCATTCAACTCGTATAATAGATCTTTTTACACCTATTGGAAAAGGCCAGCGCGGTTTAATAGTAGCTCAGCCCAAGACAGGCAAAACCATGTTGTTAAAGGATGTGGCGAATGCCATAGCCAAAAATCACCCGGAAGTATATTTAATCATCCTTCTTATAGACGAACGTCCGGAAGAAGTAACAGACATGGCCAGAAGTGTACGTGCTGAGGTTGTATCATCCACTTTTGACGAGCCAGCAGAACGTCATGTAAAGATTGCAAATATTGTCCTGGAGAAAGCTAAGAGAATGGTGGAGTGTGGCCACGATGTGGTAATACTTCTGGATTCCATTACCCGTTTAGCCAGGGCGTATAACACCGTGGCTCCGGCATCAGGCAAGATCTTGTCTGGTGGTGTTGATGCAAACGCTCTCCACAAACCCAAACGTTTCTTCGGGGCCGCCAGGAATATTGAAGACGGAGGTTCTTTAACAATTCTTGCTACGGCACTAACTGAAACCGGTTCGAAAATGGACGAGGTTATCTTCGAAGAATTCAAGGGAACGGGTAACATGGAGCTTCAATTAGACAGAAAGCTGTCTAACAAACGTATATTCCCTGCAATCGACCTTACAGCTTCAAGTACTCGTCGAGACGATCTGCTGTTAGATAAGGATACGCTTCAACGAATCTGGATTTTAAGGAATCACCTTGCGGATATGAATTCGCAAGAATCGATGGAATTCTTACAATCGCAAATGCGTGGAACGAAAACAAATGAAGAATTTTTAATTTCGATGAACTCATAACAAGAAGGTATGAGGTAGGAAGTATGAGGTATGAGTCCAAATCCACGGGTTATCATTCCTACTTCATACTTCCTACTTCATACTTCCTACCTCATGAAAAAACACATCCCAAATGCTGTAACTTGCCTAAACCTTTTTTGCGGCTGTCTGGGAATGGTGTTTGCCTTTGATGGAAACCTTGAATGGGCATCCTATTCTATTCTGATCGCGGCAGTTTTTGACTTCCTTGACGGGATGCTGGCGAGGCTTCTGAGAGCCTATTCAGACATCGGTAAAGATCTCGATTCACTGGCGGACGTGGTTAGCTTTGGTGTTTTGCCTTCTGTAATCATTTACCAGCTTTTTCTGGGTTCATCCACGTCCATGGATTGGTTGAAATATTCAGCTTTTCTCATTGCAGTCTTTTCAGCCTTAAGACTGGCCAAATTTAATAACGACGTCCGGCAGTCGGAAAATTTTATTGGATTGCCTACCCCGGCAAATGCATTGCTGATTGCTTCACTGCCATTTATAGCTGCAGAGGGTTTTGCCTCCTCATTTCTGCATAACCCCATATTCCTGGCAATATTTAGTTTGATCATGGGACTTTTGCTTGTTTCAGAAATCCATCTGATGTCTTTAAAATTCAGTGGGCTGGATTTTTCAAAAAATATACATCGGTATATTTTGGTTATTTCCTCTCTCCTTTTAGTGATAATATTTAAATTTGCCGCTGTACCCCTAATAATGGTCGCATACTTTACCATATCTTATATCCAATTCAGATCTACAAAATGAAGTTTATCGCAGAAATTAATGTAATGCCCTTAAAAGAGATCCTTGACCCTCAGGGAAAAGCTGTAACAGGAAGTATGAAAAATCTGGGTTTACAGGAAATACAGAACGTAAGAGTAGGAAAACATATTACACTTGAATTGGAAAGCGAAAATGAAAGTGTTGCACGTCAAAAAGTAGATGAAGCATGCAGGAAGCTGCTTGCTAACCTGATAATGGAAAGCTACGAATTCGAATTAAAACAGGTTTTTTAACTTGCTTCTAATTCCTTCTTAACTTCGGAAAGCTTGACAAAAAGCTCCTCGGAAAATTCATTCAGCGATTTAAAGAGCGTGGCAATTGTATCAGTGTTGGTAAGGTTCCTGGCGTAGTTTTCAATTTCCGCCATTCTGTCTTTGGCCGCATCTGCACCCATAAAAGCAAGAGTTGGCTTTATCTTATGCGCGATCTCTGCCGCTTTAGACCAGTTTTCATCAATTATCAACTGGTTTAACTGCTCAAAATAAGCCGGGGTCTGTTGCAGAAACAACTCTATCATCTCAATCATAAATTCATTACTTCCGCTTGAAACATCACGCAGGTAGGTCAGATCAATCTTGTATTCCGGTTTGTTTAGAGGAAGGTTTTCAGCCATAAATAAAAAAATATCTACTAAGATAACTTTTTTACAGATAAATTATCTGTCAATTCCGATAGCAATTTAGACATACTTTTACGGTAAATTGGATGAAAAAGTTCGGCATTAATTTCGCAAAGCGGTTCAAGACAAAAACGCCGCTCATGAAGAAATGGATGGGGAATTTTCAGGCCCGGTTCATCTATAATTTCAGTACCGTAAAGCAGAATATCTATATCTATAGTTCTTGAGCCCCATCTTTCGCCACGTTCCCTTCCTAGCTCCTTTTCTATTAATAATACCTCGTTTAACAACTCATTGGCACTCAGCTGAGTAGAGACCGAAATCACCTGGTTTTTGAAATCAGGCTGATCATGCTTACCCCACGCAGCCGTACAGTAAACTGAAGAGCTTGCGATTACTTCTCCTACTCTGTGGCCAATAAGTAAAGTGGCATCCGATAAATATTTTAAACTATTTCCCAGATTGCTCCCAAGTAATAAATATGTGATAAACATGTTTTTTAACAGACTCCTGTAACAAAATAATCCCTACAGCATCTGTATTTAGTATACTTGCATAGTTAAAACATTTGACCCTCATATGAAAGATTTTTTCAAATTTGTTTTTGCCTCGATGATTGGTGTAATCCTTTCCTTCTTCGCTTTGTTTGTTCTATTTATTATTTTTATAACCGTTATTGTGTCATCAGCGGGCAGCGACGGCGATGTTGCCGTTTCTCCAAACAGTGTTATGCACATGAGCCTTGACTACCCGATTTCTGAAAGGTCGGATAAAAATCCTTTTGGAAATTTTAATTTCATGGGTCTTGAAGGCCAAAAAACACTTGGGTTAAAAGAGATCCTTGCTGGGATAGAGGCTGCCAAAACCGATAAAAATATTAAGGGGATTTATCTTGATGCATCATCAGTTTCAGCTGGGTTCGCCACTATCGAAGAGATCAGGAATGGATTGATTGATTTTAAAAAGAGCGGAAAATTTTTAATAGCCTATTCTGAAGTCTACACCCAAGGTGCTTATTATTTGGCATCTGTTGCAGATAAAATTTATCTTAACCCAGAAGGGATGGTTGATTTTCGAGGTTTAAACTCCGAAAGCATGTTTTTCAAAGGGGCGCTCGACAAAATGGGAATTGAGGCACAAATTATAAAAGTTGGTACCTATAAAAGTGCAGTAGAACCATTCATTCTCGAAAAAATGAGTGAAGCAAACCGGGAGCAGGTTACTTCCTTTCTAGGTTCAATGTACGATCACTTTTTATCTGAAATTTCTGCAAGCCGAAAGATTCCTAAAGCTACATTATTTGCTATTGCAGACAGCGCAAAAGTTAGAGATCCTAAAGATGCCGTTACATTCAAAATGGTGGATGGCTTACTTTACAAAGACCAGGTGTTGGATGACTTAAAATCGCGCACCGGGATCGATAAAAACAAAGATGTTAAATCGGTTAGCATTGAAAATTACGCTTCCAATGAAAGAAAGGAAAGCTCCACTTCTTCCAACAGGATCGCGGTAATATATGCGAATGGGGAGATAATTAGTGGAGAGGGCAACGACAACACGATGGGCTCAGATAGAATTTCCAGGGCAATTAGAAAAGCTCGTACAGACGATAAGATAAAAGCAGTAGTACTTCGTGTGAATTCGCCAGGTGGAAGCGCCCTGGCATCGGACGTTATGTGGAGAGAGGTGGTTCTTACCAAAAAAGTTAAACCCGTAATCGTTTCTATGGGGGATGTAGCAGCTTCCGGGGGTTATTATATTGCCTGTGCAGCGGATTCTATTTTCGCCCAGCCAAATACAATCACAGGTTCAATCGGCGTATTTGGAATTATCCCCAACATGCAGAAGTTCTTCAACGATAAGCTTGGGATAACGTTTGACGGTGTAAAAACAGGACGTTTTTCCGATCTGGGAGATGTGAGCCGTCCGCTTACCGAGGACGAAAAAATGATTTTTCAGCACGAGGTCGACAAAACTTATAACACCTTTACTAAAAAGGTAGCTGATGGCCGAAAGAAATCGCAAGCTTATATCGATAGTATCGGCCAGGGGCGCGTTTGGAGTGGAACAGAAGCTGTGCAAAACGGCCTGGTCGACAGGCTTGGAGATATTGATGATGCCATCAAATCGGCCGCTAAAAAAGCTAAGCTGAAAGACTATAAAGTTGTCAGCTATCCCACTCAAGTGGATCCGCTTAAATCGTTGTTTGATAATTCAGCTGATAAAGTGAGGCTCTATTTTGTAAAAAAAGAACTTGGTGATAATTTCACCTATTACGAGCAGCTAAAATCCGCACTAGGGGTTTCGGGAGTACAGGCAAGGATACCATATAATATAACGGTTAGATAAGAAGTATCAGGTATCAAGTAGGCTCACGGATAAGATTTAAATTTCAACTTTAAAGCTTATAATTGGCCATGGATGGTACATTTCTGTATTTTTGGGATGTTAGCCCATGGAAAATAAAATAATAGCGAGAACCTTACGTCTTCTGAGCCAGCTGATGGAGCTGCATGATGAAAATCCATTCAAAATCAAGTCTGTCGCAAACGCTGCTTTTAAAATTGATAAGCTCCCCTATCCGGTTTCGGATAAGAGTCTTGCTGAGATTGAACAGATTGATGGCCTCGGTAAAAGTACCGCTGCTAAGGTATGGGCCCTGTTAGAAACTAATTCCATTCCAGAATTAAGTAATCTGATGGCTCAAACGCCCCCGGGCATCATTGAAATGATGCGAATAAAGGGTTTGGGACCAAAAAAGATTGTTGTCATCTGGAAAGATCTTCAAATAGAGAATATTGGTGAACTTTATTACGCTTGCAATGAAAATCGTCTGATAGAAGCAAAAGGTTTCGGGCTCAAGACCCAGGAGGAAGTAAAAAAGATCATTGAATTTAATATGGCCAGTAATGGCCGTTTCATTTATGCGAAAATTGAAGCTTTCGCTGATACTTTACTTCAAAATCTTAAGAAAGTACTTAAAACTGAAAATATATTTCTTACCGGCCAGTATCGAAGGCGATGTGAAATCATTGATTTGCTTGATATTTTAATAGTCGGACAAATTAGTACCGAAACACCGGAAATGCTCGTAAAGGCTGGTTTAATCGTCGGGACTTCTTCTGAGAATTACATTGAATGCGATTCCGAATTTGGAGTAAAATTAAATTTAGTGTTCTGCAATTCCGAAGAATTGGGCTGGCAAATGATCCTTCAAACAGGTAACCGGGAACATGTTGACGAATTAGCATTAAAACTAGTCAATACCGATGTCACCGGAAAAAGTGAAAACAACATCTATAAATTAGCGGGAATTACGTTTATAGAGCCCGAATTACGAGAAGGCTTAAATGAATTTAAACTGGCTGCTGATAATAAACTGCCGGTTCTGATATCCTATTCAGACCTGAAAGGAACCTTACATAACCACAGTACCTGGAGCGACGGTGTCCATAGTCTCACAGAGATGGCAGTTTTCTGCAAGGATGAATTAAAATTAGAATATCTGGGAATATGCGATCATTCGAAGTCAGCATTTTATGCAAACGGGTTAAATGAAATCCGTGTAGCAGCTCAGCACCGTGAAATAGATGAACTGAACATAAAACTGGCGCCCTTCCATATTTTTAAAGGGATAGAGTCCGATATTCTATATGATGGATCATTAGATTATTCTGATGAGATACTCGCAACGTTTGATTTCGTTGTTGCATCAGTACACTCCGTTCTCAAAATGAGTGAAGAAAAGGCAACCGACAGGCTGATAAAAGCAATTGAAAACCCTTATACGACTATCCTGGGACATCCCACAGGCAGATTGCTTCTTAGCAGAAGCGGTTATCCCATAGATCACCGGAAGGTTATTGACGCGTGTGCAGGAAATGATGTAATTATCGAAATCAATGCGAACCCATTGCGGCTGGACCTGGATTGGCGATGGCATCAATATGCTATTGAAAAGGGCGTTCTCCTATCCATAAATCCGGATGCTCATCGAAAAGAAGGCTTTTTCGACATGCATTATGGTACGTTAATCGCAAGAAAGGGCGGTTTAACAAAACTGAATTGCCTGAACGCGATGGAACTCGATCAGGTTAAAAAACTACTTAACAGAAGAAATAAATAATTGGAAAAAAAATCTCTTAAAATCCTGATTATTCGGTTTAGTTCAATCGGAGATATTGTTTTAACCACACCAGTTATACGTTGTGTTAAGGAACAGCTGGCTGGGGTTGAATTACATTACCTTACTAAAAAAGCTTTCGAGCCCGTCCTTGCAGCAAACCCATATTTAGATAAAATTCATTATTTAAAAAACTCATTGTTTGATACCATCGATGAGTTGAAACTTGAGAATTTTGATCATATAATAGATCTTCATCACAACATAAGAACCCTAATCATCAAATTAAGGCTTGGAAAGCATTCCTCGTCGTTCAATAAACTAAACTGGCAAAAATGGCTTCTAGTTAATCTGGGCGCTAACCTACTTCCAGGCGAGCATATTGTTGACCGCTATCTAAAAACTGTGGAATTTTTAGATATAAAAAATGACGGCGATGGTTTAGATTATTTTCTAGTCCAAAATCACCATTTAACCTTGTTGTTGCCCCCTTCACATCAGCGTTATATTGCCCTAGTAATCGGTGCACAACACTCTACTAAACGGCTTCCGATCGTCCGCCTGATAGAATTATGCAAACAATTGAATCATCCGGTCGTTCTTTTGGGAGGGCCGGAAGACATGGAACGCGGTGAGACTATTATGTCAGCAGCAGGAGAACATGTTTTCAACGGGTGCGGTAAGTTTAAACTGGATCAATCTGCTTATTTGGTTAAAATGGCAAAGTGCGTTGTTACACATGATACCGGCCTAATGCACATCGCAGCAGCCTTTAAAAAGTCTATTCATTCTGTCTGGGGGAATACAGTGCCAGAATTTGGAATGTATCCATACCGGGCGGGGGAATCTTATATCTATGAAGTGCACGGACTTCCGTGCAGGCCATGTTCCAAAATAGGACACGAAAAATGTCCTCGCGGACATTTTAAATGCATGAATAACATCGATCTTAATGCAATTAGCCAGCAAGCCAATGCCTAAACAATTATTATTAATTCGACACGCCAAATCCGATTGGGATAATATTAAACTCTCAGACTTTGAGCGCCCCCTTAATTCAAGAGGTGAAAAGAATGCTCCGGAAATGGCAAAGCGCCTTCTCAAAAGAGGAAAAGTTCCTCACCAAATCGTAAGCAGCCCCGCGGTTAGGGCACTTAGCACTGCACGGATTTTTGCGAAAACACTAGGGAAAAGTAAATCCGAAATTATTCAGGAACCTGAAATTTATGAAGCATTACCGTCTACCTTGATGGATATAATTAATAACCTGGATAACAAATTTTCTTTTACTGCCCTGTTCGGACATAACCCGGGAATTACAGAAGTGGTTACTAAGCTATGCAATAAGGATCTTTACAATATTCCGACATGCGGCATGGTATTAATACAATTTCCTTTCGATGATTGGGACTTAGTTAGTTCCGGAACTGGTGAAATTGTTTTTTATGATTATCCCAAAAATGAACAGGATTAATTAAGCACCGGATCAATTTATCAAAATTTAAGTCTAAATTTTTATATCAATTTGTAGACATTGCCTGGCAAACCACGTAAAATCCCTTTCATCTCCATACCCAAAATAATTAAAGCGAGTTTGCTTTGCGGCAATCCGGTAAATATGGAAAGATCATCTATAACAAGGCTCCCTTTATTTAACAATACTTCTGAAATCATCTTTTCCTCACTGGAAAGATCAATATGCAGACTTAGTTGCGGGCTTACTTTCAATTGATTTTGAGATTCTGTCCATCCCAAAATGTATTCGAGATCCGCTAACTTAGTAATAAGATTGGCCCTGTTGGTTTTGATAAGATGATTACAGCCAGAACTGTATTCATCGCTAATCCTCCCCGGGTATGCAAAAACATCCCTGTTATAGGAATTAGCAAGCTCGGCCGTGATCAAGGCCCCACCCTTTATATTTGCTTCCACAACAATGGTGACGTCAGACAGACCAGCAATAATACGGTTACGTTTTGGAAAATTTTCCCGGTCAGGAACTGTTCCCGACATAAACTCCGTAATCAGGCCCCCATGGGACAACATTTTTTCTGCCAGAGGCCTGTGTTGTGAAGGATAGATCCGGTCAAGTCCATGCGCCATTATTCCAACCGTGGAAATTGAATTCTTTACAGCCTCTTTATGTGCTAAATAGTCTATTCCATATGCGAGTCCACTTATAATTAACGGATTATGAGTTTTAAGTCCTGCTAACAAGCTACTGCAGATATCTCTTCCATAGTCAGTGGAGTTGCGGGAACCTACCACGCTAATTACTTTCCCTGTATTAAGATCAGCATTGCCTTTAAAAAACAGCATTACTGGGGCATCATAACAATTTTTAAGTCTTTTGGGATAATTGTCTTCAGTAATAAATAAGGCCTGGATGTTATACTTTTCTATGAAAGAAAGCTCTTTTTCTGCTCGTTCGAAAGCTCTGTGGTTCTCAATCAGCTCGATAGTTTTAGGTCCTATACCCGGCACCTTCCTAAGATGCTTGCCTTTAGCCTTAAAAATCTCTTCAGGGCTGCCGCAAAAGTTTATCAGATTCCGGGCGAGCACAGATCCTACTCCAGGAATACAAGACAATGCAATTTGATGCAGTAGCGACATAATGTCAAAGTCTGCATATTTTGACTATCGGTCAAAAAAAATTAGAATAACGTGCGAAAAAGTAAGGAAACGGTTATCTCGTCACTGAGGTATATAGACTACAAATTTCGTTTCAAAGTAGTCTTCTTTAAAATAATCGCTAAGAGGAATAAGGGTGGCCTTCAACCCGGATTCAGCTATTTCTTCAGCAAGATCCCCTCCCTTAAGGTAGAGTATTCCATTTTGTATTTCATTCACCGATTCCTTAAGGAATTTCCCGCGGATCCATGGATAGAATTCTGTTAACCTGGTAACTGCCCGGGAGACCACAAAATTAAACTTATCGTTAATGTGTTCTGCCCTGGCATGCGTTGCAACTACATTTTGTAAGTCACTAGCCAAAGCTACTTCATTTACAACTTTGATCTTCTTTCCTATAGAATCAACCAGGTGAAAATGACTTTCAGGAAATAATATTGCAAGAGGTATACCCGGAAAACCACCACCCGTTCCCACGTCAAGTATTTTCTCACCAGGAAGAAAGCTAATCACTTTCGCTATAGCGAGGGAATGGAGGATATGATGCAAGTAAAGCATATCGATATCCTTTCTTGAAATTAAGTTTATACGCGAATTCCAAAACCTGTAAAGTTCATTCAGTTCCGCAAACTGATCCTTCTGACGCTGGGTTAAATCAGGAAAGTATTGAATAATCAGGTCAGAAGTCACTTCGTAAATTGCTCTTTTTTCGTTTCATAATATTGGACATTAAATCCCGCGCACGGAATAATTGAGCCTTTACAGTTCCCAAAGGAAGATCGAGTTGCTGAGCGATCTCTTCATATGATTGCTCTTCAAAATAACGGAGAGTAATCAACGTGCGATACCTTGCGGGAAGTTGTTCCACAATATTTTTTAGCTTTTCATTTTCCTGTTTTTTAATAGAGCTTTCTTCAGGATTCAAACTCTCTGAACGGACTTCAAATTGCCTTTCTTCTCCCTCCTGATCAGTAAGACTATTTAGAGAAACTACATTTAATCTCTTCTTACGGATAAAATCTATACAATTGTTCGTCGCAATCCGAAATAACCATGTGCTGAATGCAAAGTCCGGTTTATACTTTTCGAGGTTTTCAAAGGCCTTGCCAAAGGTCTCAACAGTCAGATCCATAGCATCGTCTTTATTGTTAACCATTTTTAACGCCATAAAATAAATGGAGTCTTTGTAACGCTGCATCAATTCAGCATAGGCTTTCTGGTCGCCATCTTTAGCTCTTGAAACAACAAGAAAGTCATTTTTCGCGTTGGGCGAAAAGTTAGGATTCATTTCCATTCCAGTCTTTTCTTAAACACAGAGGTGAAGCTTAAAATCAATAGATAAAAGTAATAAATGATATCCAGAATAGGCATCCACCAAATCAGGTCAGCACAATTTAATTTTTTGAAGCAAGGTACATAAACAAACAATTGTATAACTATACGAATTAGGTATACAGACAATAATAACCACCATTGTGCTTCAAGAGCGATAAGCGCTAAAAGAAATAGATAAAAGAGAACTCCTGAGGCGGCCTGAACACCCAAAATCTTCTTGTGCTCTGGCTGATAGGCCTTACCCGCTCCCTGATGCCTTAATTTCTGATTGAAATAAGCAGAAAATGTATGTTTGGGTTCTGACCAGACATGTGCATCAGGATGAATTTCAATCACGGTATTCGTGGCACTTGCATTCTGGTTTACAAAAAGATCATCATCACCGGATAAGATGTGCATATGAGAAGCAAAGCCCTTGCCTCTAAAAAAAAGCGACTTTTTATAGGCAAGATTTCTGCCTACACCCATATAAGGCATCCCCGCAAGGGAAAACGATAAATAATTTAGTGCTGTTGAAAATGTTTCAAATCTGATGATACGATTTAATAGACCGGCTGTACGTTCATAAGGGGAATATCCTAGTACTATTTCGGTGCTATTTTTGAACTGAGCTTGCATTCTCGAAAGCCACTGGTTAGACGAAGGACGGCAGTCTGCATCAGAGAATATCATGTTTTCGTTCTTACTAGCCTTAATCCCAAGTGTAACAGCAAATTTTTTTCCATGTTTAAATCTTGGGTGATCACTTAAAGTGACGACTTTTAAGTGTTTGTATTTTGCTGAAAGATCTCTTAAATACCAATCTGTACCATCGTTCGAACAATCATTAACTACAACAACTTCGAAATCAGGATATTCCTGGTTAAGGAATAAGTTCAGGTTTTCTTTAAGGTTTTCAAGCTCATTACGTGCACAGATTATTATCGAAACGGGCCCTTCAACTGCAGTTTCTAACTCACTGATCTTATAAGAACCTAATTTCCGATGTATAACAATCGTAAAATAAAGTTGGATTATAAAGCAAATTTGAAAAGCAACTAAAACAATGAAATACAAATAGTCCACGCGATAACAAATCTTATATAAGAGGGTAAATTTCTAATTTTTCAGGCAACAATTGGCATTGTTTGCAAAATAAACTAAAATTCACACAGGCGCGTGTAGGCCACCGTGTCGGGCGTCAGACAAAAGATATTTCACCAAGCTTCTGTGAAGGGAGATAGTTGTTAGCTTTCACCTTTTATAATTGCTATTTTTGCGTCCGTTATAATCATTTCAATGAATTTCAAGCTAGAAGCTACAGATACCTTATCAAAAGCCCGGGCGGGCGAAATTACTACCGATCATGGGCTTATCCAAACCCCCATTTTTATGCCTGTGGGCACCGCAGGTTCAGTAAAGGCAGTCCATCAGCGGGAACTTGCCGATGATATTAAGGCTCAGATCATTCTGGGAAATACCTATCACCTCTACCTCCGGCCGGGACTGAATACTCTGGAAATGGCTGGGGGACTACACAAATTTAACGGATGGAACAAACCCATTCTTACCGATAGCGGTGGCTACCAGGTTTATTCATTATCCGGCGTTCGAAAGATCAGGGAAGAAGGTGTAACTTTCAGATCACATATAGATGGTTCAAAACATTTGTTTACGCCAGAATCTGTTATGGATACGCAACGTATTATTGGTGCAGACATCATAATGGCCTTCGACGAATGTACTCCATACCCCTGCGAATACGGATATGCGAGGCGTTCAATGGAAATGACACACCGCTGGCTCAAACGATGCTGTGAACATTTTGATAGTACTAAACCAAAATATGGCTATTCACAAACTCTGTTTCCAATAGTCCAGGGCTCTGTTTATAAAGATCTTCGCAAACAATCGGCTGAAATGATAGCGTCCTTCGAAAGAGAAGGCAATGCTATTGGAGGACTTTCGGTAGGCGAACCGGCCGAAGACATGTATGAAATGACGGAAATAGTGTGTGACATTCTTCCCTCAGACAAACCCCGCTATTTAATGGGAGTTGGCACCCCGGTTAACATACTGGAAAACATAGCGCTGGGAATTGACATGTTTGATTGTGTGATGCCTACCCGAAACGCCCGCAATGGTATGCTTTTCACAAAAAATGGTATTATAAATATAAAAAACGAAAGGTGGAAGAACGATTTTTCTCCCATTGAAGAAGATAGTGACCTTTTTGCCGACAGAAATTACAGCAAAGCTTATCTCAGACATCTGGCACATTCAAACGAGATTTTAGGCTCGCAGATCGCTACTTTACACAACCTGCACTTCTATATATGGCTTGTTTCTGAAGCGAGAGCCAAGATATTAGACGGTACCTTTAGCGAATGGAAGAATAAAATGGTAAAACAAGTTGCTCAACGATTATAGGTATGATCAAAATCATCGATTGGTACATCATTAAAAAATATCTGGGGACATTTATATTTACCCTTGGTATTTTCACGGTGATCTTCGTCATTTTCGATGTTTCTGAAAAATTGGATGATTTCCTAAAACATGAAGCCCCGCTTAAAGAGATTATCTTTAGCTATTATGCCGGATTCATCCCCTATTACCTTAATTTTCTTTCACCATTAATAAACTTCATTGCAGTAATTTTTTTCACGGCAAAAATGGCCGACCAGACAGAAATCGTCCCCATTTTAAGTGGAGGGGTCAGTTTTCGAAGGTTTTTATGGCCCTATTTTATTGCCTCCACTGTTATTTTTCTGGTGACACTCATCTTTAATCTTTATATCATTCCGGAAACTAACGGTTTGAAAATAGACTTCGAAAACGTTTATGTAAATCCGAAATCAGACAATTCAAAGATGTATACTCATATGCAAATTGATAAGAATACCTATGTGTACATCGAGAATTTTGACAATAATCAAAAAGTTGGTTACAAGTTTGTCCTCGAGAAATTCAATGGTTACCAGCTCAAACAAAAGCTAGTTGCAGATAAGATTACCTGGGATTCCGTCAAGGCGCGGTGGGCCATTGAAAACTATTCTATACGTACTGTAAACGGGCTCAAAGAGAGTATGACCACAGGTATGCGTATAGACACTACATTAGATATGAGGCCGAAAGACTTTCAGATCTACGACAATATTTACCAGGCGATGAATATGCGTGAGTTAAATGAACGGATCGATAAAGAACAAACACGCGGGACTGGCGTCATGGTTGATCTGCAGTTGGAGAAATATAAACGGTTTGTATATCCTTTGTCTGCCTATGTACTTACCTTAATGGGCGTATCCCTATCCTCGCGAAAAGTACGGGGAGGAATCGGACTTCCTCTGGGTATTGGAATCTTTTTGAGTTTTGCCTATATCTTATTTATCCAATTCTCCAATATGTTTGCCTTGAAAGGAGGACTACCGCCATTAATCGCTGTTTTTATACCAAATATTATTTTCGGTGTACTTGGTATTTACCTCCTTGCCAAAGCTCCAAAATAATCACTGCAACAAGCAGAAACTAGTTATTAATTAAGCGGACGAGATATTCGCCTTAAACATTCGATATGTTAACCAATCAAACCGCAGTAAATAAAAATCTCATCATACTTCACCTTACGGTATTTGTTTGGGGGTTTACAGGGATCCTTGGAGCACTTATTTCCATTCCAGCAACTCAGCTCGTCTGGTACCGGGTGCTGATTGCATTCATCACCCTTTTTGCCTATTTCAAGTTGACAAAAACTTCGTTGAAGGTATCACGGGTTGTCTTCTTGAAATTATTCTTTACGGGTGCAATTGTTGGACTACATTGGATCTTATTCTTCCAATCGATAAAATCTTCTACCGTTTCTGTAACTCTTGTCTGTCTTTCGTCGTTAACTTTATTTACAGCTATCCTGGAACCGATATTTAAAAAGCAAAAGATTTCAATATTCGATATCATCACTGGCTTGACAATAATTTGTGGAATTTATTTGATATTTCGGTTCGAATCCCGGTATACAGAGGGGATAATATATGGGCTGATTAGCGCACTATTAGCAAGTATATTCTCCATTATAAATTCCAAGCAAATCCAAAATCGCCCAGCACCCATTATAAGCTTCTATGAGCTTATTGGCGCGTGGGTATGGATTTCTATCTATCTGGCAATTATCGGCGGGTATACCGCCTCTATGAGCCTCAACTTTGCCGACCTGATGTATTTATTGATACTTGGCACCGTCTGCACCTCTCTCGCTTACGTTGCAGGTGTGGCAGTCATGAAAGAATTATCAGCATTTCGTGTCGCACTAATTACTAATCTGGAGCCCGTATATGGGATTATTCTAGCCTTCCTTTTCTTTGGAAAACGTGAGCAAATGACATTAGGATTTTACGCAGGGGCTGTTATAATTCTTAGTGCAATCTTTATTTACCCGGTGATAAAAAATCGAAAAAGAGCCAGCTAAAGTTCGGGTTCTGAGCATTTTTTTTGCCATTACATACACTAAGTTCCTTATTTAAACAACACGCGTCTTCTGGAAATGTGCTCACGAATTTGGAATAGTGATTAATAATTCGGATCATCTTGAGTTCCGGAACAAGTAGAAAAAAGGTTTGGTAAAAAGTCTGCACCACATAGATAAAAATGTTGGAGCCGGGAAGCCTTTGATTCCTTCCTTTGGTCGTAAAGATTTCATAAGAAAAACAAATATGAGGTGAATTATTCTCATAAAAATTTCTGGCTACCCTACAGTGCAATAGCCTCCAGCGTGGACCCGGAATTTAGAAGTTCATTCACCAGAAATCTTTTACTCAATTCTTAAACGCGGGTCAAATTTTTATCAAAAATAATTGAAGCGAATTAATTTTTTAAGCGCTTCTATTTCGTACTTTCAATACTTAAATCAATTTCCCCTTCTGTTAATTTGGATTTTTAAAATGAACTATATTCCAGTGGTTCTGTTCTACGAAATCGGGCAAAATTATACCAAATGTTAGCAGTTTAGGCAAAATTTATTTTATTATTTTTATCTGATAATCAACTTCTTACGTTAACTATATTAAAGTGTTGGTGAATTATAAAGAGAAAATTACATCAGAATAAAACTAAATATTTTAGCAACACTATTAATTATGAAATATTGTGATATTTAAAACATTGTTTATCAGAATAACTACACTATTTATATTAAGTATAAATACACAGTATGCAACGGGACAGATATTTGACAGCCAGCAGAACCCACCTGAGCTAAAATGGATGCAAATTAACACCCCCCAATTTCAAATCCTCTACCCTACGCCATTAAAAAAAGAAGCAGAAAGAATGGCTAACACGGTCGAAGTTTTGATTAAAAGTGTAAGCCAAAGTTTGGGAAAAGAACCCCGGAAGATTACCATAATTCTCCAAAATCAGGGAGTCATTTCAAACGGATTTGTTCAATTAGCTCCGCGCCGTTCTGAGTTTTTCACTACCCCACCCCAGAACTTTGACATTCAGGATTGGCTGAACAGTCTTGCTGTCCATGAGCTGCGGCATGTCGTTCAAATAGATAAGCTGACAGGGAATTTAAAGGCCCCTCTATTTGAGGAATTGGCCCTGGCCATATTCGGTATCACCCTACCTCCCTGGTTCTTTGAAGGTGATGCTGTAGGTATCGAAACAGCATTAACTCATGGGGGCCGAGGAAGGCTCCCGGACTGGGAAATTATTTTTAGAACAAATACACTAAGTAAAAATTTATTTTCTTATTCGAAGGATTACTTCGGCTCACTAAAAGATCCCACCCCGGGATATTATCAACTTGGATATTTTATGACTTCGAAGCTGAGAAGAGATTATGGTAGCGGCATAATTGATAGCCTGATGACCAACATGGCACGCATACCTTTCCGCCCCTACAACCTCAGCAGAGAAATGAAAAAAATAACCGGACTTAGCACACGTATGTTACATGACTCAACAATTGCGGAAATAGCAAACTTGTGGAAGGATCAGGAGAATATGCTGAAGCCACAGGATTATATTATTTTGAATCAGCGAAATAATTCTATCCCGGTTGACTATTTGTTCCCAGTTAAAATCGCTCCAGATGTATTGTTGTCGCTAAGAGAAGGCTTTGATAAAACTCCTGTTATTATTATGACCAATAATTTGGGAAAAGAGAATGAGCTGATAAAAATCGGATATCAAACTGAAAGCAATTTTAATTATTCATCGCAGAAAATTGTATGGGATGAATTCAGGTACGATAAGCGATTTCAAAAGAGATCGTACAATGTAATAAACATCTATGATCTAACAGACGGCAAGTATCGACAGCTAACACATAAAACCCGATTGTTTGCGCCGTCGCTTTCACCCGACGGAAATTACATTGCAGCTATTAACGTGGATCTCTCCAACCGGTCCGAACTTCTCGAATTAGACGCGGAAACTGGCAACCCGATCAGAACTTATGCAAACCCTGAAAATTATTTTCTCCAAACCCCATCATTCAGCCTCGACGGAAATCGGATAGTTTGTGTTGCGATTAACAAAAATGGTGCGGCGTTGATAGAATTTAATAGATTCGATGGCACACAAAACTTATTGACAGACTTCCAGTGGCAGCAATTATCAAGGCCGGTCTATACCCAGGATCGAATTTTGTTTCGGGCGCATTATAATGGCGTAAATAACATATACTCATTTCAGAAAGGGTTTGGGATACAGCAATTAACTTCAACAAGATACGGAGCTTCCAACCCTTCATTTGATAAAAACACAAAGTCTCTGGTATTCAATATCTATCAAGAACGGGGTTATGATATTACATCTATTTCACTGGATACCAATAAAGAAACTTCAATTTCCAACATTCGGAACACCTTCATCAATTACGCTTCACCCCTGGTAGCGCAGGAATCAGATTCCACAATACTGGATCATATTCCCACCAAGGAATATGTCTCAAGCCCATACAAAGAACTCAGCAATCTTTTTTATTTTCATAGCCTTTCACCTATTGCTGAGGCGAATGAATTTAACACCGATTTAAATGTAGGATTTAAGCTGAAATCGAACAATCAGCTCAACACGCTGGACTTTTACACCGGCTATCAATTTAACTCGGGCCTACGGAAGAGTGAATATCTTGCAGGATTCAGCTATAAGCGTTTTTTTCCAGTCTTAGATGTAAAATATATTAATCGGGCCCGGCTCTCATATGCTACACAAACTCAGGGCGGAGTTAGAACTCTTATACCGGTAAACTGGCGGGAAAACTTCCTGGAAATGGAAATCCGGATTCCATTCCTTGCTAATCGCTTAAACAAAACCTATGTTTTGGGCCTTAGCGGAAATACCAGTTACACGAACAGGTATGAAATTAGCAATCGTCCCTCGGGGTTTGCAGATCGAATACAATTCCCTTTGCAATATCAGTTTTACTTTAATCACAATTCCCAGCGCAGTAGAAGAGACATTGCCCCACGGTGGGGACAAAATATCAGCGTGGCTTATCAATCACTTCCGTTCGACAAGAAAATTAGCGGGAACATCTTCCGTGTACAGACCTCTTTTTTCACACCAGGACTATTTGCTAATCATTCCCTGCAATCGAGTTTTAATTATCAAAATGCCGGAGGCGTATATCAATTCAATGTTGACATCCCAAGAGTTAGCGGTTATGGGAATTTACCGTCTGGAAAAATCAGAAACACCCTCCTTTTCGATTATCGCCTGCCTTTATTTTATCCAGACGCAGAAATCTGGTCCCTCGCTTACATTAAACGAATAAGGGGAGCCATCTTCGCAGATTTCCAAAATATCGGCAAAGGGAACCCATTCGCTCCAAGAACTTACGGGCTGGAGTTAAACGGGGATCTCAACCTGTTGCGATTCTTGCTTCCTGATTTTGTAATTAGCGGCAAGTTGATTTTTATTAACGATCGTAAACCTAAACCACCCACTGTAGATTTCGGTTTTGCTTATAATCTCTAGCAAAAGCATAAACAAATTGCAACTATGCATCTTAACCCCGATATTAGGACTGCTAATGTTTAGAAAATGAGCTTCAAAACCATCCTGATAGTTGTAATTACGGTTTTAGTCACTATCGTACTGATGAATAATACCGATGAAATAAATTTCTGGATATTCGGCGATGCCCGAATCCCAAAATTAACAATCCTCGGCTCTATGTTCGGTTTAGGATTGATTGTCGGTTTTCTGGCGGGACGACCATCGAAGAAAGTCATTGTAGAAAACCATGATGAAGGCAGCAGCCCTGTTAATAATCGAGTTGACCCAATTGAACAAAACACATTGAGCGATGAGGATAGAGATTACATCCGATAACCAACTTTCGTAATTAATATACCTACCAAGCTCTTGTGTACAATATTCTATACATATCAATAGCGATAGACTAAGCTAAATAGTCACTTTTTTTATCACGATTCCATTTAGGAGTAGCTCTATTTGATCTAGATGCCTTTAACGCCAGATTGGTGCATAAATTGTATAGGTGATTATATTGAAAATCAATCATTATGAAAAGGGCGTATACTAGATTAAAAAGATCATCAGAATTCAAATTTAAATTGTTTTGGATGTTCACGTTTCTAATACTATTATCAGTTTTTAGCAATTCTTGCAATCCGGCAAATTTCTAATTTGATCTCATAAGAGATGTTTTATTCGAATCAGGAATAATCCTGCATTTACATTTCAAAGTCGGCATTAATATGCATTAGGCTGACTTGGAATAAATTTTCCTTCGCGATACCTTAAAATCCTTTTTAAATAGTTCCTGCCCAAGAATATTAGCGATATTCCAACAATTTTCTTTCCCTGTCAGCTCCGGACTGAGTCATTTTCGCACATTAAAATGTCGCAGCAATTCTTTTTTCCTGCAACATATTCGTAAATTACCGCATCGTTAACAATTTAATCCAGTTTTAAATGAAAAAAATCTCTACTCTTTTTTTTATCGTCTTGCTATTCATAACCTTCGCAGCAAATGCACAGGTTCGGGATATTAGCGGTAAAGTTACCGTAGCTGAAGACGGATCCACTCTTCCTGGGGTGAGCGTAAGGCTAAAAGGCACAAATACCGGAGCGACCACCGATGCCAACGGCATGTATCGCATACAAGTGCCAGGGAACGGTGCTGTATTAGTTTTTTCTTTTATTGGTTTTTCTGCCAAAGAAGTGCCGGTCGGCAGCCAATCAGTTGTAAATGTAGGCTTGTCAGCCGACAGCAAAGCACTTGAAGAGGTTGTAGTTACAACTCAGCTGGGAATTGCCAGGCAGTCTAAATCATTAGGGTATGCTGCTCAAGGCGTTAATTCGGAGGAATTAAACGTGAACCGCCAATCCAATTTATTAAATGCACTTCAGGGTAAAGTTGCAGGTGCCACTATCTCAAGTGTAGGTGGAGGGCCTGGCCAGGGAGCTAACATCCGTATCCGCGGTATAAACTCTATTGATGCATCAAGTTCAAACGACCCTTTATACGTTATCGACGGAGTACAGGTCGACAACTCCACCTCATTGGCTGGAGCTGGCTCAGGCACTAACGTTCGTTCCGTTGGTAATCGGATTTCGGATATTAATCCGGATGAAATTGAATCGATCAACATTTTGAAAGGTGGTGCTGCAACTGCACTATACGGTTTACGCGGTGCAAACGGAGTTGTGGTAATCACTACTAAAAAAGGGACAGGTGTTGGTATCCGTACCAATTTTACTAGCACGTACGGTGTGGAAAACGTGAATAAAACCCCTGAAGTTCAAACAGAATACACCGCTGGTATTTTGGGTGTATATACTCCTATTGGGCTTGGTCCGGCATGGGGCCCTACGATCGCTGAGGCAAAAGCAATCGATCCGACTCACCCTGACAAATTGTTCGAGAACTACAAAAATGCTTTTGATACAGGTTCTCAGGTAAGAAATACGTTATCATTCACAGGCGGATCAGAAAACATTAAATTCTTTTCTTCTTTATCGCAATTCCATCATGATGGAATGTTACCATTCACTGACTATAAAAATTTGGGTGCACGTTTAAACACGGATATCACAATAAGCCCTAAGTTAAAAGCAGGTGTAAATATGAGTTTCACTAATTCTGGCGGTTATCGATTTGATGCTGACCGTTTTGGAGAAAGCCTTACATATTACTCAGGCCGCTGGGACGTGCGTGATTACATCACCCCAGAGGGTATTCAGCAATGGCGTGGAACCAACAACCCAATTTACGGGGCTGCAACTAACAGATTAAAGGACAATGTGAACCGTTATATCGCTGGTACTAATTTAAGCTATGCACCAACCAGCTGGTTGAATTTCAACTACAGGCTCGGTGTGGATACTTACACAGATAACCGCTTTAGAACTGCTCCAGGACCACGTGGAATACCGGGAGAGCGCACCTACGATAACGCTGAAGGTTTTGTGGGTGATTATAATACAGGTTACCGAGCCATCAACTCAACTTTTCTGGCAAATGCTACAACAAAACTTACAACTGATATAACCGGAACTCTTCGTTTAGGTTATGAGTTATATGATAGAAGTTTAAAAGAATCCGGAATTTTAGGGAGCCAGTTAAGTATCTTCAATGACTTCCGCCTTGTAAACGCTAAAACATTTGCAGTTTCTCAAGGAAAGACAGAGTATCGTTCAAATGGCTTCTTTGGGGAGGCGAATTTCGACTACAAAGATTTCCTATTCCTATCTCTAACCGGAAGACAGGATATAACCTCCACTCTTTCGCCTGAAAACCGGTCGTTCTTCTATCCTTCAGCTAGTTTAGCTTATGTATTTTCTGACAACATAAAGCTTCCTGAATTTATCGGACAGAGTAAACTGAGATTGTCTTATGCAAAAATTGGTAAAGACGCATCTCCGTATTCAACTTCTACAGGATTCGCTAATTATGGCGCCTTACCTACGGGAACTACTGGACTCACAAAAGCTTCAAATCTTGGAGACATTAATTTAAAGCCAGAATTTACGGATACCTATGAAGCTGGTCTTGAAATGGCGTTCTTTAACAATCGATTTAGTTTTGATGTCACTTATTATAACTCATTAAGTAAGGATCAAATCACACGGGCACAAATTTCGTCTGCAACCGGCTATGTAACTGCATCAATTAATGCAGGAAGCATCAGAAACCGCGGTATTGAGTTAGTGCTTGGAGGAACACCTCTTAAGACAACTAACTTTACCTGGGATGCTTCACTTAATTTCTCAGCAAACAGAAATAAAGTAATGAGCCTTAAAGAGGGCTTGAGCGAAATAGTTTACGGCGCTCCAACAGGTGGATATATTAATTCGCCAGTGACTTTCAAATTAATTCCTGGACAGCCATATGGTAACATCTATGGATCTTACTACCTAAGATATTATGGAACAGACCCGGAAGACCCTACCTATACAGATAAAAATCGCCCTTTGTTAATCGGAGCGAACGGTTTCCCTATCTCTTCTTTAACCAAGCAAAAACTTCTGGGCAATTCACAGCCTGATTGGATTGGTGGCTTAACAAATAATTTCAGCTTCAAACGTCTTACTCTTTCAACAATAATTGACGCAAGATGGGGCTTTGAGAAATTCAACAGACTTGAAAACTTTAACTCGGCATTTGGTATTGCGGATTATACCAGAGATAGAAGAGAGTTTAAAGTGTTTGAAGGAGTTCTTGCGAACGGCACACCCAATACGAAACAGGTATGGTTAGGACAAAGTGTAGGTCCAGATGGAGTAAATTATGGTGAAGGATATTACAGACTGTATCATCGCTCTCTTTCTGAACCTTTTGTTGATGATGCGTCATGGGTTCGTTTACGTTCTGCGAGTCTTCAATATGCCCTGCCAACCAGCTGGTTACCGGCTAAAGCCATCCGTAACGCATCACTTTCTGTTACCGGAAATAACTTATGGCTTCACACCAACTACTATGGACTGGATCCAGAATCTGTTTCCGCTGATAGCGGAAGCAATGTGGACGGTTCTGCCGGCATGACCTACCCTGCAGCAAGAACCTTCTTATTTACCTTAAATGTTGGATTTTAATCATAACGATAATGCGAAAAATATCTAAATATACATTCATATTAGCCACCGCTGCCACTTTAGTATTTCAAAGTTGCGGTAAGGAATACTTTGACGAACTGAGCGCTAACCCCAATCAGGTCAATGTTCCTACTCTGCCCGCTTTATTAGCAACGGCTACAAGTAAAGCCGGTCTCCGAACTTTCGACGCAGGTAATGTGGTAAACCCATACGTACAGTATACCGCAAACCCTGCAGCAGGAGCTGCCAGTGATATCTATGAAACAATTGATTTCACAGGAACCTGGGATGCGATGTATTTCGCAATGGCTGACATCAATGAGATGAAAAAACTAGCAGCGAGCAGCTCCAGCGAATATCTTGGGGTAGCAAATCTTTTGTTAGCATATCATTTAAGTATTGTAAACAATTTCTGGGGAGCAGCACCGTTTTCTCAGGCATTTGATCCTTCAAATTTCACCCCGAAATACGATACGGATCAGGAAATCTATGCGACGACCTTGAAATTGGTTGATGAGGCAATTGCGGAATTATCCAAAACTAATGCTACAATAAAGCTAGCAGCTGGCAGTGATCTTATTCATAAAGGTGACCGTGCTAAATGGTTAATGACTGCTTATGCAATTAAAGCAAGGCTTCTTATTAAAGCCAGTAAGACGCCTACTTTCAATGCGGCTGCCGTATTAACGGCTGTGGCAAACTCATATAAGTCGAATGCCGATGATGCTGGAATGGCAACTTTCACCTTACGTAACAGCTGGGCACAGGTGTCCAGGAACAATGCGTCCCTGACTCTTGGCGGATGGCTGTCGGAACAATTTATTGATCATCTTAACAGCAAGACATATGGCGTTTTTGATCCGCGTCTTCCAAAATTGACTGATCCAACTTCAGTGCCTACCAATGCCAATTATCCAAAGTGGATTGGAACGGTGAATGGCGCTGGAAATAGGCTTAATCCTCCTAATAACAACACCGTGAAAGATGAAAATTATATATCATTTAATTCGCCATGGACTAGCGACACCTCACCTATTTTATTGGTAACTTTCGCTGAGCTGAAGTTTATTGAAGCTGAAGCGGCATTTGCTACGGATAAACAGAGAGCTTACGCAGCATATTTGGCAGGCATTAAAGCTAATATGGACAAGCTGGAAGTAGCAGCTAAGGATCGTGATGATTATTTGGCTCAGCTTAGCGTCGCCGTAGGTGCATCTAATTTAACTCTGGCCCTGATCTTTAAAGAGAAGTATGTAGCTACATACCTTAATCCTGAGGCATGGACTGATGCCAGAAGACACAATTATGGCTATAAAGATTTCGGTATGCCAGTCAACGCTGTATTGCCAAGTTACATCCGCAGGCTGGACTATCCAGTTGGCGAAAGAAGCAAGAACGGAACAAATGTGCCTGCCGCATCCGTTCGTACAACGAGATTGTGGTGGGATATTTAATAACATCATAATAAAATTACAAGCCCTCCGATTAATCGGGGGGCTTTTTTTATTATGTATAGTATATTCGTTTTTGAATACAACTTTAAAATTTTCTTTATAATGAATAAAAAGGTACTCTTCCTAATCAAAACTTATCTAATTCTAATTTCTAGCCAGCTATATTCTCAAACCTTTACCGTAGAGTCAGTCCTGTCTTACCCCTTCCCCACCGAACTCACCAGCAGCCCGTCTTGGTCCAAAATTGCCTGGACATTTAATGAACAGGGAAGAAGAAATATTTATGTTGCAGAAGCTCCCGACTTTACACCTAGAAAAATTACGGATTATACCAAAGATGACGGACAGGAGTTAACGAGCATATCGATATCAGCTGATGGTAAATGGGTTGTCTTTGTCCGAGGCGGTGATCATAGCGGCAGTAATTCCTCCATGCCTGTAAATGCCGCTTTTGATCCTATTGCTGCTAAAGTTCAAATCATAAGCGTCCCATTTGAAGGCGGTAAATCTAATATCCTGGTTGAAGCGGATGAACCTATAATCTCACCGGCTAGTGACCGCATTATATTTGCTAAAGGAGGGCAAGTAATGAGCATGGCTATCGATGGCTCATCTGCAGCTAAACCTCTCTTCTATGCACGTGGAACTACTGGTTCATTAAGTTATTCACCCGACGGGACAAAAATTGCCTTCGTTTCTTCGCGCGGTGATCATTCATTTATCGGGGTTTTTACAGATGAACAAAATCCAATCAATTGGATACTTCCAGCATTTTCAAGAGATAGCTCTCCCCGCTGGTCACCTGATGGTAAAAGTTTAGCGTTTGTCAGAATGCCAGGAACCGGTGGTAAAACCGATTCAATTTTCGCCCGAAGGCATCAGCCATGGACGATTTGGACAGCCGATATCGAAAGCGGCAATGGCCAAGCTGTCTGGAAGGCTCCCGAAACACTTGAAGGATCTGTGCCGCCAACCCATGGAGGGACGAATCTACATTGGGCAGCTGGGAACAGGATTGTTTTTGTTTCGTACCAGGATGGATGGCCACATCTTTATTCAGTTGATGCAAATGGTGGCAAGGAATTATTGCTGACACCTGGGAGTTTCATGGTTGAACAAATCCGCTTAAGCAATGATAAAAAGTGGCTGGTTTTTGCAGCGAATGCAGGCAAGGACCCCTCCGACATTGATCGCAGACATATTGTGAAAGTCCCTGTGGACCGAGCCCAAATGAAAATTCTTACGCCTGGAGATGGGATTGAAGCGTATCCTGTTATCACCGGTGATAATAATACCATTGCATTTCTAAGCTCCACAGCCCAAAGGCCTTTACTACCTGCTATTATGAAGTTTGATGGAGGTCCGGTGAAACTGCTTGGAGAAAATTTAATTCCTGCCGGATTCCCTGAATCCCAACTCGTGACACCAAAGCATGTGACGTTTAAAGCGCCAGATGGACAAACTGTGTATGGGCAGTTGTTTGAGCCAAAAAATGCAGGGAAGGGAAAAAGACCCGCAGTTGTGTATGTTCATGGCGGGCCACAGCGTCAGATGGTTCTAGGATGGCATTTCATGGATTATTATTCCATCGATTATGGCTTAAACCAATATCTGGCAAATCTCGGATTTACCGTTTTATCGGTAAACTATCGCCTCGGTATCGGTTATGGATACAAATTCCAGAGAGCTTTGAATGCTGGTGCTATGGGCGCATCAGAATACCAGGATGTTAAAGCCGCAGGTGAATGGCTGGCAAACCAACCGAATATTGATGCCAACAAAATTGGAATTTATGGAGGTTCTTACGGGGGGTATCTTGTGGCGCTTGCCCTGGGAAGAGACTCTAAACTCTTTGCAGCTGGAGTGGACATACATGGTGTTAACAACCGCTTTTCCAATTATAACCAGACCTCAAGGGAAGAAGCACCGGACGCTGAACTCTACAAAGCAACGGTGGAGAAATCGTCTCCAGTATCGTATATTGATACCTGGACTTCGCCAACTCTAATCATACATGCTGATGACGACAGAAACGTAAATTTTTCTCAGAGTGTAGACCTGGCCCGCCGATTTGAAGATAAAAAGTTTGAATTTGAGTATCTCGCTATTCCAGACGATACTCATCATTGGATGAAATATTCGAATGGAGTGAAGGTTAGTGAAGTGACGGCGGAGTTTTTGCAGAGGAAACTTATGGCTAAATAATAAAAGGGAGGAAATAACTGAAAACTGAAAACTGAAAGTTGAATAAAACGTACATAGCGATTAACTTTTCAGTTTTCAGTTTTCAGTTTTTAAACTCCATAAAAAACCCTATTCCCCACCTCCAACTCCGGCAGTTTTAAAGGAGATTCAAATATCCCATACACAGAGGCTCCGCTCCCACTCATTGACGCGTAAATAGCTCCTGAATCATAAAGTGAGTCCCGGATATTCCCGATCTCGGGGTACCTCTTAATAATCCCTGGTTCGAAATCGTTTGTGATTTTCCCTCTCCATTCATTAATATCTAGCCTGATTAATTCCTTTAAATTCTTATCCGAACGCTCTGGTACAATATCCTGGAAAGCATCAGAAGTGGACACGTGAATGTCAGGCATAGCAAGAACAATGAAGTATT
>NZ_JBASJU010000224.1:0-5185 GCF_049655485.1 Daejeonella sp.
CCCTTGAGCTGAAGGCTATAAAATTCCCTGACAACCGGGAAAGACGCGCGGATCACAAGCCTGCACGAAAGCTTATTTACAACTTTTTAATTATTGCTAATGCATTCGGAGACAAGTCGCAGTCTGCTTTAATTCAAAAGACACTTTCCGACAGGTACGGATACCCGGTGAAAGTAAGTCCTTCCGGTAGCCTGTCCTATCAACTTGTTATAGAAGGATTTGAAACAAAAGAAGATGCGAACATCCTTCTGCCCGAGCTCAGCATCTACGGATTCAGAGGACTCTACGTGACGCAAGTCAGAAAAAAGATCGTTCAGCCAAAGACGAGCCCGGCTAGAACACTAAGTTCTTCAACCAGAGACGACGCGATGTACTTTTCCATTGTCGTCGAGCTGGCAACTAATGAAGCAGGCATTAAAGCTCAACAAGAGCATATTTTGAAGGTTCTCAGATTAACCTCGTACCCCATAAAGCAGGAAGGAATATATAAGCTGATAATCACAGGCTTTACTACGATGAGAGCTGCCGAAATCGCATACCAAAAATTACTTAACGCGGGAGTGGGTTCAGCTTAAATTGCTACTTATAAGAAAAATTTTAAACAATTAAGATAACGAACCTAAATATTGTCATGGGATTTAACTACATATAAGATTGAGATTGACGAAACTTATATTCTAATAAGTCGTATTAGTTTAAAATATTTCTTATTTAATTTTACTTGGAAGTCTATAGAATATAAACAACAACTTCCCAATTTTTGAGACATTAACATGGCTACCAAAATCGTCTATCTCTACATTTTGCTCTTTGTCGCCATCGTTAACCATGTCACTGCGCAGTCAAGACCCTATTTTCAGGAGCAACAATATATTTACAATAACTGGAATAATAAAAACGGGCTGACACAAAATACCGTAGCAGATATTCTTAAAGATGAAGAGGGATATTTATGGCTCGCCACCGAGGAAGGAGTTCTGCGCTTTGATGGTACTAATTTTAAAGTTTTCAACAGAGAAAACACGCCCGGCGTCCACTCAAGCACATTTTATGATCTTGCCAAATCAAAACAAGGAGTTTGGGCTGCTGCTGTAAACACTATTTTATATCTGAATTCTGATTCAATAAAAACATACGATTTCCGAAAGCATTTAAAAAACTCATGGATATCAGCCATTTCGGAAGACCCGCAGGGCGTGCTTTGGGCTGGTACCAATAATGGAGAGCTCTTCTATATCAAGAACCATAGAATTACGCGGTATCATGGACTGCCGGCTAAAAATTTAAAAAGTATTCAAACTTTAAATAAAAATTCCGACAAACTGTTTCTGGGAACTGAGCGCGGGCTATTCCAAATCAATAAGGATCAGTCACTTGCATATGTGCCTGGTTTTGAAACCCAAAATATAAGGGCACTTGAAATTGATAAGTATGGCTCTCTTTGGATCGGAACAAAGGAAGACGGACTTTATCATCTAAAAGGAAAAAACACCACTCAATACACCATTAAAGATGGATTGAATGAGCTTTTTATACGAAGTCTGGGTATATCGCCAGGGGGCGATATCTGGATTGGAACCAGTAGTTCCGGTATTCAAATTCTAAAAGACGGAATATTCGAAGATTTAAAGGATAACGGCATATCTAATGACGGCATAAAAAGTATAGCTTTCTCAGAACCTGATTTGATTTGGCTTGGAACTCCTGCATCCGGTCTTATACAAATGAAGCCTGCCCGTATTCAGAAATTTTTAAAGTCGGATGGCTTGGCCGGAAAGGTTATTTTACCAATCTATCAGCATCGCAAGGGCGAAATATGGATAGGAACAGCCGGTCAAGGGATAAACCGGATTAAAGACGGTAAGATTTCTCATTATACAAGACGGGATGGTTTAGCAAATGAAATCATTATAAGTCTTTATGGAACAAATGAACGCATGCTGGTCGGTACGGTTGGGGGCTTAAATATTTTTAACTTAAAATCGGGCAAATTCGAAAGAGAATTTACCATAAAGGATGGCTTAGCGAGCAATGTTGTGCAGTCTATTTTTGAGGATTCTAGCAGACGAATTTGGATTTCTACTGCCTCCGGTGGAGTACATCTGTTGGAAAACAATAAAATCAAGCGTTTGCCTCTACCTGTTGAATTATTAAACGCGGAAATGACAAGCATTTTTGAAGACCAAAAGAAAAATATTTGGATTGGTTCTTCGGGAGCAGGTTTCATCAGCATAAACTCAGAAAATAAAATTACGCTGTACAAAAATAATCTAGGGGTTTCTTCAGATATGGTTTATGCTTTCTATGAAGATAAAGAAGGATCACTTTGGTTAGGTACAGAAGCAGGATTAATACCCTTTCAGAAAAAAAAAATATTCGACAAATCCAATGGTCTCAAATTTAACGGAATTTACCGGATAATTGATGATGGCAGGGGTTATGTGTGGTTAAGCGGAAACTTCGGGCTGCAGCGTATATCCATTCACGATCTTATAAAACAAAAACATAACCGATCTGCCAGCCCCCAGATAAGTTCCCGGTTTTTTGGTACCGCAGACGGTATGGCAAATTCCGAGACGAATGGCAATATCTCTCCTGCGGGGTGGAAGATGAATGATGGTAATATATGGTTTCCTACTGTAGAAGGCATAGCAATTGTAAAACCTGCGAAAAGCGAAAGCGAGCAGTGGCTGGGCCCTGTAAAAATCAATTCCATACAATATGACGGTTCGGTAAAAACGCAACTGAAAAACATCAAAATCCCCCCGAATGTTTCAACAGTATCCATAAATTATACCAGTGTGAACCTTGTCAATCCCGAGGAAACAACCTATTACTATCGTTTAAAGGGGCTTTCAGATACGTGGGAAGAAGCGGGTAACAGGAATACTGCGTATTTTACACTATTGAACCCAGGGGAATACATTTTTGAAGTAAAAGCAGAGCAGTCTGGCAGCTGGTCTAAAATTTCAAAGTTATCCTTCAATGTAATTCCGGTATTTTATCAAACTTTTTGGTTTAGATCAGTACTCGGTTTTTTATTTTTAATCATGGGCTTTTTCGTCCATAAATTATATTCCAGTATCCATCAGGAATCCATTCTCACAAAAATGGTAGATGACCGAACGAATGAATTAATGGAAAAAAATGAAAAATTTGAACTAATTAACAAACAATTAGACGCCAACCGCCAGCAGTATCAATCATTATTTTTCGACAATCCTTACGCGGTTTTTTCATTTGATTTAGCAGGAAATTTTATAAGCGCTAATAAAGTAACGTCTGAACTTACGGGATATCCTATTGAAGAGCTACTAACTATGTCTTTTGTACCTCTCATACCTAAAGATTCAGTAAATGAAGTGCTGGAAAAGTTAATAAAGGCGGGCATGGGGGCAACACAAAACTATCAGACTAAAATACAAACTGCGAGTGGAGAGTCTCTTTTTGTGGATGTTACCAATTTACCGATGACCATAGATGGGAAAATATCGGGGATATATGGTGTTGTAAAGGATATAACGGAAGAAAAGCTTCTGACTGATCAACTTGCTCTGGCAAATGAAAGGTTTCGCTTAGCAAATAAAGCTACATCCGATTCCATATGGGATTGGGATCTGAAGACGAATGAAATTAAACGCGACGAGAACTTTTTGGAAGTAAAACTGGGGTATAATCCATCATCCCCGGACAGCATTTTTGAAAGTTTTAGAAAATTAATTCATCCCGAAGAAGTGGAAAAAATATGTAATAAGCTAAGTAAGGTATTAAACGACAAATCAGAAGAATTTTGGGAAGAAGAGTGTCGATTATTGAAACCCGACAATAGTTACGCGATAGTATATAATAAAGGATACATTATACGTGACGACGAAGGTCAAGCTATACGCATGATTGGTGCTTCCCAGGATATAACTGAGCGTAAGCTTGAAGAGCAACAATTGAAATTAATGGAATCTGTAATCACTTATACTACGGATGCGGTAATCATCTCAAAAGTGGAAGGTGAGGAATTAAAAATTGTTTTTGTAAACGATGCTTTTACCGCTATGACGGGTTATATCCTTGCAGATATTCAATGTGAAAAATCACCAATACTACGTGGGCCAAACACTAAATCAGACCAACTTTCCCATTTTAACCGGGCCATTAATACTGGCACTGCATATCAATCGGAAATCATCAATTATAAGAAGAATGGAGATGCTTTTTGGGTAGAGGTTAATATGGTACCGGTTAAAGATAAGGATGGAAAGTGTACGTATTGGGTATCTATTGAAAGAGATGTGACCGATCGCAAAAATCAAATGCTTTCTATTGAAAAACAAAATGATCAGTTAAAAGAAATCGCCTGGACACAATCGCATGTTGTGCGTGCACCATTGTCAAGAATAATGGGTGTAGTCAATTTGTTTGAGGAAGGATGTGTTGAGGAAACGGAAATAGAAGAGTTCTTGCAATACATTAAACAATCTGGTAATGAACTAGACGAGATCATCAAAGATATTGTAAAAAAGAGCGAAATAGTGGAAGGCAATTATATTGATGAACCGGAAAAGCGGGTGAGGATATAAATAAGCGAATTAAAGAGTCTCGCCCTTTATTTGATTTCAAAACACACCAATCCTCTTCAAAATTAATTCCATTATGGAATTGGCACGAAATTTTCATCCTAAAATAAACTAGGAATAAACCTATATGATAAATACCATGAAAACTCTATTAGCCGCAGCCCTGATCAGTTTGTTCAGTTTAAATGCGTTTTCACAAAACATCGACACCCGTAAGAAAATTGAAGTCAATGGAACTGCAGAAGCAGAGGTAACTCCCGACATCATTTATGTTAGTTTGTCGTTGAAAGAATATTTCAGGGATTCAGCCAATAAGAAGAAAGTCGAAATTGAAGATTTAGAAGCACAATTGCAAAAAGCTGTATTAGCGGCTGGTATCCCGCAGGAGAATTTCACTATTAACAATATCTCCAGTTATACTTCATGGTGGGAGAAGAAAAAAAGCCCTGAGTTTTTAGCGCGTAAACAATACCGCATCAAAATGACGGACTTAACCAAGTTCAACCAAATTATGAGTGCGGTTGATCCCAAAGGTATTGAATACAGCAATATCGAAAGCTACGACTACTCTAAAATCGAGAGCTTGAAAAAAGACCTTAAGATCAAAGCATTAC
>NZ_JBASJU010000225.1:0-19643 GCF_049655485.1 Daejeonella sp.
TAAAATTCCCCTTTCCATCATTGATATACAACCTATCCAGAAGTTCTGACGCGCCTGGCAAAAACTCGTTACTACCTGTCACTACAAAAAGATCAAGGTCTTTATCATTATCGGCATCGAAAAAAACAGCATCCACATCCTCTGATGCTATATCTTCTAAAAAACTTTTCGAATGATCAGAAAAAGTACCGTTTTTACTCTGAATAAATAATCGCTTGGGGTTACCCGCCGCTCCACCTATATAAACATCATCAAGTCCGTCTCCGTTTGCATCCCCAATTGCCAGAGCTGGACCTTGAGTGGAAAACATCTGTTTTAAGAGGGCATCTCGGTTATAATCTACAAACTGGTTTTCCTGATGAGTATAATCTATTTTTACTGATTCAGTAGTGTTATAAAAGGGCTTAAAGCCGATATCTTTCTTTATAGTAAATTCCTGATCAGCCTGCTTATGATCTAAAGTTAATTGACTATCTGATTTTACGTTTTGCAGTACTTGCTTTTTATCATCCGGCCATATTACTTCTACAGAATCGATCATCTGTTCCCTGCCTAATCCAAACACAAGAGTTAAATCTACGGAAGATTGAAAACCCCTGTTAGGCATCTGTTGTAGTAACAAAGTCTTACTATTTTGATGCACATATACTTTTGCACCTATCCCATTCCGGTTTTTTTCTCCGCCTTTAAGATTTACACGCAGGTAGTGCTGCTTTAAATCTTCTGTTGCCTTGTTTTTAAATATTGACGCAAGGGCATTTACATTATTTACTACAAGATCCAGGTCCCCGTCATTATCTAAATCACCATAAGCGGCGCCATTAGAAAACCCCGGTTCGTTTAAACCCCATTCTTTCGCATTATTAACGAATTTTAAATTTCCAGTATTCTTGAAAGCATAATTCGGGATTGGTGTAGATGACATTTTAGATATCAATTGCTTATTGTAATCATATCCACCGCCGTTGATCGCTCCTTGCATCGCTTCTTCACTTCCTAAGAAATTTACAAAATCCTGATCCGTCAAATCGTTATAAATTCCGTTTGCGACGAAAATGTCTTTTAGACCATCATTGTCCATATCAAAAAGAAGCGCACCCCAACTCCAGTCTGTTGCATGCACACCTGAAAGCCGGGCTACCTCACTAAATGTTTGATCGCCGTTATTTAAATGCAACATATTCTGCATGTACTGATAATGAAAGTCTTTAGAAAACTTCAACTGCTGCAATTCATAGCTTTCATATTGGGAAGTTGTTTTTAACCGGACATCATCACCGGGGAGCATATCGGTAACAAAGATATCCAGGCTGCCATCGTTGTTAATATCAGCAATGTCAGCACCCATGGATGAAAGACTTTGGTGTTCCATCCATTCTTTACCAGCCTCCGTAAAAGTTCCGTTTTTATTATTGATATAGAGGTAATCTCTTTCGTAGAAATCGTTTGAAATAAAAATATCCGCCCAGTTATCATTATTGACATCGCCAATCGTTATACCCAGGCCGAAACCAATTAAACTGCCGTATATACCGGCCTGCTCGCTTACGTCTGCAAATTTTCCATTGTCATTACGAAGCAGCTTATCTCCCCCTAATTTATCCCGTTCATTCCTGATGTTAGTATAACCAAGTCGGCTTACCGGGTAAGAACTGTTATTAAGCAGATATACGTCCAAATCTCCATCTCTATCAAAATCGAAAAAAGCAGCATGTGTTGAATAACCTTGATCATCTAAAGAATATTCAGCCGCTCGTTCGCTAAAAACAGGAACTCCGTTTTGTGTTTTTCCACTATTTATGAAAAGCTCATTTTTACGGTTATCACCTGTAACTTCACCTGAATTGCAAACATAAATATCCAGATAACCATCCGCGTTTACATCAGCCATGGTAACGCCAGTACTCCATGCCTGATTACCTTCCACTTTAGCCTGTTCGGTAATATCTTCAAAAACAAAGTTTCCTTTATTTAAGTACAGGTGGTTCTTACCGGTGTTTGACGTTAAATAAATATCAGGTAAGCTATCGTTATTTACATCGCCAATAGCTACACCACCGCCATTATAAAAATTACGGTAACTAAAAATGTTCATCTCTGGTGTGCTTTCAACCGTATTGATGAAATGAACATTTGATTTATCGGGACTAATTTTCTCAAATAAGCCCAATTGAAGTGAGGTCTTCTTTTCGCAAGCAGAAAAAGTGAAAAGTATAAGTAATAATATGCAGATCTTTATTCTTCCTGTCATTCAATACTCCAAATCTACCCTATTGATAAAAGTTAGTTAATAATAAAAAAAGCAAGCTAAAATAACTTGCTTTTTTACAAAAATTCTATAATTGACGTCTTAGTAACCTGGGTTTTGTTTCAGATTAGGATTATTAGATATCTGTTGAGCAGGAACTGGAAATAACGAACGGTGTGGCTGACTATTTGATTTAAACTCCCATGAACTGCTCCATTTACCAAAACGAATCAGATCACTTCTACGCCAACCTTCCCAGGCAAATTCACGGCCGCGTTCTGCAAGCAATACATCAAGCGTAACAGAAGATAATGGTGCAGCTTTCGCGCGTTCACGTACGCGATTAACAAGAGTCAACGCCTCTGCTGAATTCCCCAGACGAAGTGATGCTTCCGCTTTCATTAAAAGAACATCAGCGAACCGAAACAGGACGAAATCATTATCCTGATCAAACCGATTATTGTTGGTTTGAACCTCGTATTTTACGTTACGAACACCTTCATTGGCAAAAGCTTTTTCTAATGAAGAAATTTTAGGTGTGAAATTCAATTCCTTGTTTACGTTGTCTACTGCATCAGTAAACCGGAGTACATTACCTGCTTTATCTTTCTGAGGACCTTCAAGCCAAATAGCTTTCCTTGCATCCCCATCAGAAAATGAGTTGTAAAAATCTGCACGAGTTGCAAATCCATTCCAAGGATTTCCTGGTAGTCCGTAAACGCCGCCCTGAGCATAGTGAAGTGTCCTCATTTGCCAATTCATACCTCCGGCCAGCACTTTATCGTACGGAACAGCCAGAATATTCTCACCGTACGTATTGGAATTGTTTCCGTTATTCACGGCGAAATTGTCCAGGTAGTTGGCAGTCAAAGAATAAGCTGCCGGAGAACTGATCACCGCGTTGGTAGCGGCTAACGCTTCCTGCCATCTCGGTGTTCCTGTGTACACCTGGGCGTTGAGATATACCTTAGCAAGCAATGTATTTGCTGCGCCTTTAGTAAAACGGCCATAAACTTGCTGCCCTTTTTCATCCCGAAGTTTAGGAAGAGCCTCGGTAATTTCTTTTACAACAAACGCGTAGACTTCTGCACGGGTATTTTGCACAGCATTTCCTGCGGGCGATGTTTCGGTAATTATTGGAACATTGCCGAACATATCCATTAACGAGTAATAGGCGAAGGCACGTAATAATCTCAATTCCGCTAAAATTGCATCTTTACCGTCAACCTGTAGCGTACTCCCAGAAATAGCCTTAATATTGATATTCGAACCTGCAATAACTCTATAAGCCCATTCCCAGGAACCGTTTATTTGCCCTGGAGATACTGGAGTCCAATCGTGTTTTGCCATCTGCTGCCAAGATGCGTTATCGAACCAATCCGGTCCACGGGTAGGAACAACCATTTCATCGGATGTCGCCGAATTAAGAACAGTAACCGGATCATAATATCCACGCAACTGACCGTAGGTTGCCCCTACAGTTGATAATAATTCTTTCTCATTTTGAGGAAATTTGGAAGCTTCAGCACGGTCGTAGACCTCTGGCTCCAACAAATCAGAGCAAGAGTTTAAACTTATTAAGATGACAGTTGTAAATACTCCTGCTATGATTCTGCTTGACTTAAATATTTTCATCATTTTTTTAATTAAATCATTCTTTATAAATACGAATATCTGCAAAACTTAGATTCTAAAATATCAACGAAAATCCAAGTGAGAAAGAACGCGTTCTAGGGTAAAATGTAATTGGCTCAATTCCCGGAGATAAATTTGCTCCTACATCAGAACCTCCATAAATATCACGGGTTGCACCTAATCTAGGTTCAGGGTCAATTCCACGATATTTAGTTAATACGAAAGTATTGTTTCCGGCAATATAAACCTGCGCATTAGAAAGGTATTTAACGAAGTTAGGCAAACGGTAAGCTAAACGGAAATTATCTAAGCGTACAAAATCGCCATCTTCTACCCATAAGCTAGAAAAGGCCGGTGATAGACCAGTAGGAATACCAGTAGAAAAGGCATCGACTAAAGCATTGTTGCCAGGAAACCTGTTCGGGTTCGCTGAATAAATATAAGGTCCGTTAACTATTTGATGTCCAAGTGCCCCACGTAGTAAGAAGTTAAAATCAAAACGCTTAAACGTAAAATTATTTCCCCAGGCAAATATCAGATCAGGTTGTGCACTACCAATGTACGTGCGATCCTTTCCGAACGGATCGTTACCGCCTCCGCCAAAATCTTGCCAGTTATACTTTGGTGAACCATCAGCATTTTTTCCGAAGCCGAGGAATTTGGGGCCGAAGAACTGACCAATCGGGTAGCCTTCCTGCAATACAACAGGCTGCGCGATACCACCCTGTCCGCTTCCATAACCACCATAGGTTCTTGGGGATGCGGGATTGTATGCAAATATACCTGATGACAGTGATTTGACTTCATTTCGATTATGTGCAAAATTTACATTAGTACGCCATTGGAAATCGGTCTTATCTATTGCGAGATAATCCAAAGCCAATTCCACTCCCTTGTTATTAATTCTACCAACATTAGCTAATACTGAACCAACAACAGCTGTCAAATTATCGCTTCCGTAAGTTGACCCGATTGCTATACCGTAATCGAACAGAACATCTTTTGTGTTTTTATTATAAAATTCCAGTGAGCCATTCAGTCTTCCCTTCAGGATACCAAAATCTAGCCCGATATTAGTCATCGCAGATGTTTCCCATTGCAGATCAGGGTTTGCATTCTGGCTGTAATTGTATGCTGTTTGGAATCCTCCATTGGTAAAATATGATCCCTGAGGGCCGTATAACAAACGGGAAGCGTAATCGTATATACCTTCCTGATTACCCGTTACACCATAACCGACCCTTAGTTTTAAATCGTCGATAAAGTCAACATTTTGAAGAAATCCTTCCTGTTTCAAGCGCCATCCTACAGAAACTGAAGGAAACCATCCCCATCGGTTATTTTCACCAAACCTCGACGAACCGTCCCGTCTGATATTGGCGGTCAGCAGATATTTATCATTGAAAGCATAATTTAAACGGCCAATAAATCCTACCAGGATCGCTTCTGATTTATACGACCCCACTACACGGTTAGTAGAACCGTCAGCATTATTGTTACCTGCAGAAAGCTGGTTATATCCAAACACATCAGGGAAACCAGTATTTGATGCATTGAAACCGTCATTAGATAACTTTTGGTAGGTATATCCTGCAAGAACATCAAACGAATGCTTTCCGGCAGTTTGAGAGTATTGCCCTGTCGCTTCAGTTAGACGGTCGATAACTTCCCGGGAATTGCGTGAAGCTGAAGACAAATCATTCCCTCCTGCTTTAAACGTACTTGGCCTGAAAAATCCACGGTTTTCGTTAAAACTATTGACAGATGTATTTAAACCAAAACGCAAGCCCTTAACCGGCGTGAAAAATACTTTAAGATTTCCGAGTGTTTCTCTTTGTTTTGCTTCATTGGTTAACTCTTCCATGCGAGCCACAGGATTTTCAATTTCAAACCCCCCAGGTATTCTCTTTCCATTAAATACGTCAAATCCAGCTACGCCAGGCTGCAGATAAGATCCCTGATCATTTCTAACAGGGAAAGTTGGGTTGATCCTACCTGCAAGCAAAAAAGAAAAATAATCTACAAATTGTCTGTTTGATTGTTGCTGAGATAACAATAATTGTACTTCAAGTTTTTCATCGAACATCTTTTGGCTCAGGTTCAGACGTGCATTTAGACGATCCATTCCAGAATTAAGGGCAATCCCAGGTTGGTCCATATAAACAACAGACCCACGATAATTAAAATTTTCAGCACCTCCGGATATTGAAAGGTTCTGATTGTGACTGATGGCATCGCGTGTAATTTCATCAAACCAATTGGTTCGCGCGCCATAATCATTAGCAGAAACATTTAAATTTAATTCACTTAGCTTGGAAACATATTCATCCGGACTTAAAAAGTCCAATACATTGGCAATCTGTTCCATCCCTGCATAACTATTCAACTCAACGGTAGCTTTGCCTGCTTTTCCACGTTTGGTAGTCACAATGATAACCCCGTTAGCTCCTCTGGAACCATAAATTGCAGCAGCTGAGGCATCTTTCAAAACATCCATTTGTTCAATGTCTTCCGGTGCAACACTATTTAAACTTACACCAGCTACACCATCAATTACAATTAGCGGTTCGCTGTTTGCACTTAATGATGAAGTCCCCCTTAAACGAATGGTAGGCCGATTATTAGTAGGATCACCGCCACTTGATACAATGTTCAAACCGGCTACTTTTCCTTGTATTGCTTGTAATGGGTTATTAACTACCCCAGCGTTAAGGTCTTTAGCAAGTACTGTAGCTGTCGCACCAGTTACATCTGATTTCTTTTGAGTGCCATATCCGACAACTACTACTTCACTTAATGAAGTATTACTTGGTTCAAGAGATACGTTGATTGATGTTCGTCCACCAATACTCACTTCAAGATTGTTGTAACCTAAATAAGAAAAAACCAGTGTGGTTGCATTATTTGGAACGGATATTCGATAGGTTCCATCAGGACCAGTACTTGTACCAATACTAGTTCCATTAACTTTGACAGAGACCCCTATTAAAGTTTGCCTGTCCTTAGTATCTGTAACCGTTCCGGAAATGGTTGTGTTCTGCCCATACGCAGAGCCAACGAACATTAGCAGAACAATACAAAAAAGAATCTTTGAAAGTAAAAGTTTTGTACCCATAGCTTATTAATTTAGTAGAAATGTTTAGTAAAGTTTTTGTTGTAAGAGCTTTGACTTTAATAATTATTTTTCCTCTTTAAAGATTGATGGTAAAGATTCTTCCTCTTGTAATTATATGGATTATTAAAGTTGTGTTAAATACGTTTTCAATAAGTTTAGTATTATTATATCTCGAATAAATTACTAAATATAAAGCAGTAATTAATTTAATTTAAGTTCCGGTACTGTTCCCGAAAAATAAAAATAGTTTATTTTTTTAAGACATCCAAAAATTATTGCATCAAATTATGAAAAATTTTAATTGAAATAAAGATTATCATAAATGTATAGTTTCCCGGGGTTTATGTATAATAAAACCAGTTCCTGGCATAGCTAAAAATATATTTAGATAAACAACAGCACGTCAGTTTTGAGCTTGAGGGTACATAAGGCTGATTACATTAACATTGAAAATCTGCAGTTGAAAGCATAAAATTAAAAGGACAAGATTTCTCAATATTTATTTATAAATTTTTTTTCGACATATTTAAAGCTATTACGTTGCAAAAGGATTTGGACCAGTGAGATGACAGGAAATGCTCGTACAAGTTTCGGAGGCACGACAATCAAATAGATTAAAATGAAAATTATAAAGGCACTTTTATACACCCTCATAGCGCTCGCATTAGTTATTTCTTTAAATACGAAATTCGGCGATATTCCACCAATGGGCAAATTTCTCGATCCCTTCCGGGGATTTTGGAAAAATGCTGAAGCTATTGATCAAAAGGTGGAGAAATCTTTTAATATTGATGGCTTGAAAGGGCCTGTCGAAGTCAAGTTTGATGAACAGATGGTACCACACATTTTCGCCGAAAACGATTACGATCTATATTTCGCCCAGGGATTTATCACTGCAAAAGATCGCCTCTGGCAGATGGATTTTCAAACACGTTTTGCTTCAGGCCGGCTCTCTGAAGTAGTGGGCCCAAAAGCTATCGAACTCGACAGGTATCAACGTAGAATGGGTATGGCCTATGGTGCAGAAAACATGGTAAAGGTGATGATGAAGGATCCTGAAATAAAGGAAACCATGGAAGCATATGCAGCAGGTGTAAACGCGTACATCCACTCATTGAAACCTGGAGATTACCCTTTAGAGTTTAAGCTTTTGAATTACGCACCGGAGGATTGGAAACCCTTGAATTCTGCATTGTTGCTTAAGCTTATGTCGGCCACGCTCGCCGGCGGGTCGAATGAATTCTACATGACAAACATTTTAAACAAGTACGGACCCGAAATAACACAAAATCTATTTCCAGATTATCCTTTTAAGGAAGATCCCATTATACCGAATGGCACCAAATGGGAATTCAACCCAATTCCTATTCCTCCAGCACCCGAGGTATTGAGCGAAAATAAAGCATCTTATCAGATAAAAACACGAGAAATCGAAGAGGGAATTGGAAGTAATAACTGGGCACTATCCGGTGCTAAAACCAGAAGCGGATACCCCCTGCTGGCCAATGATCCCCATCTGGACATCACGCTGCCATCCATATGGTATCAAATCCAGGTGGTATCGCGAGGTATGAACGTATGTGGAGTTTCTATTCCAGGCGCACCGGGTATTATTATCGGCTTTAATGAAACTATTGCCTGGGGCGTCACTAACGTTGGCGCGGACGTGCTGGATTGGTACAACATTAAATTTAAAGATGCTTCCCAAAAAGAGTACTGGTACAATAACAAATGGAACCCGGTTAGCGTACGCGTGGAAACCATTGGAGTTAAGGGGGGTAAAACAATAACGGATAGCGTTTATTACACCCACCACGGGCCGATCGTATATACTACCGAGCAGAGGCCAGTCGATTTTTCCAAGGCCGATAATATTCCAACAGGCCACGCTTTGCGCTGGGTAGCTCACGACGGCTCCAACGACGTTAAAACTTTCTATAAATTAAACCGGGCTAAAAACTACGCTGATTATCGGGAAGCACTTGTCCACTACTCCGCACCTGCGCAAAACTTTATTTTTGCGAGTGTTGAGAATGACATTTCTATAAGTCCCAGCGGATATTTTCCGGGTAAATGGCAGGGACATGGAAAATTTCTACTGGATGGTTCCCTTCCTGCTAACGATTGGAAGGGGCGTATTCCGGCTGACCAAAATCCAACAGTTAAAAATCCGCCTAGAAATTTCGTTAGTTCTGCTAATCAATCGTTAACTGACACGACCTATCCCTATTACATCAACTGGGAATTCGCACCTTACGAACGTGGGCATAGAATAAACCAGCGCCTTACCGTTATGACTAATGCAAATGTAGATAGCCTGATAAATTTGCAAAACGATAACTATAGTATACTGGCGGAAAATATTTTACCCACACTGATCGGGCTGGTGAACACGGACAGGCTGAATGCCAGCGAGCGTGAAGGCTATAATATAGTGAGCAGGTGGAATAAATTTTTCAATGCAGATGAAGTTGGTGCAAGTATATTTGAATTGTGGCATAAAGTCCTGGCTAAAGAAATTTGGCATGATGATCTGGGTGACCCAAAAGTTCCTATGCGATATCCTTCACGCGACAGAAGTGTTGAATTGCTTTTGAATGAACCCGATTCCCGCTGGTTCGACAACGTCCATACTGCACAGAAGGAAACCCGGACGGATGCAGTAAATAAAGCTTTTAAATTAGCAATTGATAGTCTCCACCGCCGGTTTGGACCCCTGAACGATGACTGGGGATGGGGGAATGTAAAACATACAAATGTGCCTCACCTGGCGAAAGTTGCCGGTTTCGGTTCTAAGTTTCTAAATAATGGGGGATCGAAAACGTCGGTTAATGCGATGAGTGAGAGCAATGGACCTTCCTGGAGGATGGTTGTTGCCCTAGGGAAAAATGTGAAGGCTTATGGTGTGTTTCCAGGCGGCGAATCTGGGAATCCCGGTAGCCCATATTACGACAATATGATTGATACCTGGTCTGAGGGAAAGTTGAATGAACTGATCTATCTCAAATCAAAGGACGAAAAATCAAAAAGCATAGTTAGTACCTGGAAAATGTCGAAGTGATAAGGGAAGTCAATTAAAAATTATCCGTCGACTAATTATAAATTATTAATATAAAAACATGTTATTACTCCTCATTGCCGCACTCTGTTTTGTTTTCCAGTTATTTCTTCCGTGGTGGATAATTACCCCATTGGCTTTTGGCGCAGCTTTCTGGAAGGCAGAAAATAGTACACATGCTTTTTGGTCGGGTTTTTTTGCCTTGTTCACTTTATGGATAATCCTTGGCTTATTTTATAGTATTCCTAATGAACATATCCTTGCCAACCGGGTCGGGGCTATGCTCGGCTTGCCCGAGACTACGGTAAACTGGGTGATCGTTCTTTTAATTTCAGGTATAATTGGTGGATTGACTACGGGCTTCTCAGCTCTGGCCGGCTATCATGTCCGTCAGGCGGTGGTAATACCTGAAAAGCAGGGAAGTAAATAAGCCATCAAATTGTATCTTTGGCGGTGCGAAAGATTACCCCCGATGATATATTTTCTATCCAGTATTCATCGCAATTCGAAAGTATTGCGTTAGAGATATTCCGATTCCAGGCTGAAAATTGCCGGGTTTACAAAGAATTTGTAGAAAATCTACGCATCAATTCTGCAGATATAGAAAGCATCAGTCAAATCCCCTTCCTTCCAATTGAATTCTTTAAAAACCGGGAGATAATCTCAGATTCGGGAGAACCCGAAGAAATCTTCACTAGTTCAGGCACAACAGGGATGACTCAAAGCAGACATCTGGTGCTCGACGTCAGTGTCTATGTTCAGAGCTTCAGAAAAGCATTTGAAATTTTCTATGGTGATATCACGAAATACGCTGTACTGGCATTACTGCCTTCTTATCTCGAGCGCGACGGGTCCTCGCTAATTTATATGGCGGATGATCTTATCAGCGCCAGTGATAACGATCATAGTGGATTTTATCTTTATGATCACAAAGCACTCCACGAGAAACTACTGGCACTAAAAAGATCGAAAACACCTTCAATTTTGATTGGCGTTACATATGCCCTTCTGGATTTCGTTGAAAGCCACTTTTTAGAGTTCCCAGGTTTAATAGTCATGGAAACCGGTGGAATGAAAGGAAAAAGAAGGGAAATGGTTAGAACTGAGTTACACGACAAATTATGCGCCGGATTTGGCGTGCCGGTGATCCATTCTGAATATGGCATGACAGAGCTTTTATCCCAAGCATATTCGCCAGGTGCGGGTATTTTTCATTGCCCACCATGGATGAAAATATTAATACGGGATACTAATGATCCCCTGGAGATACTGGGAGTCGGAGATACCGGTGGCATTAATGTGATTGATCTTGCAAATATTAATTCCTGTTCTTTTATTGCGACACAAGACCTGGGAAAAACTTCGAAGGATGGGACCTTCGAAGTTTTAGGCAGGTTTGATAATAGTGATATTAGGGGGTGTAACCTTCTCGTTCAATAAAAGTTATACGTTTTAAGTTACTAGACATTCTGTCTTATCGCCTTGCAAACGTATAACGTAAAACTTATGACGTACAACTTCATTTAAACATTAAGCTCCCAACCATCCCTATACTTGCGTTTCACAAACTGGTTAGCTTCATCGAAATTGGTAACTTTCATATTTGGTGAATCCCAAAGAAGCTTTTTATATCTGCCCGGATAACGGAAGCTATTACCATTAGGCACACGAAGATCAAATGCACGTAGTGCCAGATTTCCGATAAGCAATGACTCCGTTAAAGGACCTGCAACTGCGAAGTCTGAACTCAATTCCATTTTTCCATAACCAGCAATAGCCGCATCAACCCATTGAGTATAATGACCCGCTTCCTGCTCAGGTACCCGTGCAAGTGTTTCAGGCACGTCAACATCATCCATTCTTGAAAGAGGCAATAACCTGGCGTTCCTGCCATAAGTATCACAAAGCATTTTACCTTTCGTTCCTACAAAAAGAACACCGTTACCACCATCTCCGAATCTTTCGTCGGCTCCAAGTTCTGCTGGTCTTTCAGGCTGGATACCGCCATCCATCCAATGTAATCTGATAGGTGTATTTTTCTGTTTTTCAGGATTAAACGTCATAATCACATGTGACGAAGGAGGGCAACTTTCCGGGAAATATCCTCGTTTAAATTCATCAACATAGACGCTACCAACGCTACATTCCACTTCTGTCGGATATGTCAGTCCAAGGGTCCTAAATGGTGCATCGACTAAGTGACATCCCATATCGCCTATTCCTCCTGTTCCGTAATCCCACCATCCTCTCCAGTTGAACGGAATGAGTTTGTTTACATATTCTGTGTAAGGTGCCGTTCCCAGCCATAAGTTCCAGTCAAGTTCCTTTGGAACTTCTGCCTTAGTTGTTGGCCATGGAATACCCTGTGGCCATACCGGGCGATCCGTCCAGCAATAAACGGTATGAACATCACCAATTATTCCGGCATTATACCATTCCGTAAGTTTTCTTGATCCATCAGACGATGAACCCTGATTACCCATTTGAGTTACCACTTTATATTTCTTCGCCGCCTCTGTTAGTACCCTGGCTTCGTAAATATCGTGCGTTAAAGGCTTTTGAACATATACATGTTTCTTCTTCTGGATCGCGGCAAGCGTAATTATCGCGTGATTATGATCAGGGGTAGAAACAGACACTGCATCAAAATTACGATGTTCCTTATCAAACATCTCTCGCCAGTCTCTGTAATATTTAGCTTTCGGAAAATTCTTAACCGAAGCTGCGGCACGCCTGTCATCCACGTCGCATAAAAAGGCCACTTCCGCCTTTGGATTCCTTGCGAAGCCTGTAAGGTCACTTTGTCCCTTCCCACCTACACCAACTCCGGCAATTAGTAGTTTGTCGCTAGGGGCGATAAAACCCGGCCCGCCAAGTACATGCCTGGGCACGATCGTAAACGCTGCGGCTGCCACTGCCGCCGTCTTCACAAAATCTCTTCTTGAGGTGTTGTTTTCTTGTTTCTTCATTTACTTATTCTATTAAAATTATGAATTAGCCCACATGCGATCCCCTTTTTTGTAGGGAACGTTTCCATCATATCTGCCAGGTGTTTCTATATAGCGCATTGCCTTTGTCGATCCAACTTCAGACGTAAAAAATCCCAAAAGAGTTAATTCCTTTATCATCCTGAAATAGTGCGATGGTTGTTCCGTAGTTTTAGTTGACATATATGCCGTTTGCAAGCTATCCATCTTTACAAAAAAATCAGTGCGTTCTTTTAAATTGCATTCCATAAATGATTTCCCAGTTTCATCCTTGCACCTTTTTTCAAGCCTTTTGATGCCCTCGCGAAATATTCCCTGATCTTGAGGCGTATAGCAGTCTTTAACCATCACGGCCATAAACTCGCCCACCTTTGCCTCTTTCGCGCCGGGGGTACTGGTTGCGGGCAAAATAGTCTCCCCCATTTCGTTTAACAGCGCAATAGTTTCAACATCAAAAAAATCTGCAGCCTTCTCGGTACTGGTTTTACACCCTGTTTCCAGGAATATACTGGAACCAATAATAGTTCCTCCGAGAATCCAGCTTACCTGCATTATTGCTTCTCTTCTATCCATGACCTTAAATATTACCTTTTTTTAATTCGGTTACAGCGTGATCAACAGCCCTGGCCGTTAATGCCATATAAGTTAGTGAAGGATTCTGACATGCCGCGGAAGTCATAGCAGCGCCGTCAGTAACGTACACATTTGTTGCATCCCAAACCTGATTAAATTTATTTAAAACCGAAGTTTTAGGATCATGACCCATACGGGCCGTTCCCATCTCGTGGATCCCCATCCCAAGCGTATAGCCGTTGTCATAGGTCGTAACGTTTTTCAGGCCACCCGCTTCCAGCATGTCTTTTGCATCCTGCATCATGTCCTTACGCATCTTCATTTCATTGTCTTTGATTTCCGCATCGATAGCCAGAACATTAAGTCCCCATTTATCCTTTTTCGTTTTATCCAGGCTGACTTTATTTTCGTGATATGGGAGGGTTTCTCCAAATGCGGTAATGCCCATGGTCCACGCTCCAGGTTCGCATAAAGCATCTTTGAAGTCGCCGCCAATGTTCATTTCAGCGATATTCCTTCCCCAACCCTCTCTGCTTGCTCCCCCTTGATAACCAAATCCACGTATATAGTCGCGCTTTTCATCTCCCAGATTCCGGAAGCGGGGTATGTAAATCCCGGTGGGGCGGCGACCGTAATAATATTTATCATCATATCCCTCGGCCTGGCCCGAAGCGCCTAGCCGAAAATGATGGTCCATCAGATTATGCCCGAGTTCGCCGCTGCTGCTTCCTAAACCGCCTTCCCACACATCAGTCGCGGAATTCATTAATATCCATGTGGAATTCAGAGCCGATGCATTTAAGAAAATGACCTTTGCAAAATATTCATAGGTCTTGTTAGTTTCGGCATCCAGCACTTCGACGCCTTTAGCCTTCTTTGTATCCTTATCGTAAAGAATCTTAGTAACTATAGAAAAAGGACGAAGAGTTAGATTACCGGTTGCCACAGCTGCCGGCAACGTTGATGATTGCGTGCTAAAATAGGCGCCAAAAGGGCATCCCAACCAACATTTGTTTCGATACTGGCAATTTGTACGGCTTTGAAGCGGCTGGGTAATGTTGGCCACCCGGCCCATAACCATGTGACGTGCTCCTTTATAGTGATTTTTTACCCGGGCAGCCACATCCTTTTCGACAATATTCAGCTCCATGGCAGGTTGAAAATCGCCGTCTGGCAACTGCGGCAGACCGTCTCTATTTCCACTAATTCCGGCAAAACGCTCTACATAACCATACCATTTTTCCAGGTCTTTATAACGGATGGGCCAGTCAACGGCAATTCCGTCTTTTGCATTCGCTTCAAAATCCATTTCACTCAGACGGTAACTTTGCCTGCCCCACATCAGCGACCGCCCACCAACATGATATCCGCGGTACCAGTCAAAGCGTTTAATCTCCGTATATGGGCTTTCCAAATCTTTCACCCAGAAATCCAAATTCTTTTCATTGAGAGGATAATCCCTCTTCAGAACCGGATAGTTTTCAATCATCTCCTGCGTCCGGCCACCCCGGTGTGGGAAATCCCATGGATCTTTAGTCGCGTTTACATAGTCTTTAATATGTTCTATGTTTCTTCCGCGCTCAAGCATGATAGTTTTCAGGCCCTTTTCAGTAAGCTCCTTCGCAGCCCAGCCGCCGCTGATACCGGATCCTATTACTATCGCATCGTAAGTATTGTCTGCCATTTTGAGTTGTAAGTTATAGGTTGTAAGTTATACATCACACAAAGCCACCGCTTGTCTCAACGATGCCAATTTATCCGCTTTAACCGGGATAAATTCCTGTGCAACAAAACCTTTAAACCCTGTTTCAACAATCGCCTTCATTATTGCCGGATAATTTAGTTCCTGCAGTTCATCCAATTCATGACGGCCAGGAACACCGGCCGTATGGTAATGAGCTATGTATTGATGATTATTCTTAATAGTACGAATCACGTCGCCCTCATCAATCTGCATATGATAAATATCATAGAGCAACTTAAAATTGTCGGAACCCACTCGTTTTACAAGTTCAACTCCCCATGGGGTTTTATCACACTGGTAATCCTTGTGATCTATTTTACTGTTCAGGAGTTCCATCACCAGCGTCACCTTATGTTTTTCCGCAAGCGACATCAGTTGTTTAAGGCCTTCGGTACTATTAGCAAGTCCGGTTTCATCATCCTTACCTGCCCGGTTGCCGCTAAAGCAAATAAGGTTTTTATACCCTGACTTAGCAACCAAAGGGATCATTTCTGAATATTTCTCGATCAGCTTTGAATGATACTGTTTGTCGTTAAAGCCATGGATCAGATTAATTTCTGCACCGTTGCACATGCTTGACTCCAGACCGTATTTTTTAAGCGTTGGCCAGTCTTTAGGTCCGACAAGATCTATCCCCTTGATGCCTATTTCACGGGATGCAATACACAGTTCTTCAACTGAAAGCTGGCTAAAACACCATCTGCAAACAGCATGGTTGATATTTCCTTTATGTGGAACGGATTGGGCCGCTTGTACCGGGAAAGATGAAAACATGCCTCCCGCAGTTAATGCAGCCGTTCCAGCAATAATATTCTTTAGTGCCTTACGGCGATCCTCGTTTCTTGCCATTTTCCTTAAGTGTTAATACTGCACAGTAAAATATCTATTCTAACCTTCCCACCTCAATCCTTTCACCTTCAGTTTTCAGTTTTCAGTTTTCACCTACCGGTCCTCCAATTTCCTTAACGCATCCTCTTCCTTTTGATTAAACGTTAAAAGGAATAGAACCGCTACAACGCCAGCAATACCTGCTGCAACTAACCAAATAGATTGCCAGTCGTGTTGCGTATCAGAAATTTTGTAAGCATCACTAACCAGTCCCGCCACCCAAAAACCTATCAGCATTCCTACGCCATAAGTTGCAAGAGCTATAAGGCCCTGTGCCGCACTTTTATATTTTTTCCCAGCTTTGGAATCCGTGTAAATCTGGCCAGAGACGAAAAAGAAATCATAACAGATACCATGTAAAGCAATTCCTATGATGAGCATAAAACTTAGATCACTTGCATTGCCATAAGCAAATAATGCATATCGCGCTGCCCAGGCGAACATCCCCACCAGAATAGTTATTTTAAAGCCATACTTACTAAAGAACACTGGAAGCAATAGCAAAAACAATACTTCTGAAATCTGCCCTATGGTCATTTTGCCAGTAGGGTTTTCGACAGCAAGTTCCGTTAGAAAGAGGTTTGCATTCTGGTAATAGAACGCTAGTGGGATACAGATCAGTATGGATGACACGAAGAAAATCAGGAAGTTCTTATTGCTTAGAAGCTTCAAGGCATCGAGTCCAACAATATCAGAAATTGTAACTTTCTCCCCTTTTTCCACTGCCGGAGGTGTTTTTGGAAGGGTAAAGCTAAATAGTCCCAAAATGACAGAAACAATAGCGGCCATCAGGAAAGTATTCCTTAACAAGCCTTCAGATACTCCTTCCGGAGAATCCCAGTGGAAAAGAAAACTAATACATAGTCCTGCAACAATCCATCCTATGGTCCCCCAAATACGGATCGACGAAAATTCTTTTTCCGGATCTTTCATTTGCCTGAAGGAAACCGAATTTACTAACGCTAATGTTGGCATAAACATGACCATATAAGCAAAAACATATGGGTAAAAACCGGCGAAGTCCGTTGAATTATACATTTGAAACATCAGTACTGCTCCAATAAGATGAAGGATACCAAGGATTTTTTCCGCATTAAAATACCGGTCAGCAATTAATCCGATGATAAAAGGTGCGATGATGGCCCCGAAAGATTGTGTAGAAAAAACAGCAGATGCCTGTGCTCCGGTTGCGGAAAGCTCTTTGCCAAGGAACGTTCCAAGGGTAACAAACCATGCCCCCCAAATAAAGAACTCTAAAAACATCATCAGTGACAACTTAAAACGATTGGTCGGGGTCATACTAGTACTTGGTTTTTTAAATTAATTTGAATTTTAAAATGTTGAATAAAATTAAAATGCCTAATGTTAAATAGCTGAATATAAGGCAATGGTGTAGTTTATACACGAAGCTATTATATTTTTGCTCCTTAGATCAGACAAATGGCACTATTGCATTGTTGTAATTTAGTTTACTTGTATTAAATAAATGTATATTTTTATTTTTAAAATTCATACAATAAGAGAACAAAGAACAAGTAATTAAGAGAACAAAGAACAAGTAATAAGGAGTTAAGTCAAACGTCGATCAGTAAGAAAGCAGGAACCACTGAATCTTGAGCCGAAAGAAAATTAATTCTCTTTCCTTGTTTTGTTTTAACTCTCTTTGATGTCGGTTCTTGATTCTAGTAAAAATAACACAAGCAAATAAAATTTCCAATCCTTAGGGGAAGCATATAAAACGTAACAATTAACCATGAGAAACTCAACCAAAACATTCCTGGCTGTGGGAGTACTGCTATCGCTGCTCTCGTTCAGTCTGTTGAAACAAACCGTAAAACCACGAATCCTGGTTTTCAGTAATACCGCCGGCTTCCGCCATGAATCAATAGCTGCTGGCAAAGCTGCTATAATCAAAATGGGAAAAGAGCAGGGATTTGATGTGGATACTACCGAAAGCAGCAGTTATTTTATGGAGGACTCCCTTAAGAAATACAAAGCTGTCGTGTTTTTGAATTCGACAGGAAATGTCCTCAACGCTCCTCAGCAAATAGCGTTTGAAAGATATATACAGGCTGGCGGCGGCTTTGCAGGTGTACATGCTGCGGCTGATACTGAGTACGACTGGCCGTGGTATGGGAAATTGGTTGGCGGATATTTTTTAAGCCATCCTAAAACCCAGGAAGCAGTTGTGAATGTAACTGACCGCACCAATATGGCAAGCAGCCATTTGCCCGAAAGATGGAAGCGTGTAGATGAATGGTATAATTATAAAAACCTTAACCCGAATGTAAAAGTCCTGGCTTCGCTGGATGAATCCACTTACGAAGGCGGAAAAAATGGAGCTAACCACCCCATTGCATGGTATCATCAATATGATGGAGGACGCGCGTTTTATACAGGAATGGGCCATACTAAAGAATCTTATGCAGATCCTTTATACCTTAAGCATCTTTTAGGTGGGATAAAATTCGCCATCGGCACTAATGTTACGCTCAACTACTCCCGTGCAACTACACCGAATGCACCCGAAGAAAACCGGTTCGTTCGTAACGTACTGACTCAAGGAACATTATTTGAGCCTACTGAAATGACGATTCTCCCGAATCTCGACGTTCTGATCGTTCAGCGCCGGGGAGAAATCATGCTGTTAAAAGGAGCAACAAAAGAAATAAGCCAGGTCGGATCATTGGATGTTTATTCTAAAACTTCCACTCCGGGAGTCAATGCTGAAGAAGGAATACTCGGAATAGCTGCTGATCCTAAATTCAATGAAAATAACTATGTATATATATACTATAGTCCTATAGATACTTCAGTGAACCGCTTGTCGCGATTTAAATTCGTGAACGATAAATTAGACAAGTCTTCAGAACAGATTATTCTGCAACTCTATTCACAGCGAGAAATCTGCTGTCATACCGGCGGGTCGATTGCATTCGGGCCAGACGGTCTTTTATATTTATCTACGGGCGATAACTCAACACCATTTGATGTTCCTAACCAGCAAATTACAAATAAAGGTTTTGCGCCTTTGGACAATCGTCCGGGACTGGAGCAATATGATGCAGGCCGAAGTGCGGGTAACACAAACGATCTTCGCGGAAAGATCATTCGCATAAGGGTTAAGGCAGACGGCTCTTATGAAATTCCGGAAGGAAATCTTTTTCCGCCAAACACTCCTCAAACCAGGCCGGAGATTTACGTAATGGGTAATAGAAATCCTTATCGGATATCTGTCGACAGTAAAACTAATTTTCTTTATTGGGGAGAAGTTGGCCCGGACGCAAATAATGATATTCCGGAAAGGGGGCCAAGAGGATACGATGAAATAAATCAGGCCCGGAAAGCGGGTTTCTTCGGCTGGCCATTCTTTGTTGGGAACAACTACGCTTATA
>NZ_JBASJU010000226.1:0-5181 GCF_049655485.1 Daejeonella sp.
ATAGTATCCTTATTAATCTATTTCAATTATACGGAGAAAGCCAATCCCGCAAACATCGTGGTGGTGCAGCCTAATATCGATCCCTACGAAAAGTTTGGGAGCTTGAACCCTGCGACACAGATCGAACGGATGATCCATTTATCCGACTCACTGGGCCAACCAAATACGGAGTTTTTTATCTGGCCGGAGACCGCCATTTCACAGAAGACGGAGGAGGCTCAGATAAGGGATGAACCGAATTTCCAGAGGATACAGGCTTTTCTCAGTAAATACAAAAACGGAAACCTCCTTTCGGGGATTGAAAGCTTCTCCCTATATGATAGTCAGAAGACCGCCACCGCGCGATTTGACGAAAGCACGGGCAAGTATTTCGATGTATTTAATGCAGCGGTCCTGATTGAGAATTCGCCAACAGTCCAGTTTTACCATAAATCTAAATTGGTGCCCGGCGTGGAACAAACACCTTTTTCCAATACCATGAGCTTTCTAAAGCCAGCCTTTGAAGCATTCGGCGGTTCCGCCGGCAGCTACGGAAAGCAGGACGAACCTTCTGTGTTTTACTCCCAAAGCGGTATTGGCGCAGCGCCTGTGATTTGCTATGAATCGATCTGGGGTGAATATGTAGGAGAATATGTTAAAAAAGATGCTCAGTTCATTGCAATCATCACCAATGATGGCTGGTGGGGCAACACCTCCGGAAAGGACCAGCATCTTCAATATGCCAAACTTCGTGCAATTGAAACACGCCGGTGGGTAGCACGTTCTGCCAATACGGGCATCTCTGCCTTCATCAATCAGCGGGGCGATATCACACAGCAAACAGAATGGTGGGTACCCGCAGCGCTTAAAGCGGATATTAATCTGAATGATGAATTGACCTTTTATGTAGAGCATGGAGATTATATAGCACGGGCGGGGTCTATTGGGAGTGGGGTGTTTGGGGTGTTTTTGATTGTGGGGGTTTTTAGGAGACGGAAGACAAAAGAGTAAGGGAACCAAGGGCAACGCCAAAAAAAAATCCGCTCCCTATAACAGGAACGGATTTCTACTAAACTAAAAACTAAACCAAACTAAAACCCCGACATGAACCGGGGGTATCTTAATCCCAATTGCCAAATTAGGCTGTGTATTACATTTTCATAAAATAAACGTAATAAATGGGATTAACTGTTGGAACGTATATTTTTGTTACAGATTGGTGACGGTTTGGTGACGATGCCCCCCTCGACCCTAAAGGGGTCGTATGATTAATGTTAATTTGTAATCCTTTTTTCCCGACCGTTTAGTTAACAATCCTTCCACTTTCAGTTTTCAGTTTTCAGTTTTCAGTTTTCAGTTTCACTTCCCCTTTTCACCTTTCACCTATCACCTCTCTCACTTTCCGTTCTCCCTTTTCCCTTCACCCCGCATATTTCCCCACCACCGGCATCCTCCTCCCGACTCCAAACGCTTTCGGTGATACCCTCAATATCGGAGGAGCCTGATTGCGTTTAAATTCAGCAACGTTAACCATTTTAAGAACTCTCCTAACCAGTGCTTCGTCGAATCCCATCTGGATAATTGATTCCGAGCCTTTCTTCAATTCTATGTATTGAAATAATACCGCGTCCAGGGTGTCGTATTCCGGAAGGGAGTCCGAATCCTTTTGTCCGGGACGGAGTTCTGCGGAAGGGGGTTTGACAATACTGTTTTGCGGAATGATATCCCGCTCACGGTTCATATAGTTTGCGAGCTTGTAGACCTGGGTTTTGTATACATCACCCAAGACGCCGATGGCTCCTGCCATGTCGCCGTAAAGGGTACCGTAACCTACCGCGCACTCACTTTTATTGGAGGTATTCAATAAAATGTATCCGAACTTATTGGACATCGCCATCACGACAATAGCCCTGCTCCTTGCCTGAATATTCTCTTCAGCAACACTAAAAGGAAGATCCTTAAACACAGGTTTCATCATATTTTGAAAAGCAAGGGTTGCTTCCTTAATCGGTATCACCTCATGCTTACACCCGAGGTTCTGAACCAGATCCAGGGCATCCTGTATAGAATGGTCAGATGAATATTCAGACGGCATTAGAACGGCCATCACATTTTCAGGTGCCAATGCTTCAGCAGCAAGGGCGCAAACGAGGGCAGAATCAATGCCTCCGGACAGTCCGAGAACCGCTTTGGTGAAACCGGACTTTTGAAAGTAGTCTTTGATTCCTAGTACTAATGCATCATGGATCTGCTCAATATCTCCCTGCGGCTCATGCTGAAAGGCCTCTAGTCCCTGAATCTTACCCTGATCATAGTCGTAGATTCGCACCGCTTCTGTGAAATAAGGCATCTCATCAAGCAAAGCACCTTCCTCATCAAACACCAAAGATCCCCCGTCAAAAATTATTTCCGTCTGCGCACCTATTTGATTCACATAGAACATCGGGAGTTTATATTTCCTGCTGTTATCGCCGAGAATCAGCACCCTCTCCTCATCGTGATTATAAGCAAATGGAGAGGCTGCAATGTTGATCATCAGATCCGGCTTTTCCTGTATGAGCTCGTCCATCGGACAAGTAACATACATCGGATTATCGTTGATATTCCAAAGATCCTCACAGATTGTCAGAGCGATTTTAAAACCCATGAAATCCACACATTTAAAATCCACAGCCGGTTCAAAATAGCGGTACTCATCGAACACATCATAGTTCGGTAATAGAGCTTTATGCACGACTGCCTTTACGGAGCCGTTTTCAATAAAATAGGCCGAATTGAAAAGATCCTTACCTTCTATCTTAGGGTTTTTTGTAGGCAAGCCTATAATGCAGGAGATATCTACACACTCCTTTGCAATCTGCTGTGCTGAATTCTCGCACGACTCGATAAATTCAGAGAATTCAAGAAAATCCCGGGGCGGGTAACCGCAAACGCTTAATTCCGCAAACACAACAAGATCGGCGCCTTTAGCCTTGGCATCGTGTATGGCCGATATGATTTTTTTCGTGTTGAAATCAAAATCGCCGATGATATAATTTAACTGTGCTAACGCAATTTTCATATTGTAGATTGGTTTTATATTAATAATTATGCCGCTGCGGGTTTTGGTAAACCGTCATGGTTTCATAATTTAGCAGATATCCCAAATCAATGAGGAACGCCCGAATTTACTTGTTTTTTTCTATTTGCCTCATTGCAGCTTCCTGTAATAACAAAAAAGGGGCGGATGTGTCGGAAATTAAATTGGAAATTTCTATTGATCGGTTTGATAGGGATTTAGAAGGGATGAAGTCGGAGTTCGGAGTTCGGAGGTCGGAGGCAAACGACTTAATGGAGAAGGCGGAGGGGTTGAGAAAGAAATACACCTGGTTCTATGATGATTACATGGAGCAGATGTTGAGCGTAGGTTCTCCTGCTGAAGGGCCGTCCTATTTAAATAATCTGGCTGCTGTATTGCAGAACAAAGATTATTTGGAATTGAAGGCTTCGGTTGATCAGGCCTTTCCTGATATGTCGGCACAGGAGGAAGAGCTAAACAATGCCTTCAAGCATGTTCGTTATTATTATCCGAAGCAGAAGGTCCCGCGCCTGATTACATTTATTTCGGGATTTGCGGTTCAAACTCCAATCGGCAATGATTATATAGGGATCGGGCTCGACATGTTTCTGGGAAAACATGGAGGAAAGTTTTATCCGGCACTGCGGCAAAGTATCCCGCAATATATTGCGCGTCGCTTTACTCCTGAACATATCACGCCACGAGTTGTTGAAGCCTTTGTAAGGGAAGAAATGTTCCCCGAGCAAGACAAGGATCGCAGCCTGCTGACGAAAATGGTTTATAACGGAAAGATCTTGTATATGATGGATTCCTTTATGCCTGAAGTGGCCGATACTTTAAAAATCGGTTATACCGAACAACAAATTCAATGGTGTGAAGAGAATGAAGGCGGGATATGGGCCTACCTTTTGGAAAATGAACTGCTGTTCAATTCCGATTATATGAAAATCCAGAAATACCTGGCAGAAGCACCATTTACACCCGGCATCGGCGAAAACTCTGAGTCTGCTCCTAAGCTGGGCATCTGGACCGGCTGGCAGATCGTAAGGAAATATATGCAGGAAAATCCTGACGTCACCCTACAGCAGCTCATGGTTGAAAAGGATGCACAGAAAATATTAACTGAGGCGAAGTACAAACCGAAGATGTAGTTGTACGTTGTACGTTATACGTTATAAGTGCTAGGCACTGAAGTATCAGGGTTTGGTTGACGATTGATGGTTAACCGTTATCGGTTGCCTGTTGCGTATTACCTGACTGCAAAGCATGACGGTACGTTGGGTGGGTGTCTTGGTTCCTGGTTCTGGGCTCCTGGTTCCCCCCTCCACATTAAAATATATAGTATATGAGAATAGGCTTAGTTCTTTCCGGCGGCGGCATCCGAGGCATTGCTCATTTAGGAGTTCTTCAAGCGCTTACTGAAGCGGGTATAAAATTCTGTAAGATTAGTGGTACGAGTGCGGGTTCGATTGTGGGTTCATTGTATGCGCAGGGTATGGAACCTCATGCTATTTTGGAGATCTTTTTAAAGACTAAACTTTATAAATTTCTTAGGCCCGCTTTCAGGAATGCAGGATTGCTTTCTCTCGACAATACCAGACCCTTGTTTATGGAGCACCTGCCTCATGATTCATTTGAGGGATTGAAAACGCCTTTGGTTATTGCGGCAACAGATTTTAGTGAAGGAAAACTGAGGTATTTCTCTTCGGGGAAGCTCATTGAAGCGGTGCTGGCGTCTTGTTCTATTCCAGGAGTATTTAAGCCTATTATTATCGACGGGAAAATGTATGTCGATGGTGGGGTACTCGATAATTTTCCAATTGAACCCATCCGGAGGGATTGCGATTTTATTATCGGTTCTTCATGTAATCATCTTCCAGTAGTAAGTACCATATCCAATTTCCGCAAACTGTTCGAGAGGGCCGCTATCATGTCCATCAACTCGGATATGGAAAACAAATGCCAATACCTCGACGTCCTTATCGAGCCAGAGGGAATGGGGGCTACGAGCGTATTTGATGTGAAGAAAACGGAAGAGATTTATTGGCTTTCATACAATGCAGCGCTGATGAAGTTGAAGAGTGATGAAAAGTTGGTGGGGTTGATTGCGAAGATAAAGGAGAAGTAACCAAAAAGCCCATAAC
>NZ_JBASJU010000227.1:0-6158 GCF_049655485.1 Daejeonella sp.
TCTGATGCCTGGTTACCCACCCTGACTGGCTTGTTACCTAAGTATCCATCCAAATGATCAAGAATTTCTTCATTGAGGTCACTTTTTCCGTCTATTGCATAAAGGGGCTGATACCGGAAATTTTCCGACACGGAAATGCCAGCAACATAGTTAAAGTAGCGCTCCATTTCTTCAAAATGGCCGATGTGATTAAGTGCAGATATTACATAAAAGGTGTCCCTTAGCCAGCAAAACCGGTAATCCCAATTCCTTCCGCTGCCATCATATTCAGGCAAGCTTGTTGTTGCAGATGCAATGATTGCGCCTGTATCTTCATACTGATGGATTTTTAGAACCAGAGCCGAACGGATAACGTACTCCTGATAAAAACCTGCTATGCTAGAATGCTTAATCCATGTGCGCCAATAAGTAATGGTTTCCCGAAGGAAGGTTTCGCAAGTGCTTGCCAATGGAGCCTCAAGCGGTTCCCCATAAGTTAACACGAGAAATTTAACTTCGTTTAATAAGAAGTAGCTTTCGTCTGATAAGTCTGTTATAGGGATATTCGAAGTGAGGCGCATGTCATCGTCACCGCCCACAAATTCAATATGGTTACTGCCGCGATGAGCTTTCAATTGGCGTTTACCATAATCATAGGTCAGTTCGCATTTAACTTTTATCCGGGGGCGCCCTTCTATGGGTTCTATTTTTCTGATAAGCATGAGAGGCTTAAAGAACCGGTCATATTGCTTAAATCTGGGAGCAAAATCTGTTACCCGATAGGTACCACTTTCGCAGGTAACTTCGGTGCACAACACATTGGTGTTCTCAAGGTAATATTGAGAAGAGGTAAATTCTGATGAAGGTTGTATTGAAAATTCTCCTCCTTTATTTTCGTCGAGAAGGGAGCCAAGAACGAAGGAACTATCAAATCGTGGCCAACAAAGCCATGAAATATTTGTGTTTTTATGAACATGTGCTAGGAAAGCACAATTACCTATTAAGCCGTAATTATAGAGATGTTTTTTAACCATTATAGAATGACAAGTAAAAGCCTCAGAAGTTTTAAATTTTTGATCCAAAAGTACTCCCGAATTGGTTAAAAACCAAGATATCCAGAGTGATAAAATTGATGGGAACGTGAACCGCTGAAGTCGATTTGCGGTTTATATTTAAGAATCGTACCTTGTATTTTTTAGAGCTCTTAGCTCATAGTTCAATTCCGGGTTTCCTGGACGGTCTGCATTTCGACATTGGTTAAATACCTGGGCATCGCTTACGGTAGGAATAATACCTGTTTTTTCGGTGTGATTTACTGTTTCAACCTGCTAAAAGCATCAATAGCACGTTATTTGCTTATTTATTAAATTCAAAAGAGAAAAAACAAGAAATATTTAAAATAGAAAGATTAGAATCAAATGGGCAGAACTATTATCATATCTAACCGCCTGCCAATAACGGTATCAAAAAAGGACGATAAATTCATATTCAAATCCAGTGAGGGTGGCCTCGCAACAGGGTTAGGGTCAGTCAATCATGACGAGGGAATGCTCTGGATCGGTTGGCCGGGAATTAGCGTGGAAAAAGAATCAGAAGTTAGCGAAATAACTACTACACTTTCTCAAGATAATCTGGTGCCGGTTTTTTTGAGTTCGGTTGAGATCAAAGAGTATTACGAAGGTTTTTCGAATGAAGTGCTCTGGCCAATATTTCATTATTATGCATCAACTCATGCAAATTATAAACAATCTAACTGGGATTATTATAAAGAAGTAAATAAGAAATTTAGTGAAGTAGTGGCAAAGTATGTTGAGCCTGATGATGTAATATGGGTGCACGATTATCAGTTACTGTTACTTCCTGAACTTATCAGGGCAATTCACCCGAATATCTCCATCGGTTTCTTCCTTCATATACCCTTTCCTTCTGTTGAAATATTCAGACTTCTTCCTTGGAGAAGCGAACTACTGAGCGGTATGCTTGGGGCTGATTTACTGGGATTTCACACATTTAATGACGTCAGACATTTTCTAGAGACTGTAACCCAATTTTTGCCTGTTGCTTCTTCGGCGAATACAATAGCCCTGGAAGATCGGGTGGTCGTTGCCGAACCTTTTCCCATGGGAATTGATAGTGAGAAGTATAATTCTCTCCCTGAGAAAAAAAAGGTTAAAAAACACATCGACGAATTGAAACGTGTGAGTCAGGATAGGAAAACAATATTGTGTATCGACAGACTCGATTATAGTAAAGGGATTCCACAGCGCCTCCAAGCATTTGAAAAATTACTGGTAAAACATCCTGAGTATAAAGGGAAGATAGTCTTGCATATGATTGTTGTCCCATCTCGCGACAAAGTCCCTGAATACAAAGAGCTCAAAAAACTTATAGACCGTAGAGTAGGGGAGATCAATTCCCGCTATCGCACTATAGACTGGAATCCTGTAAACTATTTCTACCGATCATTCCCAATTGAAGAGTTATCGGCTCTGTACGCACATTCTGAAGTTTGCATGGTTACGCCGATGCGTGACGGAATGAATCTGGTCAGTAAAGAATATATCGCCAGCCGGATTGACGGCACAGGTGTTCTGATTTTGAGTGAGATGGCTGGTGCATCGAAGGAACTGGTGGACGCTATTATAGTTAATCCAAGTAATGTAGACTCCGTTACCGAAGCTATAATAACTGCACTGGAAATGCCTGAGGAGGAGCAACGACGAAGAATGAAGCTGATGAGGGCAATTGTGTCCAAATTCTCAGTAAGCCATTGGGTTAAAATATTTATGGAACGTTTGAAGGAAATAAAACATATGCAGGAATCAATGCAAACAAGAAAGATCGGTCCAACAACCGCACAGGCTATTAAGAGACTTTACCATGAATCGCAGAGGAGGATTATTTTTCTTGATTATGACGGAACCCTTGTTAATTTCAGTGCCGACATCAATTCCGTGTCGCCAGATAAAGACTTGTATGATCTATTAAATGTACTTATTTCAGACCCCTTAAATTTTGTGGTCCTAATCAGTGGACGTAGTCATCAAAACTTGGAGGAATGGTTTGGTCATATGGAAATTAATCTTATTGCAGAACATGGAGCCTGGCATAGACGCGCGGGGGTCTGGGAGGAACATCCCGGTCTGGATGATCAATGGAAAAAAGATATATATCCCGTATTGGATATGTTTGTCGATCGTACACCAGGAGCTTTTATTGAAGAGAAAGACTTTTCACTTGTATGGCATTACCGTAAAGTTGAAAAAGGCTTGGGAGAACTGCGGACTTCAGAATTAGTTAACAACATTAAATATCTTATTAACGACCGTGGACTTCAGGTTCTTTCCGGCAACAAGGTCGTTGAGATAAAGAATATAGAAATTAATAAGGGTAAGGCATCATTAGGACATCTTCATAACAAAGACTATGACTTCATCATGGCAATTGGTGATGACCATACAGATGAGGATATCTTCAAAAGTATCCCGGATGATGCTGTAACGATAAAAGTTGGAAGTAATATTTCGTCAGCAAGGTTCTACCTAAGGGATCCGGGTAGTGTTCGAAGGTTGTTAAGGAGTCTTTCCGAGCCTGTTGTTACGGACGATCACTAAATACGAAGTCCTTTTATTGGCCTATTTTACACTCAAAACGGGTATGGTTGAGCGATTGATAATAAATCGGTTATAACTTTGACGGAAAAATGTAGTGTATCCTGTATTTGTATGGGCAGAAATTATGATAAGGTCCGCATTGCTGGCTTTGGCTTTCCTTAATACATTTTTTGCGGAGCCGGGAGCGTCTTCGATTTCATTTTTGATGTTTTTTGTAGAAATGGAGATAAGTTCACGAACTGAACTCATCAGTTTCCCCAAAAGATCAAGTTCATCCTTGTCGTTAGCCGATCTTACAGAACCAAACAAAGTTACACTCGATCCATTCTTCTCTATAATAGGTAAGGCTGCGCGTAGCTTTGTGATGATAGGCCTCTTTACCCATACCGGAAAAAGAACAGATTTGAAATGGGTGTACTTGCAATTTCTGGGAACAGCCATTACAGGGCAGGATGATGCGTTAATGAGCTTACAAACATCCCGATTAAATGAAATATTAAAAGGGGAAGAAGCCCCGCTTTTTTGAACAACTATTATGTCGCAATAAAAGTTGTCCGCTATTTCAGCCACTGTTGTTGAAAAGACACCATCTTCAACATGATAAAAGCATTTTATTTGATTGGCTTCCTCAATTTGATTGGCGTATTTTTCCAATGACTTTAATTCAGCTACTCTTGACTCCAACCGTATCCCAATGAGCAGGGCATTTTTGCCCGTAGGGTAGGCGAAATCATTTTCTTTATTTACCTGTAAGATATGCAGAGTTGCATCGTGTCGTTTACACATGGCTATTGCCAGTTGTATAGCCTGATCAGATGAAGTTGAAAAATTTAGAGGGACAAGTATATTTTTAATAGCTTTTTCCATACGATTAGAGTTAAATACGTTGGTTGAAAATCAATTGCTTGGCGATTTCTCATACTCCGATAATTTTGGAGAAGGTACTGTGAAAAGTGTCTGAGTGGGATAAGCAAACTCTATTTGTTCAGATTCAAATTTGTCTAAAATCTCGAAATAGATTTTCTGCTGTGTATCCATAAAGACACTGTATTCTGAGCTCATGACGTAATATACAAATTCAAAGTCAAGGCTGAAACTGCCAAATCCGGAGAAGTGCCCCCGGTCTAACCTGGCATTTTCGGTCGATTCGATAATATCTTTTACGATTTCCGGGACTTCTTTAACTTGTTCTGCCGGAGTCTGATAGGTAATGCCTAGTTTAAAGACTATCCGCCTCTCTTCCATTCGCTTATAGTTATGGACCCGGGAATTAGTAAGGTAGGTGTTAGAGCAAATTAGTTGTTCTCCGCCCAGCGTCCTGATACGGGTGGTCTTTATGCCGATATACTCGATGTTACCCATCTTGTCGTCGACGATTATAAAATCGCCAATTTCGAACGGTCGATCAAAAAATATTACAAAATAGCTGAAGAGGTCACCAAGTATTGTTTGGGCAGCAAGTGCGATAGCAATCCCGCCTATTCCGAGCCCCGTGATCAAGGTAGTTACATCATATCCCAGATTATCGATGATGAATACTATTCCCAGGATCCAGATAATGATATTTATGATTATAAGTAGCCCCTTAGCCTGCTTCTCCTCGCTTTCCTTATTTTCGCGCCTTTTGATAAATGAAAAGATAAACTTCCTAACTAGCGATGTAATGATGCGCAAAGCGAAGAAAGTGATAAACAGGAGGGTAGCTATATGAAGAACCGACACAACTTTCGTCGGAAGAGCCAATGCATTTAAAGAAACCCGGAACGCAAATAGGTAAAGTAGCGGGACAATAGATTTTTCGATTGTCGCTATCAGGAAATCGTCAATTGTGGTTTTACTTTTGTCAGACCATTGTTTAAGGCGTTTTAGAATTATGCGCTTGAAAACCAGTATAGCGAGAATTCCTGCAATTAACATGAGTAATGAAATAATCCAGTTTTGGACTGAGTTCTCGAAAAAAGTTCTGGTCAAAAATTGAGACATAGCCAGAGGGTTTAATCTCCAAAGGAGAGGTGAACGAATGATAATCAGGAAGCTTTATTTGGAGTAAAAAATAAAGTTTGTGGATGCTACCTGACAATGATTAGGAACAACAAGTCTTCCGGGTTGAATAAATTCTGTTGAGGGTTTGCTGTTCAGGAAAATCAAAGATACGAAAAATATATTTGGAGAGTTTAGGATCCTTCTTTGTGCACTAGCGATCATCAGGGATTAATTAACATTATTGCAAAATGTTGTGTATTTATCCGGCTAAAAGAATGGCTGGTAAATGAGAAATCAGTCAAGCAATTAAGCTTTCCTAAGATAAAAGTAACTCAACGCAAATAAGCATAATGTGCCCAACAGGAAACTTCCCAGTACATCAGTAAACCAATGTGCACCTAAATATATTCTGGAGAAAGGCACAGCGATTATAAAAAAAGCAGAAATAATGGCTACAGTTACTCTAACAGAAAAATTAACATTTTTTAACCTGTTCATCAGTACTATCAGAAATCCAAAGAAAACCACATATAGGAGAACATGGCCACTAGGGAAACTTTGATATTTGGCTTTGTCAATAAC
>NZ_JBASJU010000228.1:0-4756 GCF_049655485.1 Daejeonella sp.
GATTTAAAATCCGGAAAGATTTCTGTGAAATCGCCAATTGCCCAGGGATTGCTTGGAAAATCCGTTGGCGATAAAGCTGAAATCGCTGTTCCAGCAGGTAAAATTGAGTTTGAAATTGTTGAAATAAGCAGATAATAGAACCGAGAATAAAGAACAAACCCTTTTATATGGCATCGATCTTTTCAAAAATTCTAGCCGGTGAGATACCTGCTCATAAAGTTGCAGAAACAGTTCAGTATCTGGCTTTTCTGGATGTCAACCCGCTCGTGGCGGGACATGTTCTGGTAATCCCAAAAGTCGAAATCGATTATCTGTTTGATATGGATAGCGAGAGCTACGTAGGTCTAATGATGTTTGCCCAGATCGTTGCGAAGGGCTTAAAAGAAGCCATTCCCTGTGAGCGTATTGGCTTAACCGTCATGGGAATGGAGGTTCCACATGCACATATACATCTGATTCCAATGAATAGCATGGATGATATGAATTTTAGCCGGCAAAAGCTTAAGTTTTCTGAGGAGGAACTGGAGGTGATTGCGGAGAGGATTAGAAAAGAACTCTGAGGTCTGAAGCCTGAAGTCGGAGTAGAGTTCTTATACGTGACAGTGAAATTCAAATTTGGTCGGGAATCATCAGACTTCTGACCTCAGACTTCCTACCTCAGATCTCGTTCGAACTTCAGACCTCTGACTTCAGACCTCCGACCTCCGACTTCAGACCTCTGACTTCATTTAATCCGTTTCACATTATCCTTCGCAAAGGCATCCCACCCAGAATAATTTTTTTTATCTCCTGATGTACTTATCTTTTGAAAAGAATGGCAGACAGCGACCGCCAGTCCGTCTGTCGCATCGAGAAACTCAGGGGTTTCCGTAAATTTTAGAAGTGTTTTTAGCATTGCGCTAACCTGCTCTTTTGAAGAATTCCCATTACCTGTTATCGACTGTTTTATTTTCCGCGGGGAGTATTCGAAGATGGGAAGACTCCTGGAGAGGGCAGCAGCCATAGCAACCCCCTGCGCCCGGCCAAGCTTTAACATCACCTGAATATTTTTTCCATAAAACGGTGCTTCTACAGCCAGGCAGTCGGGATGATACTGGTCGATAAGCAGTACTGTTTTTTCAAAGATATGTTTGAGTTTATGGGGATGATCATCCAGATGGTCAAGCTTAACCACCCCCATACATAAAAGATCAATATTGCTTTTCACTTCCTTTACTATCCCGTATCCCATGATAGTGGTTCCGGGGTCGATTCCCAGAATGATCCTCTCCTTAGCTTTATCTTTTAACATCCCTCAATATTAGTAATTTGCAGGCAAAGCTTATTCAAAATTTAGATTCCGCGAAGGTTTTTCTTAACATTGCAGAAAGAAGTACATTGAATCGCCAGTCAAAAAAAATTCTTAGCCTCAGTATCAAGGTTGCCATTCTGGTACTGGCCTTCTGGTTTATTTTTCAGAAACTCAGCGACAATCAGAACATTACCAATTTTAAGTCACTTACAAGTTCTCTATCAGCTTACAGAGTATGGATAGTGCTGATTACTTTATTTCTTTTAATGCTGCTGAATTGGTTCCTGGAGGCATTAAAATGGAAATATCTACTTAGAAACGTAGAAAAAATAAGTACGTGGAGAGCCGTTGAATCCGTCTTTTGCGGACTTACCTGGGCAGTGTTTACACCAAACCGTATTGGCGAATATGCCGGGAGGGTGTTTTTTCTGTCGCCCAGAAAGCGTGTGATAGGAGTTATTTCAATGAGCGTGGGTGCAATCGGGCAAATGGTTGTTACCAATGTTCTTGGGTCATTGGCTTTGTTATGGTTTGTTGGCCGCTTTATGGATCTGAATATAATCGTCAATTTTGCCCTGACGTTTCTGGTGGCGCTATTTTGCAGCTTCTTTTTGCTTTTCTACTTCAATATACAGCTGATTGACAACCTTCTTGCTAAAATAAAAATAATTAAGCCGTTCAGAAGGTTCTTCCGCATACTTGCGAAATACAAAAAAGCTGACCTTTCACGAATCCTGACTTATTGTCTCTCCCGATTTATTGTTTTTACCACTCAGTACTGCCTGGTCATACTTCTTTTGATTCCGGAAATTCCTGTGTTTTCAATGATCCTCATTCTTTTTATTTTGTTTTTTGTTCAGTCTGCCCTGCCGTCATTAGATATATTTGATATTGGGGTTAGAGCATTGACAGCCAGCTATTTCTTTGGATTTCTTACCGACCAGGAGGTGGCCATTATGGCGGCAACTGCGTGTATTTGGCTTATTAACTTAATTATTCCCGCCATCCTGGGGTCTGGTTTTGTATTAAAACTCAATTTCTTTGGTAACTCTCGTAATTAGCATCCTAACAGGAAGCCTGACCTTATTTTATATCGGCATGATCTTTTACCTGAAGGTAGGCTGGCAACGCATACCCTATTTTGAGGTAAGGGAAACTAAAGCATCCACTTTTGTTAGTATCCTGATTGCCGCACGAAATGAGGAAGGGAAAATAGAAAAAACCATTGGGGATATACTGGCGCAAGATTATCCCTCCGATTTATTTGAAATTATTGTAGTTGATGATCATTCGACCGATCGCACCTCCGAAATTATAAGTTCATTCTCAGACAGGGGTGTCAGGCTGATCAAACTCAACGAGTTCGAAAAATTAAATTCCTACAAGAAGAAAGCCATCACAGAGGCCATTGCACTTGCTCAGGGAGAACTGATAATTACGACTGATGCGGATTGCAGAATGGGAGAACTATGGTTAAAGACTATCATTAGCTTTTACGAATCCGGAGATTATAATATGATTTCATCACCGGTATCCTATTTCGAAGAGAAAAACGGTTTCGAAGAAATGCAGACGCTCGAATTCCTTTTCCTCATTGGCCTCGGGGCAGCGGGTATTGGCAATAAAATGCCCGCAACATGCAACGGCGCTAATCTCGCCTATCGAAAAGACGTTTTTTTAAAGCTGAACGGATTTAAAGGGATAGATGATCTGGCTTCAGGCGATGATGAGCTATTCCTACATAAAGTTGCTTCGGCTTATCCCGGAACTCTGGGTTTTTGTAAATCATGGGAGGCAATCGTTTATACGCATGCAAAAGAGAATCTAAAAGAGTTTATTCAGCAAAGAAAGCGATGGGCTTCAAAAAGCACCCGATATAAAAACAAGGGGATAGTATTTCTTGGGGTAGGTGTGTGGTTGTTTAACTTATTGTTTCTGGTTAATTTCATTTCTGGTTTTATCGATCCTGTATTTTGGAAGATAGGTTTGGCAAGTTTATTTTTAAAAGGGCTCATTGAACTTTTATTTTTGTACTCGATATGCTCTTTTGCGCAAAGGAAGAGGCTTTTGTTTTATATGCCTTTATCAACATTGGTACATATAGTATATCTGGTTTTCATCGGAATAGCGGGAAACTCCGGGAAATATAATTGGAAAGGGAGGATGGTTAAGTAAGGCTATTTTTGATATCCCACAACATTTATGTAGTTTTATCGCATCATCACCTATCAGTATTGTATTGGCACAAATTTCCACCTCAGTTATTAATGATGAGAGTGAGTTAATCCAACTGCTGTTAAAAAGGCAGGCCGAGTTAAACTCCTTACTTGAAATCACCCAGGCAATCAATAAAAACAGCTCGTCAAATGTCTTGTTTGAGATGCTTGAAGTTATTTTGAATGTCCATTTAAGGATCGGTAAAGTGCGCTTGCTCATCCGCGAAGGCGAACATTTCTATTGTGCGGCCCGCTTTGGCGGAGAGTTTGAAAACGCCAAAACACTGCAGCAAACATGCCAGGCCCTTTCCGATTATAAGTTTATCACGGCCTTAAGGTCAAATCCGGATGCCTTATTAAGCAAGTACGAATACTTTGTGCCTGTTCATCATAAAGACGAATTTTTAGCATTCGTTTTGATTGGCGATTTTGACACGGGTCATGAGTTGCTAGCCAATGACTTAAATTTTGTCGAGACGCTAATCAACGTTATTGTGGTAGCCCTGGAGAACAAAAAATTATTCAAAGAAATAGTAGGAAGGGAACGTCTTCAAAGAGATATGGAGCTGGCAGTAGAAGTACAGGGCATGCTAATACCACGAAGTCTGCCTAAAACAGGTTCTGTCGAGGTGGGCGCAACCTATCTTCCCAATGAAAACATCGGAGGTGATTACTTCGATTTTATCAAATTAAATGCGGATGAATTTTTATGGTGTATTGCTGATGCCTCTGGAAAAGGAGTTTCGGCTGCACTATTGATGGCTAACTTACAAGCCAGTCTTCGGGCATGGTCGTCAGTAGAGAGTGACCTCGTAAAAGTTACCAGGCACCTGAATGAGATTGTAGTTTCAAATACTAATGGAGAAAGGTTCATTACACTTTTCTTAGGCCTTTACAACGAAAAGACCAGAGTGTTGAAATATGTGAATGCTGGACACAATCCTCCGATTCTGATCAATGAGAATAAATTTAAATTTCTCAAGACAGGTACAACCGTTATTGGTGCATTTGATCAACTTCCTTCCATTGATCTGGGAACAGAAAATTTATCACCGGGTTGCCTGATCTTTAATTATACTGATGGCCTTGTTGAAAGTGCTAACGAAGATATATATATATCTGATGAGGAGTTAGTTGATCATTTAATGCGCCACAGTAATTCATCGGTCGACGATCTAAACGAGGCGATACTTCGAAATATACAGCTTAGTAACAATGCCAGAATGAATTCTGATGATATCACAATACT
>NZ_JBASJU010000229.1:0-1853 GCF_049655485.1 Daejeonella sp.
TCAAACGCTTTAAACCAACAATGTATACTTTGGACTTGTTCGACCGTACGAAAGATTCAAGGTACAATGGATCATTTAAATTAGTATTCTTAGCCAACAACCCAGCAACCCTGGCACCCGGTATGAAAATAGGTGATACGGCAATTTACGTTGCACCGGAAAACGTCTCGGCAGTAGTGAAAGCGTCTAAAAATTATCGAATTATTGATCGTGCTGAAGTTTTATCCTCGGGGAATTACCGTTACTTTCCATCTTTAAGCAAATTCCTTGACCCACTTCGTCCTTCGGTGCAGGATGAAAGAGGTTCAAGAGATTTCATTGTAGCACGTTTAGCGGAAACCTATTTGATCGCTGCTGAGGCTTTGTTCAAATCAGGTAATACTACGGAGGCATTGACTTTCATGAATACGTTAAGACGGCGTGCCGCGTTGCCTGGAAAAGAATTGGCGATGGAAATAACCGCTGCTCAGCTTAATATGGATTTTATTCTGGATGAGCGTGCCCGGGAGTTATTGGGTGAGATGGATCGCTGGTTTGACCTTGTTAGAACCGGAACATTAATCGAACGTGTGAAAAAGCACAATCCGGATGCTGCTCCAAACATACAGCCTTTCCATGTCCTGCGACCAATCCCGAGTGATCAGATTGACAGAACAGAGGGTGGTGCAGCAAGTTTTCCTCAAAATGCGGGATATTAATTATGAATATGAAATCAGAATCATCCCGGAGAAAATTTTTAACGCAATTAGGCGTGGCAGCCCTCTCGATACCGTTTTATTCCTGTAGTACAGTCAATGCCTTAACAGCCACCAGAATTCCGGGATTGAAAGTGGGTTACTCTGCAATAACCTGGGGTGGAAACGATTTGTTAGCGATGAAAGATATTTCAGAATTAGGGTTTAAAGGAATCCAGCTACGGTCGAACATACTGAAGGAATATGGTAAAAAGCCTCTGGAAGTTAAGGAACTTTTAAATTCGCATAACCTGGAATTTTCCATGTTTTCAAGTGGAAACGCAAATATTAACACTGGTAATGATGAAGCAGTAATCCAGATGCATGTTGACAATGCAAAATTTGTTAAGGCAGTTGGAGGCAAGTTTATCCAGGTTACTAATTCATCACGTCCAAAGGACGGCGCACCAAGTCAGGCAGATCTAAAGAAATATGCTGGTTTGTTAAATGAGATAGGTAAGAGAACGATGGATATCGGGATACAAACGACTTACCATAATCACATGCACCAATTAGGAGAAACACCTCAGGAAGTAGATGTTATACTCGAAAATTGCGATGACGATAAGGTTAAGTTTCTCCTTGACATTGCTCATTATCACCAGGGAGGTGGAGATCCGGCAAAGGCAATTCGACAGTACCAGAACCGTTTAAAGGCACTCCACCTTAAAGATGTGAGGCCAAAGGGTGGCAATGATGCAAAAGCTTACACTTTTGTAGAACTCGGACAGGGAAAGGTTGATCTTACAGCTGTTTTCAACGCCCTGGATGAAATCAAGTTTAAAGGCTGGGGTATCGTTGAATTAGATTCAGTCCCCGATAAAGGAAAATCGCCCCGTCAGTGTGCTGAGATCACACGGGACTATCTAAAAAAAGCGGGTATAATTAATAGCTAATTTGAACCGTTTTATTTATAATCAAAGTATCTGTTTAGAAAAATAATAGCATGTCTTATAAAATTAAACTACTGAGTGTGTTTGTCTTGATCGTGATAACAGGGATAGGCTGCCAACCGAAGATGGGCGCATTATCTGCTAACTCTAATCAGGCTATGAATACACTTAGCGAAATGGAAAAAAGAAACGGATGGACTCTGCTGTTTGACGGTAAGACTACCAC
>NZ_JBASJU010000230.1:0-1600 GCF_049655485.1 Daejeonella sp.
GAGCCTGCTGAGGCGGAAGATCACAAAAAACGAAGTTTTTTATTGCCTTATTTTACACTCAAAACGGGTACGGCTGAACGATTAATAATAAACCGGGTATGACTCCAACCGTATCCCAAGGAGCAAGGCATTTTTGCTCTTAGGGTAAGGGAAATCATTTTCTTCATTTACCTGTATAGCTTTTTCCATACGATTAGAATTAAGTATGTAGGTTAAATATCAATTGTTTGATGTCGATTACTCAAACTCGGATAATTTTGGAGAGGGTACTGTGAAAAGTGTCTGAGTGGGATAAGCAAATTCTATTTGTTCAGACTCAAACCTGGCTAAAATCTCGAAATAGATTTTTTGCTGGGTATCCATAAAGACATTGTATTCGGAGCTTAAGACAAAATAAACAAATTCAAAGTCCAGACTGAAACTTCCGAATCCGGAGAAGTGTCCGCGGTCTAGTCTGGCATTATCGGTCGATTCGATAATCTTTTTAACCATTTTCGGAACTTCTTTAACCTGTTCTGCCGGGGTTTGGTAAGTGATGCCTAGTTTAAAGACTATCCGCCTCTCCTCCATTCGTTTATAATTATGAACCCGGGAATTGGTAAGGTAGGTGTTTGAGCAAATTAGTTGTTCCCCGCCAAGCGTTCGGATGCGAGTGGTCTTTATGCCGATATACTCGATATTACCCATCTTGTCGTCGACAATTATGAAATCGCCAATTTCGAACGGCCGGTCAAAAAATATTACAAAATAACTAAAGAGGTCACCAAGTATTGTTTGGGCAGCAAGTGCGATAGCAATTCCGCCTATTCCGAGCCCTGTGATCAAGGTAGTTACATCGTATCCCAAGTTATCGATGATAAATACAATCCCTAGAATCCAGATAATGATGTTTATAATTATAAGTAGCCCTTTAGCCTGTTTCTCTTCGATCTCTCTATTTTCGCGTCTTTTGATAAATGAGAAGATAAACTTCCTCACTAGCGATGTAATGATGCGCAAAGCAAAAAAGGTAATAAATAGGAGTGTAGCTATGTGAAGAACTGATAAAACTCTTGACGGTAAAATCAAAGCGTTCAACGAAATCCGAAATGCAAATAAGTAAAGCAGTGGGACGATAGAATTTTCAATTGTCGATATCAGAAAATCGTCAATGGTAGTTTTACTTTTGATAGACCATTGTTTCAGGCGTTTTAGAATTATGCGCTTAAAAACCAGGATAGCGAGAATTCCTGCGATCAGCATGAAGATTGAGATCATCCAGTTTTGGACTGAGTTATCGAAAAAAGTTCTGGTCAAAAATTGAGACATAGCCAGAGGGTTTATTCTCCAATGGAGAGGTGAACGAATGAATAATCAGGAAGCTTTATTCGGAGCAAAAAATAAAATTTGTTGGATGCTGCCTGAAATGATAAGGAACAACAATTCTCCGGGGTTGAATAAAAAAGTTTTTATGGAGAGCTTGATGCTCAGAAGACCAAAGATACGAAAAAAGAAACGGTGGATGAAACATCGGATGAATCAGGAGCCTAACTGGAGGAAGTTTTGGCTTATGATTATCCGTGAATCGACAAAAACACCGTCAGATTCCACGGTGGAGTTC
>NZ_JBASJU010000231.1:0-12098 GCF_049655485.1 Daejeonella sp.
CTTCCACTTGATGAGCATGATACATCGTATTTTGCAGCATCCGAAAGTATCCTTAACTTTTCAACTATCCGTTCTGACATGATGTAAAAATACTAATAATATTAGTATTTTTCCGGATATTTATAACAGATTGATACTCTTTTTTAGAGTATCCGATCTACTCTAAATTCAGTTCTATCCGAGGGGCGAAAAGGATATTCTAAAGGGGGGATTGCACCATTTGGACTTGCTTTTAATTGTTGTATATTGATTTCGAAATCCAACGGGTGTTAATCGCCGCTGATTACAGATAGTTTATATTTATTGTAGTATAGAAAATAATCATGTTTAGTTTAAAAGGAAAGTCAGCAGTTATTACAGGAGGAGGTAGTGGAATTGGCCGCGCTATATCAACACTTTTTGCAGAGCAGGGTGCGCATGTCCACATCCTCGAAATTAACGCAGATTCTGGTGCTGACGTGGTAAATGAAATTGTCGGAAAAGGAGGACAGGCTGCAGTATATTCATGTAATGTGACTGATCAGAGGAAAGTTGTATCTCTCTTTAATGAAATCGGGCGTATTGATATTCTGGTAAATAATGCAGGTATCGCCCATGTCGGAAAAGCCGATAATACTTCAGCAGAAGACTTCGAGCGTGTGTATAATGTTAATGTAAAAGGAGCGTACAATTGTCTGTACGCGGCAATTCCGATTATGAAACAATATGGAGGGGGTGCTATTCTAAACCTGGCCTCAATTGCTGCAATCGTTGGTCTATCGGACAGGTTTGCTTATTCAATGAGCAAAGGTGCTATATATGCTATGACTTTATCGGTTGCGAAGGATTATCTCAGTGATAATATCCGCTGTAATAGTGTTTCTCCCGCCCGCGTTCATACGCCATTTGTCGATGGTTTTATCGCTAAAAACTATCCCGGTAAGGAAGATGAGATGTTTGAAAAACTTTCCAGGAGCCAGCCAATTGGCCGGATGGCAAAGCCTGAAGAAATTGCATCTATGGCCTTATACCTGTGTTCGGATGAGGCCGCTTTCCTGACGGGATGCGACTATCCGGTGGATGGCGGATTTATTAAGCTGAATACTTAACCAAATCATTATGAAGAAGCTTGTATTCACAAGTACTTTTTTCGTTGCTCTTAAATGGACGAGGGTAGCGCGCTTAAATTTAAATAACAGCCTGAAGGCTTATTTATATAATTAACAAAATCGGAAATAGGAGCTACAGACAAGATTATCCAAAAAAATCCAGTAGAATTATGAAATTAATTAGATGGGGAAATCCCGGGGAAGAGAGAACAGGTGTTATCATAGACAATGTTAAGTATGATACCTCATCTTTTGGTGAAGATTACAATGAGGAATTCTTTGAGAGCGGGGGGCTAAAGCGACTCAAAGAATTTTTAAAGGCAACTGATGGCAATCTTAATATTGTTCCTGAAGATGTTCGTCTCGCGGCCCCATTCGCACGGCCATCTAAGATTCTGTGTATCGGACTCAACTATGCAAAGCACGCAGCCGAAACAGGCGCATCAATTCCTGCAGAGCCCATATTGTTCATGAAATCGACTACATCATTAGCAGGTCCTAATGATGATATTGTTATACCGAAAGATTCCGTGAAAACAGACTGGGAAGTTGAATTGGCTTTCGTAATAGGAAAGAAAGCAAGTTATGTTGCGGAAATTGACGCCATGAAATACGTTGCAGGTTATGTTATGCATAATGATGTTTCAGAACGCGAATTCCAATTGGAGCGCGGCGGCACTTGGGATAAGGGCAAGGGCTGCGATACATTTGCACCCATGGGTCCATTTATGGCAACCGTTGATGAAATTAAGGACCCCCATAATCTCAGGCTTTGGCTTAAGTTAAACGGAAAGTTACTTCAGGATAGCAATACAGACGATCTGATCTTTAATATTCCATTTATAGTTTCTTATGTGAGCAGATTTATGACTCTACTCCCGGGAGATGTTATTTCGACCGGGACCCCTGCAGGCGTGGGATTGGGATTGAATCCACCACTTTTTCTGAAAGCTGGAGATGTCATCGAGTTAGGCATCGACGGGTTGGGCGAAGCAAGGCAAGTAGCAAAAGCCTATGCTCAAAGTTGATCCGCAGATCTGATCCGGAAATGTAATTTAGTTTTTTAAGCTCGATGTAAATTAAGGTAGAGAATGTTATATTTAATTAGAAGGTGTATATACCAATTGAGTAAATTAGATTGCATTATAAACCGATCATGAGAAAAATCCTGTTTGTTATAATATACCTGGTGTTTGCTGGAAAGCTAACTGCCCAAACACAGTACAACGTGGTATTTATACTTTCCGACGACCACCGATATGATGCTATGGGCTTTATGGATAAGTTCAAAGGCTTGCAAACACCTAATATGGATATGATGGCCGCGCAGGGTGCGCATGTCCGGAATGCGTTTGTTGCAACAGCGCTTTGCTCGCCCTCACGAGCTTCAATATTGACCGGTCTATATCCACATGCTCACACGGTGGTGGATAATCAATCTCCGGTACCCGAAAACCTTAGGTTCTTTCCAGAATACCTCAAACAAAAGGGTTATCAAACCGCATTCCTTGGAAAATGGCATATGGGGACCGGAGGCGAGAAAAAGCAAAAGGGTTTTGACTATTGGGTGAGCTTCCGCGGACAGGGAGTTTATTATAACCCAACACTATTTGTCAATGGAGAAACAAAGGTTTTTAAGGATAGCGCATACGTCACCGATATCCTGACAGACTATGCGATTGATTTTTTGGATAAGAGAAATAAGTCTAAACCATTTTTTATATACCTGTCGCATAAAGGTGTACATGATGGATTTCAGGCCGCCAAACGTCACAAGGGAATGTATAAAAACCTTGTGTTCGAAGCTCCTCCCTCCATGTTTATCACCGCGACGGATACAGCAAAATACCAGGATCTTTGGAAGGAGAAAGGGGATTTAAGATCACAGGGAGGCTATCCTGTTAATCAGAGCGACATTCCCAACTGGGTTCGGAAACAGAGGTATTCCTGGCACGGTGTAGATTTCATGTACCACGGAGCAAGGACGTTCATGGACTTTTATCCGGCGTATCTGGAGACGCTGATGGGAGTTGATGAAAGCATAGGCACGGTAGTCAGCTATCTCAAAAAGAATGATCTGCTTAAGAATACGGTCGTTTTTTACATGGGCGATAACGGATTCAGTTTCGGGGAGCACGGCCTGATTGATAAACGCCATGCTTATGAAGAATCGATGCGAGTTCCACTGCTTGTTTATGCACCTTCTTTTATACAACCATCTACAAAAGTCGATCAGGTGATACAGAATGTAGATATCGCTCCTACAATTCTTGAAATGGCTGGACTTACGAAACCTGCCCATTTTCAGGGCAGTTCATTTCTTCCACTCTTGAAAAAACAATCCCTGGCATGGCGCGACCGTGCTTTCTATGAATATTACTGGGAGTACGATTTTCCGCAAACCCCATCTATGTTTGCAGTCAGGACCGAACAATATAAATACATCTATAATTATGGAATCTGGGATACGAACGAGTTATACGATCTAAAAGCAGATCCTTATGAGATGAATAACCTGATCAACAAACCGGAGCATAAACAGCGCGCTTTAGGTTTTAGAAAGGAAATTTTCAAGTGGCTTGAGCAAACAGGAGGGATGCAGATCCCCTTACGGCCTCTTGGAAATCAGAGTCGATCGGATCACATTTTTAAAGGAAGGTATTAAGGTATCTTCAGTTTAGGGATGAGGTTATAATTGTCACAGGCAGCGTAAAAGGCATTTATACTTTCCACAAGGTCGAGTCGGGCGGCTAAGTATCAATTATCAAGTTTCAAGTATCAAGTATCGAGAGAGGGGTTTTGCAAGTAAAAGAGATATCTCATTCAAAGGACGGCTAAATGAGTACCGGGACAAGTCTAGATACTTGATACTCACTACTATCTCTTCGCTTTCTTCAAGGCCCCAATTGTAATAAAATATTTTGCAATCATATTCGGTGCTTCCCACTCAGGCATTTTGCCGTTTTTAATATAATTTACTGCTACTTCTGTTGAATTGGTACGCTGAAATTTTCCGGGTTTCACTTCCCACTCATTGCCTTTTTTTACGAACTCTGTACCTGGGTACTGTTGTTGTAGTTTTTCCCCAGCAGCCTTTATTGAATTTTCAAATTCAGTAGGATTAGTACCCGCTAATGGTTTTATGAACAAAGTTGCTTTGTACTGTTCCGCCGCTCCCTGTCTGATCTCCAAATCCGCTTTTGTACCGCGCATCAAAGAATAATGAGTATCACTACTTCCGGCTGGCTCTTTGTAATTCCAGAGCACTGTCACTTTTGAGTGTATGCCTTTAAGTGTATAATTCATTTCTCCGTTTGAATAAACCGAAAGTATACTATCTTGTAGGTCCTTTTTTAGATACGGGGGATACCCATCGACTCTGGTAACCAGCTTGAATTCCGATGGACGCAGCTTTGTTGGCCATTCACGGGAAGAAATCATTTTAATGTCTGTTTTATAATTTAATGATTCTACCGGAAATGCCAGCCATTGATTAAGATCCACCAGGTGGGTGCTCACATCTACAATACCATGCCCTTGCTGATCTACGTCGAAGAACCAGGCCGGCCTGACACCGGTTTGCCCGGTTGGTCCTTTTAGATAATGATGAAGATTGGCCTGAACCAGGGTCGGGTTTTCCAAACTTCCTTTTTGAAGTGAACCAAATAAACCTGGCATCAGGGCGAGTTCTTTTTGCAGAATATTGCTGATGTCATACCGCAGGTCCATCGGATCAAATAATACCAACCCCTTACGTTTGGCAATTTCAAATGATTTTTTAAGCGCTTTAAAATCTGTAATAGCCATGGGCTTATCCGCTATCACATGAAAGCCGGCTTCTACCGAACTTCTTATATAAAGCGATTTCCTACTATTGTTTCCGGAAATGAGAACTGCATTTCCTTTCTTTTCAGACAACATTTTTTGGAGATAGTCCGGGCCTGTGTATACTACCAGTTTCCAATTAGTTGGATTGCTTTTTCTGGAATTCGCGCGTTCTATTGAGTTGATATACTGCTGAACATCAGGGCCTGCAGGCGCATAAACATGCACTTCAGGATCAATTTCGGGGTTTACCGATCCCTGCATAAAGGTTGCATGTCCGTGGCCGGGGTCAAGGATTATAAGTTTTACTGAAGCTTTAACGCGTGTGGCCGGGGCCTTGGTAATTATTGAAGCACTGTTCAGGACAAATATTGCAGATAGGACTATTACTACTACTAGTAACCTAAAGTTTGAAATTGTTTGGATCATATCAGTAAGTTAAATCACAATGAAAATAGGAATTAAATTTAGGTGTCTCGATATGGTTGGTTTTTATTTTTGGCTAATAAAATAATTGTAAATAATTTTTGAAACATTTGCCATCGCCGCAACGCCTGCTTTATCATCAATCAACTCCTTCGACAATAACACCAGTACGTATTTCCTGCCATCAGGAAGGTATACAATACCTGCGTCATGATTTACTCCAGTAATCCAGCCTGTTTTGTGTGCTACTTTCACGTCTTTCGGCAGGTATGCCGGTATTTTGTCATTAAAAGCTTGATCCAGTAAAATCTTGACCATCGCATCGGACGACTCTTTATCGACAATAGCCCCTTTGGCCATTTCATTGAAGATCACCATCTGATCATAGGCAGTGGTGGTGTTATTCATTCCCTTCTCATAAGCCTTACTGTCCTCAACACCTCGCAGAACCTGGATATCTTTGGCACCCATTTCCCGCATTGTTTTATTTACATTTTGTGCCCCGACCAGGTCAATTATAATATTCGTAGCGAGGTTGCTGCTTTTAATAATCATCAAATAAAGCAGGTCATAAACAGGGAGTTTGGTCCCGATTTTGGTATAAAGCACAGAATCACTGTCGTCTCCTGCGTTCAGCGAGTACGTGCTGCCATCCACAATACTTTTAAATTTATTCTTCACAAGGATCGGGTCTGTAATCTTAAATTTACCCGAAGCAGCTTGCTTATACGCTTCGATCAGTACCGGCGTTTTCATAGTACTGGCCGCATGAAAGTTTATTCTTTCGTTGATAAGTATCTCCTCCCCGGTTTGGACGTTCCTATATGCAAGGGCAAAGGTTCCTTTCTGTTTTGCAAATTCGGCCCGGATCTGTTCTTTTAACTGTTCCGGATTTGTTGAAGAGTTGGTGGAAGGAGAGATCATTATGGATAGAGTGATAAAAATAGCCGGTAGGGTGGTAGTCATAATATTTTGATATAATTAAAGATACAATTGTACTTTTAGGCTTTAACCCGTTCGATACAAAAATCTGGTCATGAAAATTAAACTTCTGGTAATCTTTAATCTGCTCCTTATTTCATCACTACATGTGATGTCTCAACCCGCAATCAACAGCGCTGCGGTTGAAAAAGTATGGGCCCAATATAATAAATATAAGGAACCTGCAATCACCAACAGGTTTATGAAACATGCCCAAATGATGCCTTTAATTCAAAAACATGTGGATTCGAAGTTTGTCAGCAGGGACGAAATTGGGAAGTCAGTCCGTGACAGAAGTATCAATCATCTAATAGCCGGGCGTGGCAAAACGAAGGTGATGTTGTGGTCTCAAATGCATGGCGATGAGTCAACGGCTACTATGGCACTGTTCGATATGTTTAATTTCCTGAGTGCCAAAGATGATAATGAAGGCTTAAGAAATTTAATACTCGATAATTTGGAGCTGCATTTTGTTCCGATGCTAAACCCTGATGGCGCACAGGCGTGGAAAAGGAGAAACGATCTGGAAATTGATATAAATCGTGATGCACGTATGCAGGTAACTCCTGAAGGCAGGGCACTTATGGAGTTGGCGAAAAAGCTACAGCCTCAAATAGGGTTTAACCTACATGATCAGAATTATCTTTATTCCTCTGGCCGCTCTAAGAACTCTGCCACCATTTCCTTCCTGGCCCCAGCCTATAACTACCCTAAGGACATGAATGATGTACGAAAAAGAGCTACGCAAATTATTTTATCGATGAATAAAGCCTTGCAAACTAAATCTCCGGGAAACGTTGCGAAATATAATGACGATTTTGACCCTCGTTGTTTTGGAGATACTTTCCAGGGGATGGGAATTTCAACTATACTCATTGAATCAGGTGGTTATTATCAGGACCCTGAAAAGCAATTTATTCGGAAACTTAACTTTCTTGCATTACTGAATGCTTTTGAATCCATTGCAACTGCTTCCTATGAGAAAGAAGATCTCAAGGATTATGATTTAATCCCGGAAAATGACAACTCCCTCTACGATTTATTCATAAAGAACGTGACTATATCGAAAGAAGGACATGAATTTAAAACCTATCTTGGAATCAACAGAACACAAATAAGAAATCCTGATAATTCAGGGATGACATATAGCGGCCGTATTGCGGAACTTGGTGATCAGGAATTAATGTTCGGTTATGATGAAATTGATGCAACGGGGCTTAAATTTACTCCTGCCAGAATAAAAACAATGACAAGGGCTGAATGGGATAAACTTAGCCCGAACCAGGAATTAGATTTGATTAAAGGCGGCTATCTTTTCGTTAAATGGTCAGATTCTAAGTCGCCTGTGGGGGCAGTTAAGAACCGGCTACTAAGCCTGACGAATAACAAGGAAAGTCCGGTAGAAGAAGCAGGAATAGGTCAAAGTGCCCATTTCCTTCTTACCAGGGACGGAAAGCCAGTATATGCAGTCGTTAACGGATATAAAGTCGATTTAGGTCAACCGGCAAAGGTTTTATCGAATACTTACGGCTATTAGTTTAGCACCGAGTTGTTTATTTAATATTTCTCGCGAATCAGAGTCATTATCCGAACCATCTCGTTACTAATATCTGCAGAAGGAATCAGGAAATTATTGTTCATGAATGAATATATAAACTTCTTCCCTTTTCGGGTAACAAGGTATCCGCCCTGAATACGAACATTAGACAATGTGCCAGTTTTTGCCCAAACAAACGGAACCCCATTGTCTGTTTTAAAGGCATTTCGTAATGTGCCGCTTACGCCTCCTACAGGAAACATGTTTAGGAGCCTTTTTTCATCTCCCACCTTATCCCTGACTTTGATCAACATCTTAACAATTGACCTGGGGCTAAAATAATTGTATCTGGATAATCCGGATCCATCCCGCCACTGGAAGAGGTCAGGGAGGTCCGTTAGAAAATTCTTAGAACTATGTTCTATTGCAGCATCAACACTCAGCTTGCCTGGTAATGTAGATGAGCAAAGATAAAGGATCTGCTCTGCGAGATAGTTATCGCTGGGAAGCATCATTCTTTTGTAGAGCGAATCAGCCGGTACACTGTACATTGTTTTAGCATTTTCAGGTAGTGCCATATTTGTAATATGTACTGGTTTTCCCAGAACCTCGATTAATGTTGCCTGGGTTAGCTCTGCGCCAGGTACCAGATATACAGTTTGTTTAAAATCGGCGGGCATACTCATAGCGGGGTAGCTGAAGGTATTTGTTCTTTCATCCCTTCTCACAGAAAAAGATTTTGGATGATAAGAAGTGTCCAATTTCAAATGGGCGTTTAAAAAATCTGGTTTCAGGCGCACTTTACCATCTGGGCCCGCGTAAGCCTGAGCAGTATTTTCCCCGACAGGCAGCGATACCATGGCAATTGTATAAATGGCAGATCCCATGAAATCATTACTTGCGTTGCTGTGGGAATAAAAAAGCTTCTTATCGGAGTTTTTTAAGAAATCATAAACTTTAGTCGATTTGAGATCAGGATGCAGCATCGAAGGATCTCCTGTGCCCCAGAAAATCAAGGAGTCGCCTTTGGTTATGTATCTTAAACCCGGGATAGAATCACCCAGCATATTGAGCGCGGTATAGAGTGTGATTATTTTTGTGTTGGAAGCGGGAATAGCAGGTTTATTGGCATCCAGTTCAAATAACATTTTTTCTTTCGCCGCTTCGTATAAAGCAAATCCGGTGTAATGATTATTGACGATCTCGGATGCCTTGAAAATCTTTCCAATCTTTCTTTTACTTTGGGCACTTAACTGGTAAATGCTTGTGATAAAAAAGACAAATGCAAGAAGGGTGTTTAGGGTGATAGTTTTCAATTTGCTGAGTTTTGTAATTAAAAGGGATTTGTCATGGCTAATAAGACACTGAACCGTTAAGTGTTTGAAAATCTCAACGAATATAGTTTTCTATCTTTTATAATAAAACAATTCGCTCACTGGCTCATACTCTGGCGATGGATTTTCTTCAAGAATCCGGATTAATGATTAATATTGTATCAATGCTCAGACGACTATTTTGTACCCTCTTTTTTCTTGCCCCACTTTGCGTTTTTTCGCAGGAAAGAATGCTTCCACGCGCGATTGGACTAAAAATCGGAGTTTTATCGCCCGGAAGCATAAATGCCATTACTGATGTTCCTGGTGTTAAAGTGGGACAGGAAACGATCATTAAAGGAGATTCTGTCAGGACGGGTGTAACAGCTATAATACCTCAACCAGGTAATCTTTTCCAGATGAAGCTACCCGCAGCTATTTTTAGTGGAAACGGCTTTGGTAAACTGGCCGGAAGCACACAAGTTCAGGAATTGGGCAACCTCGAAACGCCAATTGTCCTTACAAATACACTTGGTGTTGCAGCTGCGATGGAAGCACTCATAGATTATACCCTTTCACATCCCGGGAACGAGTCGGTACAATCGGTTAACGCGGTCGTAGGTGAAACGAATGACAGCTACCTAAATGATATACGCGGACGGCATGTAAGTAAGGCGGATGTGCTGAATGCCATAAAGAAAGCGAAGGAGGGCCCTGTAGAACAGGGTTCTGTTGGAGCGGGCACAGGGACAGTTTGCTTCGGCTTTAAAGGTGGCATTGGGAGTTCCTCACGTAAATTGTCTCAAAGTTTAGGTGGATACACGGTTGGGGTCTTGGTCCAGACGAATTTTGGAGGGGTACTTCAAATCGATGGGGTGCCGGTTGGAGAGGAGCTTGGTAAATTTTCTTTCAGCGATAAGCTGTTAAATAATGTAGATGGTTCATGTATGATGGTAGTGGCAACAGACGCGCCCCTTGATGCAAGAAACCTGGAAAGGCTCGCTAAGAGGGCATTTATGGGTATGGCCAAAACCGGAGGGATAGCGTCCAATGGTAGCGGGGACTACGTAATCGCGTTTTCAACCGCGGAGTCCATCCGGATTCCGCATCAGCCTCAGGCTCCCGTAAGTACTTCGGGCTTTCTCCATAACGATTATACATCCCAGCTATTTATGGCTGCCATTGAAGCTACTGAGGAAGCCATAATTAATTCTTTGTTTGCAGCTACGAATACTTCAGGCAAGTCATCGCGTTATGTGGAAGCGCTACCTCTGGATAAGGTTGTTCCAATTCTGAAAAAATATAAACGATTATAATATATATGTACGTACTGGTTAACGATTCCATAATTTCCGGAGAAGAAGCTACTTTAAAGATCACCGACCTTGCAATACAGCGCGGGTATGGAATTTTCGATTTCTTAAAAACCGTTGCGGGGAAGCCTATTTTTCTCGAGGATCATCTAGACCGCTTTTATAGTTCTGCTGAACAAATGCGCTTGCCGGTTAAGCAAAGCCGTCAAGATCTTACCAATAGCCTTGTGTCACTTATCGCTAAAAATAATTTATCCGAGTCGGGGGTAAGGATCACCTTGACGGGCGGTTATTCTCCAGATGGCTTTAACATCTCATCAGAATCAAATCTTTTTGTCACGCAAACGGATTTTGTGATCAACCGGGATTTTGATAAGTCAATCGGCCTAATGACTTATGAGTACCAGCGGCAGTTTGCCTCCGCTAAAACATTGGATTACCTCAAAGCGATTTGGTTGCAGCCTGTTTTGAAAGAGAAGGGTGCTGATGATATATTGTATCATGATAATGGTATGTTGCGAGAATGCCCGCGGGCTAATTTTTTCCTGGTGAATGAAAAGGATGAAGTCCTTACATCGAAAAGTAATATCCTTAAAGGGGTGACTCGCAAACACATCCTAAAAATGGGATCCCGGAACTTCAAAATTGATGAGCGGGAATTAACAATGGATGATCTGCGACATGCTAAAGAGGTTTTTATTACAAGTACAACAAAGAATATTTTGCCTGTTACAAAAATCGACGGAAGGCTGATTGGCGATGGGAAGCCAGGACCGGTTACGAAAGTGTTAATGAAGGAGTTTGACGGGTATATTTATGGTTAAGAAAGAACAAGGAACAAGGAGCAAAGAATAAAGACTACACTATCTCCATTAGCGCGGGACTTGTCCTTGCTCTTTGCTCTTTGTTCCTTAATCTACTTCCTCACCTTAATTATCATCTTCTTTACCACCCCACTTGCAATCATCGGTGCGTGTACATCCTCCGGGAAGAAAATTGCAAATTGATTATCTTTTAATGTGAAGTGCATGTCGGGCGCATCATCAAAAAACAACACATCCTTTTCTGTATTATACTCTGCTTTTGGAGAAACGCATTTGCTTCTGGGGCGCCATCCAATTACTTCCGGCCCTGTTATACAAAGTTGAATGTCAATGTTTTGGTTGTGACACTCAAATTTGGCTGCGGAATCTACTGCAGTCATACCCTCCTTTTCTGCAATAACACCTTTCAGGCCTTCAGAGATATCGAATTTGCCCGCTTCCAGCGATTTCAGATCCTGTGTGCTGATGTACTCAAAAGCTTTCTGAAAAAGCGGATGAACGCTGTAATATTTTGCAGCATTATCAAGTGTGTCTATGATCATAATTTCCTGTTTAAAAATCCGGTTATTAAAAACCCACCTATTTTATGTAGGTGGGCCCTTAAACTTATATAATTATTTATCTCTGAACTCGTCCCGAGCCATCGCCGCCAACTAATGCTTGTACATCTGATAACGTTGCGTGGTTAAGATCTCCGGGGATGGTGTGTTTTAACGCAGATGCAGCCACACCGAATTCGGCAGCGTCCGACATTTTCATTCCGGTAACTAATCCATATATGAAACCACTTG
>NZ_JBASJU010000232.1:0-1833 GCF_049655485.1 Daejeonella sp.
GTTCCCAGATTGGTGACCAATGGAATGCTGCCAATCAACAAGATGAGGCAGGCAGCCAGCACCGATTTGCGCCAGGTAAGACAAAAACGGGCAGCAGGCTTATAGAGGGTGACAAAAAAATTGGATACCGGATTTCGGCTTTCAGGAATGAGCTTCCCCTTCATAAAAGTACGGATCAGCATCGGGGCTACGGTAATAGCTAGAATTGCGGCGCCAATTAATGAAAATGTTTTAGTCAGCACCAGTGGTGAAAACAGCTTATTTTCCTGCCCGGTTAAGAACAAAATGGGAGCAAAAGAAATAATCATAATAAGCACAGAGAAAAAAACAGCACGACCTACTGTGCGGGATGATTCTTTAATGATCGCAACACGCTCCTCATCGGCAATCTCGTTTGTATTGCCGATCCGTTCTTTTTCCGTTTTTGGTTTATCTGTAGACATATTAATTTGTTCCCTGTCCTTTTAAAACACGGTTTGTTAAAGATCTGTAGGCATTTTCGGCCATTACAATCCCCGGATCTACCACATCCCCAATGGCAAGGGCGATTCCTCCGAGCGACATGATATTAGAAGTTACACCGAATAATTGCATCAGGATAAAGCCGATAAGTATAGATAAGAGGATACAGGCAATGGCAATGAGTCCGCTTCGGATACTGAATAAGAAAATGATGACAACTATGGAAACGATTAATATCATTTGCCAGAGCGATTCGGTTAACGTATCGATAGCAGCCAGTATCAGATTGCTCCGGTCATACGCCGTTTTGAATTTTACTCCGGCAGGTAGCCCCTTTTCTACCTCCTTCATTTTCACTTTCGTGCGTTCAATCACATCCTTGGCATTTTCTCCAAAGCGCATCACTATGATGCCTCCCACAACTTCACCTTCGCCGTTTTCATCTACAATACCCAAGCGCAGATCGGGCGACATCTGTACATTAGCAACATCACTCAGGAAAATGGGTATTGATTTGTAATTTCCGACAGAGATATCTTTAATATCTTCCAGACCGGTAATATAACCCTGTCCGCGTATCAGATAGCCGGTAGAATTCATTTCATAAAGGCTGCCCCCGACATCGCGGTTATTAGCTGCAACTGCCTTCGTGATATCCATCAGGGGAATACCATAATAAATTAACTTATGAGGGTCGATCGTTACCTGATAAAGTTTCTGGAAGCCTCCAAAGGAAGCTACTTCGCTTACTCCTTCCACATTCTGTAAGGCAAATTTCACATACCAATCCTGTAATGCCCGGAGCTCTCCAAGATTGTAACCATCACCATCAAGAGTATACCAGAACACGTGACCTAAGCCTGTTCCATCCGGGCCTAAGGTGGGAGTGACGCCTTGTGGTAAGAAGCGCTGGGCGTAATTCAGTCGTTCTAATACCCTGGTTCGTGCCCAGTATTCATCTACCCCGTCATCAAATACCACAAAAATGAAGCTCATTCCGAACATGGAAGCTGCCCGGATAGATTTTATTTTTGGAATACCCTGCAGGTTGGAAACCAGTGGATAGGTAATCTGGTCTTCCATAATGGTGGGATTCCGGCCCATATATTCCGTGTAAATAATCACCTGGTTTTCGGAAAGATCCGGTATCGCATCTACGGGCATTTTCATAATGGAATAGATCCCACCTATGACTATGAAAGCAATGCCCAACCAGACGAAAAAACGGTTATGAATGGACCAGGAAATTATTTTTTCAATCATTGCTATTAAAAAATTTAACCAAAGTTTCTATTATTTTAAAAACCAGGCAATGATGTTGTTTACGATTTAAAGTGATTTATATCATCATTGTCATATTCTCCCCCAAAT
>NZ_JBASJU010000233.1:0-1631 GCF_049655485.1 Daejeonella sp.
ATCATGAGCATACTGCGTTGTCACTAAACTTGCCTTTTCTAATGCTCTAGCTTTTGATGAATGAAAAATACTATTTGCCGAAATTCTGTAATATAGAAGCGTTTCTTTAAGACGTTTTATGGGTGACTTGAGAATAAATCTACACCATAGACCATAATCCTCTGCAGGAAAATCCGATTCATCGTAACGGAAGTTGAAAGTGTCAATAAATTCCCTTCTCATCATCACGGTTGGATGTGCAACTGGATTCTCCCACAACATTTGCCATTCCAATGGTGCTGACAATTCCCCGTAATATTCGGAGGTTATAATTTCATTGTTTGCATCTATTGTTGATATATCAGAGCAGCATAAACCATATTGCTGATTATCATCAAGAAATTTTAGCTGAATAGCAAACCTTTCAGGTAAGGAAATATCGTCGGCATCCATTCTAACAATATATTTGCCTATCGACTCCTCAATCCCCTTATTTAATGAGTATACCAAGCCTTTATTTTCGATATTATTTATATATCTAATACGTGGATTTTCATACGATAAAATAATCTGTTCACTTGCATCAGTTGAGCCGTCATTAATGATAATAAATTCGAAATCTTGGAGACTTTGATGAAGTACGCTGTCGATAGCATATTTCAAATAGAGCTCTGCATTAAACACAGGCATAATAACGGAAATGGAACAGCCAGTCATTTTTTAATCCATCGGGAAGGTATGAGGTCTGTAGTGCTCATTTCCAGGTTTTTGAACCACTTTTCCGGAGCCACAACAACTTTGTTTTCATTTTGATTTAACCAAGCTCCCCACCAACTAAAAGAACTGTTAGCAATGATGTTGTGTTTACAGTAGCTCATCAACTGCATATCTCTAAAACTTTCACTTCCTTTGTTATGATCTATAAATTTTACCGAACTTAAACTCGCAAACTCTCTCTTCGCCCAAGCAATGTCGTCGGAAAAAACGTAGTAAGTAGGATTCTCTATGTTAGCATTGACATGTGAAATTGCACGTCTATAGTAATCGATATCACACACACCGTGATGATTGTGAATAACTGCATTCTCAATAAAATCACCCCTCCTAACGTGTAAACCAACAGAATTATCCTTGCTGATTGATTCACAAACTATAGGATTTAAATGATCGGTAAAAGGCTCCCATCGAAATTCATTTAACAGAATTGGTCTAATTTGCAGGAAATATTTCTCTGTCTGCCAATATCCCTCCAGCAATACATTTGAAGGTAATTCATTAAATTCATCCATAAAACTGAGTGATCATTCATAAAAATGAACAGGGCAGTCGTTTTTAATAATTTTCCTAATAATTCTACCCAGCCTGCCCACTTTATACTTAGCGAGGTCATTTTCCTTGGCAAAAGCTGTAGTTACGTTGAAACAATTCAGTTCGTAATTACGGTAAGTGAAGTTTTCTTTAGCCGAACGGTCATTGAGAAACGTGACATCTAGGCTTATGTCTACCTGGTGTTTCTCCGCCAAAGCTCGCCCGGCAGCGTATTGAAACATTTGGTTGCCCAAACCGCCCATTAATTTAACAATTACCATCGTTAAATGCTTTTGAATTTCTAAATACCAACAATTAACTATAAATCAAGGTCATTCCTGGAA
>NZ_JBASJU010000234.1:0-4377 GCF_049655485.1 Daejeonella sp.
CTGGTCGCGAGTTCAGACGCAGTTAATGCCCGGCTTAACAAAGCGCTGAAAACCCTTGAAGGGAAATTAATGAGAGCTGAAAAACGAAATTATTCAGATGCGCTGAATCAAATTGATTCCTTAAAAACCCAACTTTTCCCACGCAGTGGGCTCCAGGAACGGACCGAGAATTTCGGTTTATTTTACGTGAAATACGGCAGGAGTTTTATCGACGCTCTGATTGAAAGCTTCAAGCCACTTGACCAGAAGTTCACTATAATTGAAGAATAGCATTTATGGTTTATCATACATTTGCTGAAGACTCACTCAGAAAATTCACTGTATCTATTTTTTTAAAAATGGGTTGTCCTGCGGATCATGCAGAACTTGCCGCAGACGTTCTTATTAAGTCGGATCTTCGGGGTATTGATTCACATGGCGTCGCGCGCCTAAGCGGATACGTACGGCTGTGGGAGAAGAAACGGATTAATACCAGTCCGAATATAAGGGTGGTACACGAGACTGCAACGACCGCAACTGTAGACGGTGATGCCGGCTTAGGTCTGGTGGTGGCCCCCTTCGCGATGAAAGTCGCTATAGAAAAAGCGGAAAAGTATGGCTCCGGCTGGGTTTCGGTAAAAAATTCCAACCACTTTGGAATCGCGGGATACCACACGATGCTGGCTGTTGAAAAGGATATGATTGGGTTCGCCATGACCAATGCAAGTCCCCTGGTTGCACCTACATTCGCCAATGAAAGGATGTTGGGAACCAATCCGATGTGCTATGCATTCCCGGCTGGCAAATACCCGCCTGTAATTGTTGACATGGCTACCTCCGCTGCTGCAAATGGAAAATTAGAAATCGCTCAGCGTTCTGGGAAACCGGTGCCTGATGGCTGGATCCAGGATAAAGATGGGAAACCTTCTACTGATCCCCATGAATTGAAAAAAGGCGGCTCTCTGCTGCCGCTTGGAAGCGACCGTGACCATGGGAGCCACAAGGGCTTCGGACTTAGTGCTACAGTAGATATTTTGTCCGCCGTACTTTCAGGAGCTAATTATGGGCCTTGGGTCCCTCCTTTTGTTGCTTTCCTGGAACCGTCAAATAACCCCGTAGGCGAAGGAATCGGCCATTTCCTTGGAGCTATGAGAGTGGACGGATTCCGGCCAGTAGACGAATTTAAGTCGCACCTGGATAATTGGATCGAAAGGTTTAAAACGGCTACCCCAATCTCACCAGACCAGCCTGTCATAATTCCCGGCGAACCGGAGCTTTCTGCTGAAAAAGAACGGAAGGTTTCGGGGATTCCTATCATTGACGTTGTATATGATGATTTAAATGAGTTGGCATCGAAACTGGGAGTCGGAGGTCTGAGGTCGGTAATAAGTTAAACCTACTCTTCGTTTCTCTTTTAGAACACGGTTTTTTTATATTAGCGCTATCACCTTTCCTATTAAACATGAGAATTCTACGCTTTTTATTAATTACTTTTTCTTTTCTGATTCAAGCAGGACTTGTGTATTCCCAGGACACCCTGAACCTTAATACTTTAATTGAAAAAAACCAGAAATTAATAGAAGAATATCCTACAGAAAAAGTATACCTGCATTTCGACAAGCCATACTATGCAGTAGGCGATACGATATGGTTTAAGGCCTATATTGCTTCTGGCCAGGACCTGCCTTCGGATCTTAGCAAGATAGTTTATGTGGATTTTATCTCCGAAAAAGATACACTTGTTAAGGCAATGCGCTTGCCTGTCGTCAATACTTCCGCATATGGCAGCCTAACGCTCGACCCACTGGTTTATAAATCTGGAAATTACCGGGTTAGGGCTTACACTTACTGGATGCTTAACAGTGATGAATCTTATTTTTTCACTAAAAATATTAAGATTGGAAATGCCATCAACCGACAAGTAATAACTACCATCTCAATAAAGGGCCAAAATGAAAACGGCCAGCCGAAGGCAGATGTACAAATTCTCTACAAAGACCCTTCAGGAACCATCTTAACGAATGCTCGTGTGAGCTGGCGGCTCATTTCAAATTTTGAGGAAGTATTAAAAGGCCGCGGCACAACAGATTCGCAGGGTATACTCACGCTTGCACTCACTCCGGACCAGAAAACTGCCCTTGAGGCCAGTGTACTCGAGACTATCCTGGAAACAGCAGATAATAAACAGATTACTTCTACATTTCCCATAAAAAATATCTTCGCGGAAGCGGATATCCAGTTTTTTCCAGAGGGTGGCGAGTTAATAGAAAATGTTCGTTCTAAAGTTGCATTCAAAGCTGTCGGAGAGAAAGGCCTGGGGGTCGGAGTGACGGGTGAAATCGTGGATAATACCGGAAAAGCTATGACAACGCTAAATTCGCAACACCTCGGAATGGGTATTTTAGCACTTATGCCGGAGCCAGGCCAGACATATAAAGCTAACCTTGTATTTTCTAATGGGATAAAGAAGACGGTGGCAATCCCTGCAGCGAGGCCGGCGGGCATAAGCCTATCGGCAATCAACACGGACCCGACTACCCTATTGTTAAGAATCACCAGCAACGAAGCATATTTTACCAGCAACCGAAATCAGAATTTTTATATCGTAGGCAGAAGCAAGGGCGTTATTTGTTATGCTGCCAGGGCATCACTAACATCTGCCTCTTTTGCAGCTTCCATCCCAAAAGATAAATTCCCAACCGGTATAGCACAAATCACACTGTTTTCTTCCGCAGGAGAGCCCCTAACAGAGCGGCTGGTTTTTATTAAACACCAGGATGTGATGACATTAGCGGTTAATAGCGATAAAAAGACCTATGGGGCGCGGCAGCCTGTAAAGATGACCGTTACTGCAAAAACCAATAATATTCCCATCCAGGGAAATCTTTCAATATCCGTTGTTAACGAGTCCAAAGTACCCGTTGACGAAAACAAGGAATCAACTATACTCAGCTCTTTCCTTCTGTCATCCGAGCTAAAAGGTTATATCGAAGAACCTAATTATTACTTCAATCAGCCGAACGAACAAAAACGGGCTGATCTCGATGTGCTGATGCTTACCCAGGGTTACCGGAAATTTGCCTATAAGGACATCCTTACTAACAAACTTCCGGTAGTCAATTTCCTGCCGGAACAGGGAATGGAATTTTCCGGAACATTAAGATCGGCCACCGGTATGCCTGTTGCTAAGGGTTCACTAAAGCTGGTAGTCCCGGAAAGCAGGTTTTATGCTGAAGCGATAACTGACATCAAGGGCGTTTTTAGATTTAAGAATGTGGTAGTTCCAGATTCTGCTGAGGTTTCTATCACCGCCAGAACCGCCAATGGCAGTAAAAACATGATGATTATGCTTGATGGCGCGGCGTTTCCCTCCTTAACTAAGAACGTGAATGCCCCGGACGAAGTTCTAAATATTGATAGCATTCTTACCCCTTACCTCCAGAATAGCGAAAGACAGTATAGAATGTCCACGCAAATGCTGCAGGAAGTGGTCGTTAGTGCAGCTCCGATAAAAAAGACCAGTCATGCTGATTTCCCCGCTTTAAGCGGATTAAGTATGCTCGCCGATCATACGATCGACAACGAACGGTTCAATGGCTGTAATGTGATGATTAACTGTCTACAGGGGGCAGCATCAGGACTAACATTCGCCGATAATGCATTCTACGTAACTCGGGTCTATAATAGCGGCTTGAGAGTACCCGTTGCCATATTTTTAGACGGAATGCAGATTGAAGCCAATTTCCTGAATAATATAGTTCCGTCGGATGTGGAAAGCGTCGAAATTTTCCTAAGGGATGATCTGGGCCTCATAGACCGGGCCTATGGTACAAACGGGGTCTTATCGATTTATTCTAAAAAAGATGCCAAGAAACCCGTCTCCGCTGAGGATCTTAAAAGACTGTTTCCTCCTAATAACGTGTTGACGTTTAGTCCACAGGGTTTTATCAAAAGCCGCGAATTCTATTCTCCGAAATATCTCACTCCTGAAAGCCGTGCAACAGGTTCTGATTTACGAACTACAGTATACTGGAACCCAAGGATCTTCACGGATAAGGAGGGGAAAATGTCTTTCGAGTTCTACAACGGCGACAACAAAGGATCGTTTAAAGCTATCCTTGAGGGTACTGATATTGATGGGAACTTGGGAAGGTATATTTATAGGTATAAAGTGGAATGAGAGAATTAGAAAATTAGAAAATTAAGATCTCCAAAACATTTGCTAATTCTATAATTTGCTAATTTCCTAATTAATGTATTCCCCCCAATATCCTACTCCACCTAATCTTATTCAGGAACGAAGCATTAGCATCCCAGCTCATCCAGACAAATAAAGCTTTACCAACGATGTGATCCTCGGGCACGAAGCCCCAGTACCGCGAATCAAGTGAGTTATCC
>NZ_JBASJU010000235.1:0-2308 GCF_049655485.1 Daejeonella sp.
GAATCCATCCTTGTAATGTCTCTTTGTTTTATTAGACCTTTTATAACTATTTCCTTAATCGTTTTAGTAGAGTCGGCCCGGTTTTGAGCAAAACTCACCAGACTGGCGAAAATAAAATATATGGCGCAAATAAATTTCATATTATCAAAATTTTAAGTTTGCGAAGATATTTAATAAAATTTTAAGCGTGGTCGAGCCTGCCATGTATCGATACTACAAGGCTACGTTTCTGTAGTTCGTTTGAGGAGGTAGGTCATAACACAAATTCACTCCCCGCTTATTTGTAAAAATTAGTTTTTCTATAGTAGTAATCCAGATAGGCCTTTTTTATACTGGCTGATAAAAACGACTTGCCCACCAAATCAGCCACCGTTTCATGCCTGTTGAGAAGCGGGTCCAAGAGTCGATCTACACGTCTGGTTGAGACTCCAATCTTTTCAGCGAAAGCTAAGAAATCACCTTTTCCTGGCTGACCAGTCTTTACCCATAATGAAGAGCGGGAGCCATCGGCGAATAGATCTTTTTTAAGCGCAAAATCCGTATCACCCACATGAATCCGGGTATTTAACAGATCATAAGCAGGACTTAACACGAAGTCGCCCGCTGATGTTTCCAAAAGCCCGTAGTTTTTTAAGTGGGCATCCCCATTAGAGAACATATAGTTAAACAGCACAAGCTGGAAAAACTTTTCAACCTCTACGCGCCATGCCGGAACAAATCTCTGAATAAGCTTTCCAATATCTTCATAGCTGGATTCGTACTTAAAATCCGGTCCCCCGGTATCGTTAGTCATTCCAGCCAGACTTGCGAAATCTTCAGTTCTCCACTTATTTCCATCGGGCCTAATGTCGAAGCGTTTAGTAATGTATGCTGGTTCTCCGCTTTTAAAAAAGATTAGTGCATTTTCTGCCGTCTCGATCCTGAATATCTGCTTCGCAATTTGCATGGTGAGGTGTTCATTTGCTGGTACCTGATCTATTTTTTTTACGTCACGAGGGATCGGCTTGAGTATATAATTTCCCTGTTCACCCGCTTCCGTTAAGCGTAGTTTGTTACCCTCCAGTATAAGTGACAGCTTTTCCTGTACGCCTGAAATAGATAGCCGTTCACGGTTCTCAATAAACTTTTCAGCATCTTCGTCACTTTTAAGCGATGAATAATAGGGAAGGATGTGACTCACTTTACGACCATTGAAAACCCTTCTGAGCCCACGAGCGCTATAGGTCGTATGATTTTCAGTCAGGATCGCCGGACATACATTTAAGTTGGGTACATTCACGACTCAATGGGTTTAATGGTTATTGCACCGATGGTATTCGATCCTGCTGTGGCCAACAAAAGACCAAATGAGTCGTCTTCGTCGATTTGCAGCTGCCGGCTTTGCAAAGTCTTGTTAACTCCTTCAGACAGCATATTGTAAAAGAACGGAAATAGATAATTAGATTGATGCCCCTTTTGGGTTTTGGGCAAAGTCAAGCTAATAGAAGGCATTTCTTGGTCTTTATAATAATCGTCATAATAGATAAATGTATAGCTATTACGATTTTCTTCCTTCAGCTTTCCTGCCGGAATTCGATTATAATATACTTCAGCTACTCTCATACCGCAGGACCATTATCTTTTCTTATTATCAGTTGAAATTCCATCCCAAGCACGTCTGCTATTTTTGTTAAGACATCAAATGTAGGATTAGCCTGACCACGCTCAATCCTGGCTATTGTGTTTACATTTACATCAGCTAACTCGGCCAGATGTGGTTGAGTTATTTTCAATTGCCTCCTTCGAAACCGGATCAATTCGCTAATTGATTGTGCCATTAAAATGTGGTTTTAAGTAAAAATACGAATATTTTATTCGAAAACCATACGATAAAAACATTATAATGTTGTTTATGTCTAAAAAGGCTTCCGGGAATAGCTGGCTAAGGTAAAAACACCGAGGGCGTTTGATGCAATCATCGGTAACTCGCCTCGGATTAAGCTTTCCTGACTGTCTGGTGATTGATTACCACAACATTCTAAAACATTTCAGTCTCTCGGACGAAAAGAGTTTTGGCCTGGATCTAAGTTTTGTAACCGTGGAAAGGGTTCCTATAGTAGTAGACGTGCCAAGTGAAATTGAATTGAAGAGAATATCGCCGAAAATAAATACTGATTACTGATTACTGATCACTACTTACAACTACCCATTCCCCTTCGCTCCAACTTTTCCTCAAGCATAGATGAGATCCTTTGTTCTGCTCAGGATGTATGTAAACTTTATTTTATAAACAAATTTGTTTATATTTGAATTATGGAAATGTCATTTG
>NZ_JBASJU010000236.1:0-6026 GCF_049655485.1 Daejeonella sp.
AGCCCGACAGCATAAAACCCTCCGGCCCATACAAAAATTCCCAGTTCAGCGAGCCGTTTTGCAACCTGGATAGGGGGAATGTCTTTAAGCCTGAAGGATATCGTAGAGGTACATAACTGCTCTTTTGGAGGGCAGTAAAGACGCAGCCCTTCAATTTTTCTAAGTTCTTCTTTGAAGTATTCTGCAAGAGGTATCTCGTATTCTTCCATCGCTTTCATCCCGGAAATTATATTATTTCTTCGGGGTTTATTTGTGAAGGAATTGTCGCCTAACTCTGCGGGATGTTTGCTGCCGATCTCTGCTATAAACTCAATTGCTTCGGCTGCTCCAGCAATGGCTTCATGATTTAATGTACCGGTTTCAAATTTGTCAGGAACGGTGTTTTTCTGGGCACTAACTTTTAAGGTCTTCAGCGCTTCCATTCTTTCCTTCTTACTATAAAGAACTCCGATATGCGGCCCGAAAAATTTATATGCTGAACAGAAGACAAAATCGGCGTCCAGTTCCTTAACGTCAAGCACCCCGTGTAAGGCATAGTGTACGGCATCCACGACAGTGATTGCACCTCTTTCCCTTGCAAGGCTAATAATTGTTTTTGCATCACTGATTGTTCCTACGGCATTCGATCCATAATTGAATGCTACAACTTTTGTTCTATTTGAAAGTTTACCTTTATAATCTTCCATGTCAAGTGTTAGGGTTTCCGTGTTTACCTTAACACTTTTAATTATTAAGCCTCTTTCGGATAAGATTTCCCAAGGGCTTCTATTCGAGTCATGATCGATATCGGTAATGATAATTTCATCTCCAGGTTGTAAGTCCCTGGCTATGGCCTGTGAAAGCTTGAAGTTGATACTTGTGGAGTTCTCGCCAAAAGCTACTTCATCCCATGCACATCCAAAAAAATCCGCAAAAGATTTCCTCGCATTAAGGATCATTTCATCAGTTTCAACAGTAGTGGCAAATACTCCGCCGCTGTTAGCGTTATGATTGATCATGTAATCAACCATTTTTTCAATTACACGCTGGGGAGTTTGTGTACCTCCCGGGCTGTCAAAATATATTGCCGGGAAACCATTTATTTCTCTCTTCAGGGACAGGAATTGTGCTCTTATTCCGTTAATATCGAATTTCATTGGTGAGATTTTTGCTGATGCTTATCGAAATTTATTTTCGTAATCTTCAAGTGTATAATCTGCGATGCGGATATTTGGTACTCCGAGGGCCCCAAGAATGTCGTAACAGCCACTAATGTCGGCGAGGAATTTTATATCGACATTCGGCCCGATCACTTCGACATAATGGACCTGGTTTAAAATACTCTCAGGCACATCACTTACGTCAACGGTAGTTGCTCCGGATGAAATTTTGCCAATCACAGGAATTTTGTAACCGGCAATAAACATATAAACTCCTTTGGGATTGGAATCAGTTTCACTTAATAATCTGAGATATCCATGTTTATAGCCGATATGAACTAGTGCTAGCTTTATATCTCTTTTGGTAGTATATGCACCTCCATAACCAATGGTCTGACCTTCCCTGACGGTTTTTATCTGGGATATTTTGGCATAAACCTCCATTGTATGGCGTGCATCTGGTGCAATTGGGCTGGCCGCATTTGGCGCTCCGCCAACCAGGCCAATCCCCGGCCTGATCATATCAAAATTAAAAACTTCATTGTCAAGCAAAATTACGCTGTCTGTGCAGGCAAAGGAAATGGGTTTTGGGGGTAAGATCGAACAATAGCCATCAAGAACTTCAAGTTGTTTGTAGCAATTGGAAGGATCTGATCCTTTGATATCAAAAAAATGGCTGATATAAAGTTCAATATTAACATGCTTTGTTAACACATCGTAATTATCACTTAACTGTTTGACTTCATCGTCAAGAAACCCCAGCCGGTTCATATGGCTGTCCAAATGTATTACAGCCGATCCTTTCCCATTTTTAGAACAGTAGTCGTTCCATCTCTCTAATTGCTCTAATGCGTTGAGGCATGGAATGATCTTGTACTGCTTAAAATAGTGTTCCTCTCCATGCAGAAGTCCCCCTAAAGCATAGAGATGGATATCTTCATATAGAAGTATACTCCTGAGTTCAATACCTTCACTTAATTCTTCAATGAAAAAATGACGGGCACCGGCTTTATACAAGGCAGGTGCAACATCTTTTATCTGAAGGCCATAAACATCCCCTTTTAAAACTGCCGCACACAGCGAGTTCGTAGCATCGGCCTTAGCTTTAAAAAGATTGTAGTTGTATACTATAGCATTTATATCTCTTATACGGATAATAGCTTTACTGCCAAATGCTTCATCAGGAATCACCCTGAAATTTTGTGTCATATTTTAAGCGATAGAAAACGTGGTCAAGATAAGGGAAAATTGGAACTAAGATGTTACTTGGCTGTCATGTTACTTTAATTTATCTTTAACTAGCTAAAGTTAATATTATGGTATTGAACATCAATGGGACAGCCCAAAATGTAAACGCCGCACCTGATTCCGATCTGTTAACCGTTCTCCGCGAAGAACTCGACCTCACAGGAACCAAGTACGGCTGCGGTGAAGCAGCCTGTGGTGCCTGCATGGTTTTGATTGAAGGTGTAGCTACTCCATCGTGCATAACAAGGATTAACTCGCTGGAAGGTAAAAAGATAGAAACTATCGAGGGCCTTGCCAAAAATGATAAACTACATCAGGTTCAGGAAGCATTTATGAAGACTGATCCCTTTCAATGTTCTTATTGTGCATCGGGAATGATCATTTCGACAGTAGCGTTACTTTCGAAAGTCCCAAAACCCACGGATAGCCAGATTGTCGAAATGATGAATATTAACATTTGCCGGTGCGGAACTTATGCTGGAATTATTACGGCAGTCAAGCTTGCTGCATCATTTAAATCCAATGGAGATGATTGAGAAAAAACCCGAAACCCGATACGAAAAGCCTACTCAGGAAGGCTATTTAAACCGGAGAAAGTTTTTTAAACTTCTCGGCGGCGGACTTGCTGTTATATTCGTTTCAGATGAACTGATTTCATTTGCTGCTGATACTTCCGCAATCTTAATTCCCGACGATCAAATTGGTGCATGGGTCCATATCGGTGATGACGGATTCGTTACTGCTTTTACAGGCAAAACTGAGGTGGGCCAAAATATCCGGACTTCGCTATCGCAGGTTGTTGCTGAGGAACTCCTTATTCCAATATCATCGGTGAAAATGGTGATGGCTGACACCGATCTTGTTCCTTACGATTTCGGAACGGTAGGGAGCAGATCAACCCCGCAAATGGGCTCACAGTTAAGGAGGGCTTCGGCAGCAGCAAAGGCGGAACTGATAAAAATGGCTGCTAAAACATGGAAGATCAGTGAAGAAGCTTTAATAGCAGAAGGTGGTTTTATTATCGACCCTGCAACAAAAAATAAGTTGTCTTATCAACAACTCACTGGTGGGAAGCAGCTTGTTATTCCTATTTCTGAATCAACAAAAATAAGCTCCCTTTCCCAAAGGAAACTAACCGGAACGTCAGTCCCAAAGGTCAACATCAAATCATTTTTGACAGGGGAGCACAAGTATGTTTCCGATATGAAATTAGGAGGCATGGTTTACGGCAAAATCCTTCGCCCTGCCGCCTATAAATCTGATCTTATTGATATTGATACTTCGGCAGCAAAGGCTATTCCGGGAGTCACTGTTGTACAGGATGGCAATTTTGTTGGCCTTACAGCCGATGACCCGTGGACTGCAGCAAAAGCCGTTAAAGTGATTCACGCCAACTGGAAGACTCCGGCTCAAAAATCACGCGCTGACTTGTTTGAACACTTGAAAAGTTCTGGTGAACAGGGCAGAGGGTCCGCAAAGCAGGGGGATATAAATCGCGGCTTATCTGAAGGCGATCATCAGCATCGTGCAAGCTACCAAATTGAATATATCGCACACGTTCCTCTTGAGCCCAGGGCTGCCATTGCTTCATGGGACAAGGGGAGGCTAACTGTTTATACAGGGACCCAAAAGCCATTTGGGGTGCGCGATACTCTTGCCGAAATGTTTAACATCCCTAAAGATAAGGTCAGGGTAATTGTTCCCGATACAGGTTCGGCTTATGGCGGAAAGCATAGCGCTGAAGCAGCGGAGGAAGCTGCAAAGTTGTCCAAAGCTGTTGGCAAACCAGTTAAGCTCGTATGGACAAGGGAAGAGGAATTTGCCTGGGCATATTTCAGGCCTGCTGGGCTTATTGAAATAAATAGCGGAGTAAAAAAGGATGGAACAATCACGGCCTGGGACTTTCATAATTATAATTCAGGAGCGGGAGCAATTGCAACTCCTTATTCAGTTGCAAACCAGCAAAGCCTTTTTCATTCGGCCGATACACCCTTAAAGCAGGGTTCTTACCGGGGCCTGGCATCAACTGCTAATGTATTTGCACGTGAAAGTCACATGGCTGATCTAGCCCATATGATAAATATGGATCAGTTGGAGTTCAGACTTAAGAATCTTGCAGAACCAAGATTTAACGCAGTACTTGAAGCTGCCGCTAAAAGCTTCGGCTGGCGTACAAGGAAAAAGCTGCCGGGCCGGGGATTCGGTATCGCAACTGGTTTTGATAAAGGCGGCTATGTAGCTACTTGTGCAGAGGTAGAAGTGATCAACAACCAGGTTAAAATACTTCAGATCAACGAAGCTTTCGAATGCGGAGCTATAATAAATCCCGCTCATTTGCATCATCAAATCATTGGAGCAATTGTGCAGGGGCTGGGAGGTGCATTATTCGAGGCAGTAGACTTCGCAGGGGGCAAAATCCTAAATCCCTCAATCTCAGCTTACCGGGTACCGAGGTTTAGCGACATGCCCGAAATTGAAATTATTATGGTCGACCGAAAGGATTTACCTTCGGCAGGCGCAGGCGAAGCTCCTATAATAGGTGTTGCTCCGGCAATCCGGAACGCTATATTGGATGCAAGTGGTGTCGGGCTTAATAACCTGCCGCTTATTCCTGCGGGGCTCATTGCTTAACCTGCTTAAATTCTTATCTGTTCAAATATTCCTTCGAAATAAATATGTTTAGGCCGGATATTAGCGTACACTGTGGTTTGATCCGGCAATCGATTTTAGTAAAAACAAATTTTCTATCTTGGGCAAATAAAACTATGAATATGAACGTGAAAAAGTTTGTTTGTTTCTGTGCTTGTGTGCTTGTCTCAGCATCACTATGGGCTCAGGATGCAAAGTATCATTTATTAATTGGCACTTATACTTCCCCGGGAAAAAGTGAAGGTGTTTATGTGTATGATTTCGATACCCGTGACGCATCTACTAACTACAAATCGAAAGTTGTTTTGGGAAGCCCGTCATATTTCGCTGTGACTAATGACCGTAAGTTTGTTTATACCGTTGGTGAAGACCCTAACAGATACATCAATGCTTTATCATTCGATACCAGGACTGGCGAGCTTAAACTTTTAAACAGGGTCACCTCCGGCAGCGGAGGCCCCACACACATATCAGTTGATGCGAAAAGTAGATATGTATTTGTCTCTAATTATGGAGGCGGTACATTGACTGCGATTCCCATTAACGCTGACGGATCTTTAGGTTCCGATATTCAGGATATCAAACATGAGGGCAGGAGCATCGCAAGGGATAAGCCTTTTGTTCATTCGGCAGTAGTTTCTCCTGATAATAAATATGTAATCACCGCTGATCTCGGAACAGATAAGATGAATATTTATGCATTTGACGCATCAAAACGACCGAATCCATTAACGGCAACTGCTCAGGACTTCGTTAGTCTTGCACCAGGCGCTGGTCCCCGCCACTCTACTTTTCATCCAAACAAGAAGTTTTACTATGCTGTAACGGAACTCGATGGAACGGTAAACGCGTTTAAATACAAGAAAGGAAAAATCGATTTAATCCAAACGATCAAGATGGCCGATGCGAGTTATACCGGTAAACCGGATGGGGCAGATATTCAGGTATCTGCTGATGGAAAATTCCTGTACGCAAATACCCGTAATGTAT
>NZ_JBASJU010000237.1:0-1659 GCF_049655485.1 Daejeonella sp.
GCTATTGTATGTGTACTTACTTTGAGGTAATTGATAATGGCTTCAAGAATATTTATTAGAAATTTCTTCATATTATTCTAATGGGATAGTTAATCTCAAATATAACTAATTCAACATGTTAGCCTAATTATACTAGTGGCTGTAGTTCTCAGAAAACATGGATTGATCCTTCTGGCTTTTTGCTACGGAAAATTTGAACCTCCTCGGTACGCAAGGCCATGCCCTTCGGATTTGGACAAATAAATGCCCACCCACACCTAGCCCCTGCAATCTTTTTTTGCCTCAAAGCCTTGCCTTACCAGCCCCACGCTATTTTTTTGCCTCTACCAAAAGCCAGGGAGACGCATGCCGAATACATTCACAAGTTAACCCTCCTTGATCTGAAACTATCAAACGAAAGTTAAGCATCAATTAACGTACAAATTTAGCCCCGTATCCCGCACACAGGTCTGCTACCGCCAAGGTAGTATTTGAAAAATGGGTATCCCGGGGGAGCCCTCAGCATTTTTAAAATCTCCACCTTGCCTTTAGTGCTGAATAGAGGCTCTGAGAGCACCATAATTAATTTTTTAACATAAAACTTAAGATTATGGAAAAGCTACAAAATCAGATGTCGTTCTATCAATTATCAGAAATCAGCGTCAGCTACAAACCAAAGTTCAAGGCTTCTGAACGACCACAGGTTTCAACATCCCAGGAAGTGTATAGTATATTATTTAACAACTGGGACCTCGATAAGATCGAGCTTCAAGAACAGTTCAAAATCTTGTTATTGAATAGAGCAAACAAGGTTATAGGAATTTACGAAGTCTCCTCCGGTGGAATGTGTGGAACTATAGCAGATCCCAAGCTCATTTTTTCAACAGCGTTAAAAGCATGTGCAAGTTCGATCATTTTAACCCACAATCATCCTTCCGGAAACTTAAAGCCGAGCAAGGCGGACCTTGCATTGACCGAGAAAATCATGGCTGCAGGAAGCTTTTTAGATATAGCGGTTCTGGACCATATTATAATAACATCAGAGGGATATTACTCATTTCAGGATGAAGGGATTATTTAAGGGGGAAACCCCTTTTTTATGCTTTTTGGAATTTACTCTTACGGTTTTCCATATTTAAATGACGAATATTATTGCTATTTTGGCTTAAATACAATCTTTTAACTGATTATTAATCCCGATTAACCTTTCTAATTTGGCCACGAACAAACATGCGATAATTCGATACCAAACTTTAGACAAATGTTTCAGAAATCCTGGGAGAAAATATTTCATTGACGATTTAGTTGCCGAATGCAATAATGCTATCTATGACTTTTCGGGTAGTTCAGATGGTGTGAAACGTCGTCAGATATATGATGATATTATTTTCATGGAGAGCGAACAAGGATGGTCTGTTCCGCTGTCACGCCATAAAGAAGGAAAAAAGGTATTCTTGAGATACGAAGACACAAATTTCTCAATTAATAACAGTCCTTTAAACTCCGCAGAAGAGAATCAATTAAAGGAAGCCCTTCTTACTCTCTCACGTTTAAAGGGAATGCCCAGTTTTGCCTGGGTTGATGAAATTACAACAAGAATCAATGCAGGTTTAGATTTATCCAATCAAAGTTCAAAGGTTATAGAATTCGACCAAAACCAGTTTTTAAAAGGAATTGAGT
>NZ_JBASJU010000238.1:0-1649 GCF_049655485.1 Daejeonella sp.
TCCGGAATGGGTAGGTCGTTAGACTGCGTGAGCAATTGCGTGGCTAGATAAATGATAGATACCGCCCTGGGCGGATACAGAACCCGGCTTACAGGCTTGCTTTTTTAAAAATTAAAGTCTTTCCTTCGGGAAGGACTTTTTTAATCATTACTCATTCTTAATCATTTACTAATAATCAAACAATCCTTATATTCGCTGATTCTGATCGCAGAATAAAAAAAAGGATCACAAATAGCATATGGCAAAAATTTTGATAATTGACGATGAAAGGGCAATCCGGAATACACTTCGTGAAATCCTTGAATATGAGGAATACCAGGTCGAAGACATCGATAATGGGCCTGATGCTCTGGAACTTATTAAAAAGAATGAATATGACCTGATCCTCTGCGATATCAAAATGAATAAGATGGACGGGATGGAAGTTCTTACCGAAGGGCTTTCTATTCAACCTGATCTGCCATTTATCATGATATCCGGACACGGTACTGTTGAGACTGCGGTCGAAGCAAGTAAAAAAGGCGCCTTTGATTTCATTTCAAAACCGCCCGACCTTAACAGGCTCCTTATTACCGTAAGGAATGCACTTGAACGGAAGAATCTTGTTACGGAAACCAAAGTACTAAAGCGCAAAGCAAGTAAGGTTCGTGAAATGCTCGGGCAATCTTCCGGAATTGACCGGATTAAAGATACGATTGAACGGGTTGCTCCTACTGATGCCCGGGTACTAATTACAGGAGCTAATGGTAGTGGTAAAGAGCTTGTTGCCAGATGGCTGCATGAAAAATCAAACCGTTCTAATTCCCAACTCATTGAAGTTAACTGCGCAGCTATTCCTTCAGAATTAATTGAGAGTGAGCTTTTCGGCCATGAGAAAGGTTCATTTACTTCCGCGATTAAACAGCGGATAGGTAAATTCGAACAGGCAAGTGGCGGAACTTTATTTCTGGATGAGATCGGAGATATGAGTTTATCCGCACAAGCTAAAGTTCTGCGTGCACTTCAGGAGAACAAAGTTACCCGTGTAGGTGGCGAAAAGGAAATTGATGTCGATGTAAGGGTCATTGCTGCGACAAATAAAGATCTTCAAAAAGAAATTGAAGCTGGTAATTTCCGGATGGACTTATACCACCGGCTAAGTGTTATCCTCATTCATGTTCCTAATCTGGCCGAGCGTAAAGATGACATTCCACTTATAGCGCAAAACTTTTGCAATGAAATCTGCCAGGACTATGGTATTCCGGTTAAAACAATCAACGAAGCTGCAATGCAAGCATTGCAGGCTATGCCATGGACCGGGAACATCCGTGAGCTCCGAAATATGATCGAACGTTTGATAATCCTTAGCGATAAAGTTATAACAGATAAGGATGTACGCACTTTTGCGAACCCTGCTTCTGCTACACCTTTAGCGGAAAATGAATCAGCCGCTGCAGCAACAAACTTTGACCAGTTCACGAATTTCCAGGAATATAAAGATTTTGCTGAACGCGATTATATCAAGTACAAATTGGAGAAAAACAACTGGAATGTATCAAAAACAGCCGATGATATAGATATTCAGAGGAGCCATTTGTACAGTAAGATTGAGAAGTACGGGCTGAAGAGAGCGGAGTAGGAGTTTTAGGTGTACGTTATACGTCTGGTGC
>NZ_JBASJU010000239.1:0-8685 GCF_049655485.1 Daejeonella sp.
AAATTAAGGGATTCAGTGCGGATTCATCAACTTTTGTATGTACGGTATAGGTAGAAAGTTTAAAAGACATTTTGGTGCACCAAGTTTCTCCAGGCAGACTAGAGAACTTGGACGAATCAGGAATTACCCCAAAGGAAAATCCGGATATACCAACATTCTTAATAAGCCTTTTAAATTTCATGAGGGTAAAAGCTTTGCCTCCACCTTCACTGAGATCTTCCAAAGCAAGATCTATCAGTTTAATCCATCGGAAACAAGCCGAGTAATTCTGGATTGCGGTGCCAACATGGGTTTAAGTGTTGTGTTTTTTGCTCTTAACTACCCTCACCATACCATCATTGCATTTGAGCCAGATCCTGAAATTTTTGAAATACTAAAAGAGAACGTTGAAAGTTTTGGGCTTAAAAATGTAGTTCTTCATCAAAAGGCTGTATGGGTCAAACACGAGACTTTAAAGTTTTATACCGACGGTGGAATGGGCGGTCGTATTGATCAGGAATATGCCGAGCAGAAGCCCAGGGAGATTGAGGCCGTTCCTCTATTGGATTACCTAAATCCGGATGTGGATTTTTTGAAAATCGACATAGAAGGTGCGGAAGACAAAGTGCTCAAATATTGCGGAGAAAATTTGCGAAATGCAAATAACATTTTCTTTGAATATCATAATGACGTTAAGGCAAAACAAACCCTGCACGAGCTGCTTGCCCTGGTAGAAGAACTTGGATTTCACTACTATATTAAAGAATCTTATACGCGAAAAAGCCCTTTTGTTGATACTGAACTCATCTGTGAATCGTTTGATATGGCTATAAATGTGTTTTGTTATAAAAATGACCACTAGGATTATTCTGAGGCGCTATTTGCTTAAAGAATGAGAATCTAAGCCTTTTTCACATCTCACCTTCCGCATATTTAACGTTTCAGACAAGATTAATTCATTATGACTTTCCTTGCTTCTTGAAGCTTCAGGGTGAAATAAGTGGTAGCAGATTCCCCCAAACTTTAAAAACAAGCGGTTGACCCCGTAATTGATAAGCCTTATAGCAATTTCACTATCCTCTTTACCCCAGCCGGAAATATCTTCATTATATCCATTGACAGCAAACAAGTCTTTTCGCCAAAATGCCATATTGCAGCCTTTTACATAATAGGGCTTATTTTTCTTATAAATTGAGGATAACAGTTTAGATAATAATGGGATTCGGACACCATTTAATCTGTTGTTACCCATTACTAACAGACTGCGATCAGATGGCAATGTCTTTCCCTGAAGGAGTTTCCTGCTGAAATCTTCGGGCAACAATAAGCGACTGCCCGATACAAATTTGCCCTTCTTCGCTAATCTTAGATGATCTTTAATAAAATCATAATGTAGTATGAGATCGCCGTCTATTTGGATAATATAATCAAATTCGGCTGCGGCTATGGCTTTATTCCTGATAGCTGCTAATTGAAACCCTTCGTCAGGATGCCAGACGTGTTTTATGGGGATTTTGGATTTAGATTGGAATTCTTTAATAAGATTCCCTGTCTCACTTCCCGAACCATCGTCGGCTATGATAATTTCTTCAGGTAAGCTGGTCTGTTCAAATACACTCAACAGGCAAAGATATAAAGCTTCAGGCCAGTTATAAGTTGAAATGATTAGTGATGACTTCATTTACCCAGGGCTTTTTTTCTCAAGAAGTTTACCTTTTTTAAGCTGGATTTTTTATACCAGGGATAAATCTCGTCGCTATTTTTCAACATAAAATAAAAGCAATCTAAGTAAGATATAAAGCTGGTGTTTGCCTCATCAGTCTTTTTTATAAACTTTTTTATAAAAAGACTATCCGGAAGCTTTAGGAAAGATGCATGCATAAATGCTTCAATCTGCTTTCTTTTTAAAGCTGCCCAGATCAATTTTTTGTCGTTCAGACTATCTAATTTTTGACAAACAGAAAGGGAATGAATTCTGTATTCTGTTAATACCTGATCCAAATATTTTACTCTGCCCACACATGCCGCAGTAAAGCCCAGCCACCAATCATAAAAAAACACATCCTCTGGAAAAGGCAGAGCGTATTTCAATAATTCTCTTTTAAATAATGCAGTGTGTCCTGTTATAAAATTATCGTCTAGAAAACTTTTATATCCGGGGTTATCAACATGATGAATTTTAGTGTCGAGTTTCCCAGAAATAGGATTGCCACTTTCATCAATCAGACTTGAATTGCTATAGATCAAAATATAATCTTCTATATTCTCTACTAACTGTTGAACTTTATTGGGTAACCAGATATCGTCCTGATCAGATATTGCAATTAATTCACCACGACTTAGCCCAAAGCCTTGTTCGAAATTTTTATTAAATCCCAGATTGACTTCATTTTGGATCAGCCGAATACGCGGCTCATGTTCCAGATAACCTTTAATAATACTGACACTCGAATCTGTTGAGCAATCATCTAGTATTAAAAGCTCAATATCAGAGTAGGTTTGAGATAAAATGGAATCTATCTGCTGACGGAGATAAGGCTCCCCATTGTAAACACACATCACGATAGAGACCATTGGATTCGTTTTCATTTAATGATTGAACGTCTGCATGCTTATCAATCGTTTATACAGACCATTTTGAAGGAGTAATTCCTGATGGTTTCCAATTTCAATTATTTTACCCTTTTCCAACACGATAATCTGGTCCGCGTTTTTAATAGTACTCAAACGGTGTGCTATAATTATCGATGTGCGGTTTTTCATGAGGTTATTCAAAGCGTCCTGTACTAATTTTTCCGATTCAGCATCAAGCGCCGAAGTGGCTTCATCCAGCAATAAAATTGGCGGATTCGCAATTACAGCCCTTGCAATACATATTCTTTGCTTTTGCCCGCCGGAAAGTTTCATTCCCCTGTCGCCTATGTTGGTCTGATACCCATCTACGGTGTTTAGAATGAACTCATGAGCATTAGCAATCTTAGCTGCATCTATCACATCTTGTTCTGAAACGTTTCTGCCAAAGGAAATGTTATTAAAAATGGTATCGTTGAAAAGAATCGATTCCTGGTTAACGATGCCCATTAATGATCGAACATCTCCCATCTTTATATCTTTTATATCCACACCGTCTACTAATATCTGCCCGGATTTAGGATCCATAAAACGAGGCAGCAAGTCGAGGAGAGTAGATTTACCGCCTCCCGATGGTCCAACCAAAGCAACAGTCTGCCCTTTGGAAATCCGGAAACTCACATTATCCAATATGGGTTTGGTTTCATAGGCAAATGAAACATTACTCACTTCTATCATCCCATCAAAAGAATGTTTTGAAACCGATTCCGGTTTGTCGGTTATAGGTTCCGGTGCATCGAGTAACTCAAAAACCCGCTCGCCTGCAGAGATACCCTGTGAAATATTTCCGAAAGCTTCGGAGATACCTTTGGCAGGGGGAATGATCTGTGAGAATATAATGATATAGACAATGAACTCTGCACCACCCAGATCCGAACCTTCCTCAAGAATAAGTGTACCGCCATAAAATAGAAGGGCAGCCACAGTGATAACACCCAGCATTTCCGAAACCGGTGAAGCAAGTAATACCCGCCTTGCAAGCCTTCGGTGTATCTTGCTGGTCCACATATTTACAGCATTGAACTTCTCCTGCATGTAAATTTCAGCATTAAATGACTTAATGACTTTAACACCATTTAAGCCCTCATCAATACTTGAAACTAAGGTACCTAATGATTCCTGTGCCGCAGTGGCATGTTTTTTTAGCCGCTTGACAATGGTACTTATCAGCAAACCTGAGATGGGAATGAGTATCAGCGCAAAAACCGTCAGTTCAGATGATATAGTGAACAGTACAGCAAAATTCATGATAATCGCTATCGGCTCACGCAAAATGACCTGCATGGAACGGATGATAGAATCTTGTATAGTAACCACATCCGACATGAATCTTGATATCAGGTCGCCCTTACGCTGGCTGCTGAAATATTGAAGATCGATGTCTGTTAACTTTTTGAAAATACTGCTTCGGATTCGGGTAACAATCAGCAACCGGAAGTTCTCAATTACTCTGGCCGATAAGTATTTGAATAGATTGCTCAGAATTACAGAAACGACAATAGTTATACAAACCATTTTTAAAGCGCCAAGCTTGCCGGAGCTGTCTATTATGCTTTGAAAATTAAAGTAGAATAGATCCCTGAAATATTTCGGGCTAAATTCAAAGGCGGGGGCTATTGCAGGAGATTTAATTGAAACCTGCTCGCTTTCGTTGAATAAAAGTTCGAACACCGGGATAAGCAGGGTAAAGTTGAGTAGACCAAAAATGATCCCCAGTATGGAAGTAAAGAAAAAAGGAATGGCGAATTTCTGGATTGGAGAAGCGAAAGAGAAAAGCCGGAAAAAGATCTTCATTAAAAAGGTTTATAGGGCAAAGTTACTGATTTGGGCGGAGTATCATATATATAAGGAGTTATCGGATTATTCGTAGATTCACCCCTGATGCCGGTAGCTGGCATTTCATTCTTGTCGGACAAGTCGATTGAACAAATGTTCAGGCAAATTAATGATTAATAGAATTATTTAATGATATCGGTTGCTCAACTCCTCACTCAGGTAAAATCAGGTAATTTCCGTGATCTCGCCCGGACGCTTACTATAATAGAAAACGAACTGGAGGGTGCTTCGGAATTTTTGAAAACACTTAACACTTCCGGCACTCCTATAATAGGAATTACAGGCCCTCCCGGAGCAGGGAAAAGTACCCTGGTTAATGCGATGATTAATCATTGGTCATCGGAAGGGAAGCTAATAGCAGTTTTAGCGGTTGATCCGACATCTCCCTTTAATCTTGGTTCCTTGCTCGGCGATCGGATTAGAATGTCAGAGCAGTTTACAAAAAAGAATGTATTTATAAGATCGATCGCTACCCGGGGATCTTTGGGAGGCCTTTCAGGTAAAGCAATCGAGATGACCGATGTTTTGCAATCTGTGGGTTTTGACTATATCCTTGTGGAAACGGTAGGTGTCGGACAATCGGAAGTGGAAATTGCAGGATTGGCAGATATAAGTATTGTGGTACTTGTTCCCGAATCCGGAGACGAGATTCAAAATATCAAATCTGGTCTGATGGAGATTGCCGATATCTTTGTCGTAAACAAGTCCGACCGTGAAGGTGCCGACACCTTTGTCAATAATTTGAAGAATCTGGTTCATCAGAAATCTGAAATAATCCCCATTATTAAAACTTCAGCGCATCGTAATGAAGGGACAAATGAGCTTATCGCAGCGATTGAGAACCATCGTTTACAAGTAAACACCCGCAGATCTTTTCTATTAGCAGAAAAAGCGTGGAAGCTCATCCAACAAGGGCGAATGAAAGATGTCGACAAGAATCAATTGAAGATCGATATCAGTTCGGAGTCCGGGAAATCAGGTTTTAATCTCTATAGCTTCGTTGAATCACGAATCTAACTTTTCGAATTCATCAGCTCTTCGATCTCCTCCGCCTCTATTGGAATGTCGTCCATCAAATCGATGTTTCCATTTTCTGTTAGCAGGATATCATTTTCCAGGCGGATACCAAGTCCTTCGTTTTGTATATAGATTCCTGGCTCACAGGTTAGAATATTCCCTTCTTCGAAAGGTCGGTACCGGCTGGCGAAATCATGTACATCGAGGCCTAAATGATGTGACGTGCCGTGCATGAAGTATTTTTTATATAAAGGCATCGAGGCATCCTGTTTTTTTACATCGTGTTTGTCTAACAAACCCAGTCCGATTAACTCTGCAGTTACATACTTCCCGACCTCATTATGATATTCATTCCAGATGGTCCCTGCAGTTAGCATGGTTTTTGCCTCTTTCATAATTCGTAGTACAGAATTATAGACATCTTTCTGGCGTTTAGTGAATTTGCCGTTAACTGGTATTGATCTGCTCAAATCGGCATTATAATTCGCATATTCCGCTCCGAAATCAAAAAGTATCATCTCTCCATCTTTACAAACCTGATTGTTATCTGTATAATGAAGAATGTTAGCATTTTTTCCAGATGCTATGATCGGAGTATAAGCATGCCCTGTTGCCCGCTGCCTTGTAAATTCATGTATAATCTCCGCTTCGATCTCGTATTCGGCTACCCCTGGCTTAACAAAGTTTAAGACCCTTAAAAATGCATCTCTGGTTATAGAACAGGCTTTTTTAATTAATTCGATCTCGATGTTCGATTTTACAGGCCTGAGATCACGTAGTAAAGGCGCCGCCCGTTCATATTGATGAAGGGGATAAAGTTTCTTGATTTCTTCAATAAAACGAATGTCTCTGTAAGGCACCTCATGTGCATATCTGTCATTCTCATTGGTATTGAGGTAAATTTTGTCAGCATAATTGATGATTGATGGCAATATCTTCCATAAATCCTCCAACCAGAAAATATTTTCAATTCCGGAAGTATTTTTTGCATCCTTTACAGAGAGCTTGTGTCCTTCCCAAATAGCGATAAGATCACTGGTCTGTCTTAAAAACAGTACTTCTCTGTACAACGGATTAGGACACTCTGGAAAAAGGACCAGCACAGACTGCTCCTGATCAACCCCACTAAGGTAAAAAAGGTCTGGGTTCTGTTTAAACACATAATTTTGATCACCACTGCGTGGGAACTCATCATGGGAATTAAACAGTGCCAATGAGTTAGCTGGCAGTTTTTTAGTAAAATTTCGACGGTTTAGTTTAAAAAGAGAATTATCTATTGAAGGATATTTCATTAATTAGGACATTTAAAAAACAGAGATACAGCCTTTAAAGAAAACAAATGTTGTTGAAAAATACTTGGAACAGTATTTGTTAATTTGCACATGTCAAACTTATGACTATTTTTGTGTAAATTACATTAATAAAAAATTGTTAACCTTTAAAAAAACAAAGTATGAATTATTCTACAATTAAGAAAGCCGTTGTGTTTTCGTTAGTAGCGGTGTTAGGCCTTGCAGAGGCTTCTAACGCACAAGATGCTGCTTCGAGCTCGGCGAGTTCTTCTGCCAAAGTGTTTGGTGGTCGAGGACAGTACAGAACATGGAACTTAGGGATCAACGCAGGCGTATTGACTCCACAGGTTGCTTTTGGTGTTAATGATTTCAATAAAGTAAATGGAAATCTAGGCTACGGATTATCTCTTCGTAAGCAATTAGGCCACGCGTTTGGCGTTGAACTTGCCGGACACAGAGGTGAGTTAGAAGCGGAAAACGATCCTGCAAAATCATTTGTTCCAGCTGGTTCTTACACTGCATTCGAAACTGATCTTGCTTATGCAGTATCTCTTGCAGGTGTTGTTAATGTTGCTACAGTAGATTTCCTTAAGAGAGAAAACAACGTTAATTTCATTGTAAAAGCAGGTTGGGGTATCGCTGGTTATGCTCCAAGAGTTCCTTTTGACTGGAAAGGCAAAGCTGGTGATAACAGAGATGAGAAGTATGTTCAGGAGTCGTTTTTCCCGGTTGGTACTGGTGTAAAATTTAAAGTGTCTGAGCGTGTTAATTTCGATTTAGCTTATACAATGAACTTCCTTGATGGAGATAATCTTGACGGAATTTATGGAAAAAGACCTTCATCTGATAAGTGGTCATATACTTCAGCTGGAATAGAATTCTCTTTAGGTTCTTCAGCTAAACCAAACCTTGATTGGGTTAATCCAGTTGCTTTGATGTATGATGAATTGAAAGATCCAACATTACGCCAGGAAGTTGAAGCTTTAAAAGGACGTGTTAGCGCTCTTGAAGCTCAAGATCTGTTAAAAGATTCAGATGGTGACGGTGTTGCTGATAAATTAGACAAATGTCCGGGAACTGAAGCTGGTGTTAAAGTTGATGGTTCAGGTTGTCCATTAGATGTTGACGCTGACGGTATTCCAGATTCTAAAGATGCTTGTCCTACTGTTAAAGGTACAGCTGAATACAATGGATGTCCAGGTCCGGATGCAGGTATGGTTAGTGGTTCTGCTATCCAGTTTGAATTCGATTCTTCAGTATTAAGAACTGACGCTTACCCATTGTTAGATAAATTATCATCTGACCTTAGAGCTAATTCTTCATCAAGTGTTCAATTAGATGGTCACGCATCTTCAGAAGGTACAACTGAGTACAACATGACTTTGTCTAGAGATAGAGCAAATTCTGTTAAGACTTACCTTGTAAACTCTGGTGTTGCTGCTAGCAGAATTTCAACTTCAGCATTTGGTGAAAGCCGTCCTGTTGCTTCTAATGCAACTGAAGCAGGTCGTATGCAAAACCGTCGTGTTGAGTTCAGAATGCAATAAACAATATTGTATATAAGCATATTGTAAAGAGTCCCGTTCCGTTTTTCGGAACGGGATTTTTTTTTATAATTTTGTGAGCATGTATTTTTTTAGAAAGCAGGATTCCAATCGGCCAAACAATTTCAATTTAAAAGCGATGCATTTCATTAATGCACTAGCAATCACTATGTTCCTTGGCGGGATATTATACAAGTTAATAGACTGGTTTTTCCTCTCTAAATAGATCTTCCTAATTTCAATCTATCAAATGAAATCAATAATTCACACAAAGAATGCACCGGCACCAATAGGGCCCTATAGTCAGGCTGTACGCGCTGGCAATATGTTATATGTTTCAGGCCAGATTGCCATTGACCCGGAAACTGATAACCTGATAAACGGGA
>NZ_JBASJU010000240.1:0-4707 GCF_049655485.1 Daejeonella sp.
GCTTTAGCGCGGGGCATTCGTTGTAATTTAGCTTCTTCAAGTGCCCAATATTCAATATTAAATGCCTCCTGTCTAGGTAGCGATGTGTACTCACTTATCGCTTCAGCTCCCTTCATAACATTAATCGCATTAATATAAAATTCTGCAGCCACCCTTGCGGTTTGTTTATCTTTTGCAAAAGTAAACATACCCACCCCCGGATATAAAATCACTACCGGATTGGGATCTCTAATAGCGGGACTTTCAGAGTTTCTACAGTTGTTATAATAATCCAGATACATCTTTCGGTAAGCATCAATTGAAGGGGCAATTTTTACCTTTATGGATGATGAGTCAGATAAATCCTCGTTCTTATTTAAATCTAATACAAGCGGAGATATTTTGGTTCGCAAGAAATGATCGGGGCAGCTTGTACCTAATGGAGCTAACCTATCTAAATCATTAGAGTTGACAAACTCTAAGACACGGTCATCATCGGTAAAATGACCGATCATATTTGTTTGAGATGAACAAAACCCTCTTAGAACAGGAGCCAACGCCGAAGCTTGAACCAATCTTTGTTCCTTTGCCAGAGATGTTATTTTAGCACCTCCAAAAACTTCTCCCTTTTTCCTATAATTATCTTCTAGATATTGTGCACATCGCTCAATTACTTCTAACGTATTTATATAACTCTCATATGCAGTTTTCCCCCAGGTGAATAATCCGTGGGAGCCCAACATGATACCACGGATGCCTGGGTTTTCATCCAGACATTGCTTCAATTTTAACCCCAGATCGAAACCCGGCCTTTGCCAATCAACCCAACCAACACTACCCCCGAAGAGTTCCTCTGTAATTTTTTCACCATCCTTTGCGGCAGCTATCGCTATAGCCGCATCCGGATGTAAATGATCAATATGTTTAAAGGGAAGAAAGCCATGTAGAGCGGTATCAATTGATGGAGCCTTCGATGCCAAATCATAAATACAATGATTGAACAATTCTACCATTTCATCCTCATGCTCGATGCCGCGGTATCTGTTTTTTAAACTTAGCAACCGATCCATGTACAAAGCAGCAAGTCCATTTCTTTTCATAGTACCAATATCACCACCGCTACCTTTAACCCACATTACTTCTGTCTCTTTCCCGCTGATTGGATCAATGGCCATCGCTTTGCAGGAAGTATTGCCGCCTCCATAATTGGTCAAACGCAGATCAGATCCTAGTAAATTGGAACGATATACCAATAATGCTACTTCATCGCCCGCGAGTTCAGCTGCCTTGACATCATCCCACAGATAGCTTACGTATTTAAAATTTGTTGCTATTTTACTCATGTTATTTGTTATAATCACATTTTTATTGCATTGAATTACCATATCCTACGACCAGTACTGAAAGAAGAATGATAAATATGCCACTTGCTATCGTTATGCCGGTTTTATTACTTACACCTTTCCATTCCTTTAACAGGATGCCCCACATATTGGCAACTAGAATAATAAATGCCATGTGTAATATCCAAGAGCTGGCTCCGTTACCCAATTTGCTCTCTCCCATACCATAAAAAAAGAATTGCAAAAACCAGATTATTCCCGCCATTGCCGCAAAAAGATAATTTTGGGTGAGGGGCGCCTTTTTATTAGTATAGTCACCGAATGTTTTATTTCGTGCATTAAGGATTACGCACCATATAAAATTAGTGCTAAGACCACCCCATAACAATACAATATAGATTACATTATTTCGATACAAGAAATTTACCGTTTCTAAAGGATGGGCCGACTTCCACAACTGATTTGCTTCATCGGCCATGGAAGACCCGGCTTCGATACCATAATTAAAGCAGGCACTTAGAATACCGGAGATGATACAGACAATTAAACCCTTTACGAGATTAAATTCTTTTACACTTTCTTTCTTTTTTTCGTCAGGAAGTTCTTTTTCTTTTAAAACACCAGCTCTACCACAGACATAAATACCAATCAAACAAAGTGTAACACCAAGCAACACTACTTGTCCCCAGGATGTAGTTAGCAGCTCATTAAAAGTTATTTTGCCTGATTGCGGGTAAAAATTGTAATAAATTGAAGGAACCAGTGCGCCGAATGCGGCAGTAAAGCCGAGTAAAACAGAATTGCCCAAAGACATCCCAAGATAACGCATCCCTAGTCCGTACATCAACCCACCGATTCCCCAAAGTATTCCCCAAAAGTAAGTCCACCAAAATGTAGATGAGGGTGTCTGTGCAATTATATCAACAAAGTTTGGTATCGTAAACCAGGCGGCAATAGGCGGAACAATAAGCCAGGAGAACAAGCCCCCGACTAGCCAGTATGTTTCCCATGCCCAGCCTTTTACCTTTTTATAAGGAACATAAAAACTTCCTGAAGCAAAACCGCCAATGAAGTGAAAAATAATTCCTAATACAGCCTGCATAATTTTTTAAAATTTTTACAGTTTCATTCTGATTGTGAGATTTAAATAAAAGTAGCGCATAGATATTTAATTGCTGTCCTGATCGAATAACAGGATACAAAAAGAATATCTAAAGCCTGAGGTAAAGTTGTTCGCATCGGAACCGATGGTAATAAAGCCTATCCAGATGAATTGGCATTCTTATTCTGCACGTTTAGCAGCAATCATCTGCTTCCTCAATTTCTGCCAAGCTACGCTCTACTAAAAATGCAATTGTAATTTACTATTAGTGTGCAACTGCTATCACATCTTTTTTTGTCTTTTTCTGCCAAAAGAATAATATGATAAATAAAACAACTAATATGGCTGGAAAAGCAACCATTTTTGTCAGAGTATCCTGACCGGAAACAAGATCCAGTTCTAATCCTGTCAGTCCCGCCGCTAAACCTTCTGCTCTGTCCCTATCAATCCAACTACCTATAATAGGCTGAAAAATGGCAGTAGAGAACATGCCTATTCCACCAATAACAGACATTCCTAAAGCACCGCTGAGAGGAACCCGCTGAGCCACTGCTCCTACCATGGTTGGCCAGAAATAGCATACTCCTATTGCGAAGCAAATAGCTGCCATGTATACATAAGGACCTGTAGCTATACTAAATAAGAAAATACCCAGAGTTGCGAAAACAGCAGAAGTTAAAAGAACACCAGTCTGGCCAAATTTCTCGACTACCGGTCCGGCAAAAAATCTGCCTACCGCCATTAAACCTGTTACCAAAGCTAAAATCAACATTGGATGAGCTCCGCTACTACTCATGATAAGGCCTACCCACTGCTGCGGACCAAATTCTGTGATTGCAGTCAAAGCCATACAGAAGAATAAGAATAGATATATAGGTGTTGACATAGCTTTGAAATTTTCAGCAAGGGAAGTGCCTTCTGCATTTTGAGATTTTGGGAAAGTTTTTCCGTAAAATAAAGCTGCATAAATAATAGTAGGAATCATAATTACCCACATCTGGGATTGCCAGCCTAACTCAAAGTCAGTCATAAATTTAGAGATCAGGCTGCCAAGAACAATTCCTCCGGGGAACCACATGTGGAATCTGTTGAGCATTTTGTTCATTTTAATACCGGAGTACGAGTCCGCGATCATCGGGTTACAGGCCGCTTCTGTACAGCCATTGCCAAAACCGATAAATAAGGTGGAGATGAGTAAGAGTGGGTAAATGTAGGGGCCTACTGAAAAAATTGTTAATATAATTCCAATAGTATGGGACACAAAGGCCACTATCATAATATTTTTGGCGCCAAAACTATGGTAAACGAGTCCTCCTATAATCATGGATATAGGAAATCCCAAAAACCACATCGAATTGATAAATCCGAGTTGTGTAGGACTCAGTTCATATTCTCTGCCAAGTTGAGCTAGAATCCCGGCTCTAATGGCGAATGTAAAAGCGGTAGTAATCAATGCAAAACAACTTCCGTAAAATAAGGCTCTTTTGTTAATGTTTTCGTTCATGGTTATTTAGGTTTAGTTAATTACTAAAAGCTCATTAATCTTTTTAACTGGATCACAATTTAAAAACGAATAATTAGTTATCTGTCCTGACCTGACCTGCCTTTAATAAACACGATCAACTAAAGCGGAAGATTTTCCTAAATAACTTTATCTGCCAAGACGCTTCAATGCCTTCAGCATTATTTAAAGTGTTGATTCAGGATCCAATTCCGCTATACCCAGCTATTTCGACCATTGGTCGACACACTTTCTGTCGTTCTAATTTCGCTTCAAGAGCAAAGCGTTGAGTATCTAAACAAAAACTCCTCCCATTGGGAGGCATTTTTGTTTAGATCCCTGCAAGTCCTGCTAGCAAAACTAGCATATGCAGATACGTCTGTCTGCATAATGGAATCAAAGAGGTAATTTACAAATTCCCCTTCTTCATCTCTCCCACAGCATAATCACAAGCCCTTGCGGTAAAGGCCATGTATGTTAAGGAAGGATTCTGGCATGCGCTTGATGTCATGAATGCACCATCAGTAACAAAGACGTTCTTAACATCGTGCATTTGATTCCATTTGTTTAAGACTGAAGTCTTCGGATCATGCCCCATACGGGCTGTTCCCATTTCGTGGATTGCCATACCGGGTATAGCAGGATTGTCGAAGGAACTAATATTTTTCATACCTGCGGCCTCCAAAATTTCGGCAGCGTCATTCTTCATATCGATGCGCATTTTGCGTTCGTTTTCACCGAATTCGCAATCAACAGCAAGTAGCGGCTGTCCCCATTTATCC
>NZ_JBASJU010000241.1:0-31507 GCF_049655485.1 Daejeonella sp.
TACGCACCCTGAATGTGATTAGGAATAGGATTCATAGGATGATAGGATGAATAGGATTAAGAGAATTGGTCTGGAATAGGATTCATAGGATGATAGGATGAATAGGATTCATAGGATTTAGAATACAACCAGCTGGTTAGTAGCCCAAATCCTTGTTCTTTGCTCCTTGTTCCTTATTCTACTCCTACCTTTTAAACGTCAGCACCAATTTTTGCTCCGCATAAAAATAGAGCATATCTGATTTTACTTCGTATCTGTTTGTATTTCGCAACTGTGTCATGATTTGATTTTCATCAGCCATGATACCTTCGCAATACATTTTAGTTGAACTGATGTCGGAAAACACAATTTTTTGACCAGCCATTTCATATTCTGAAGTGAAAGAATTACAGGCTGCTTTGCCGCTAATCTTATTTTCCTTCTCATCAAATTTAACAAAGGCCCGGTCGCCATAACTTACAGGCCTTTGTTCAATGGCTATTAATTTCCAGGTTGATTCACCTAATTTAGGCAGATCGGCCGACGGCTGCATAGCACTGCAAGAAGTCAGAGCAAAAAGACAAATTAGTATATATAGTTTCATAATGTTCTGGTTTGCTCTACGCTCTACAAATGTTGAGCCATAATGTAGCCGCTCGACCAGGCCCATTGAAAATTATAACCTCCCAGCCAGCCTGTTACGTCAACACATTCACCTCCGAAATATAAGCCAGGTATTTTTTTTGCTTCCAGGGTTTTTGAGGACAATTCGCTGGTATCAACACCACCTCTCATTACCTCTGCCTTATCATAGCCTTTATCGCCGGCTGGTTTGACTTCAAAGAAATGAATCAATTTCTCCATATCAGCCATATCCTGTTTAGTAAGCGATGCCAGGTTTTTCTCAACAGGAAGGAACTTGGAAAGGCCCTCCGAAAACTTCCTTGTATAGATCTCAGACAGCAACCCCCCAAGACTCTTTCGACCGTTTAGTCGCCTGGATTCATCGATTACATCCTTAATGCTCTTATCTGGCATAAGGTCTATATTGATGATTTCACCAGGCCGCCAATATGAGGAAATTTGGAGAATTGCAGGTCCGCTGAGCCCCCAGTGAGTGAAAAGAATATTCTCATCAAAGCTCATACGATCGTTTGACACCCGGCAATAAATAGAATTTCCAGAAAGCTGGGCAAACCATTCTGAATCTTTCCCTGTAATGGTCAGAGGTACCAGAGCGGGTGCTGTCTGGCATATTTTAAGTCCAAACTGCCTTGCTACCCGTAAACCGAAGTCCGTAGCGCCCATCTTCGGGATAGGCGGCCCGCCTGATGTAATCACAACTTTCTTCGCGGATATAGTTTTCTCTTTCGACCCTTTCTCGTAAGATATTTCAAATCCTCCGGATGGAAGGGCAGACACGGCTTCCACTTCGGCGCCGCAAAGTATCTCCTGCCCCATTTCTGCGCACAGATTCTCAAAAATCCGCACAATATCTTTCGCGTTATTACTTTCAGGGAACAACTGCCCGAGTGTTTTCTCCTGGCCGTTTATCCCATAAGTCTCAAAAAAATTTATGGTATCGCTTACCGTAAACTGCGAGAAAGCAGACTTGCAGAAATGCGGGTTTTGAGAAATAAAGTTGGCTTCTGTGGCATATAGGTTAGCATAATTACATCTCCCGCCACCCGAAATCAGGATCTTGGCTCCTACTTTATCATTTTTCTCAAGAATGAGAACCTTCTTTCCGAGGAAACCGGCTTGTACCGCACACATCAGACCGCAAGCGCCACCGCCTATTATTATAGCATCAAATTGTTCGTTATGCTTCACGAGAATTTATTCTTCAACGCCGCCAATTTCAAAGCAATATCCGTCTCCGGTTCTGCTTTTTGTTTCGGAGCCGGCCGTTTTTCATTCCTCTCCGGTTTCCTGTGATTTTGTTTAGCAGGCGCCGGCTCCTCCGTTTTCATCGTCAAGGCAATTCGTTTCCGCGCCACGTCCACTTCGGTTACTTTAACCTGAACCTTCTGACTAACTTTGACCACTTCGTTCGGATCCTTCACAAATTTATTCGCTAACTGGCTGACATGTACCAGCCCGTCTTGATGCACACCTATGTCCACGAATGCACCAAAGGCTGTGATATTTGTAATAATTCCCGGCAAGGTCATTCCCACATGGAGATCTGTTATCGCATTAATGCCTTCTGAGAAACTAAATGCTTCAAACTGTTCCCGCGGGTCCAATCCCGGTTTGGCCAATTCATTAAGTATATCATTTAAAGTAGGCAGGCCTACTGACTCACTTACATAATTTTGCAGCTTGATCTGTTTCCTGAACTTATCTTCTTTTATCAGGTCTCCGAGCGTGCAACCGAGGTCTTTGGCCATTTTTTCTACAAGAGAGTACCTTTCAGGGTGAACTGCACTTCCGTCCAGCGGATGCTCAGAATTCCTTATCCTTAAAAATCCCGCAGCTTGTTCGAATGCTTTGTCGCCAAGCCTTGGAATCAGCTTCAACTCAGATCTTCTTTTAAACGCGCCATTCTTGTTTCTGTATTCAACGATATTCTGCGCCAGCTGCGGCCCAAGGCCTGATATATAGGACAGAATTTGCTTCGACGCCGTATTCAGCTCCACTCCGATGGAGTTCACGCAGCTAATGACAGTATCATCCAGAGAAGTCTGAAGATGCGATTGGTCGACATCATGCTGATATTGCCCCACCCCTATGGACTTAGGGTCAATCTTTACCAATTCCGCAAGGGGATCCATGAGGCGCCGTCCAATAGACACCGCACCCCTCACAGTGATATCCTTATCGGGAAATTCTTCCCGGGCAACGTCGGACGCCGAGTATATTGAGGCACCACTCTCATTTACCATTACGATAATCACACCAGGTAATTCAATAGATCGAACAAAGCTTTCGGTCTCCCTTCCGGCTGTACCATTTCCTATAGCAATACCTTCGATTTTGTACTTCTCAGCAAGAAATTTAACCGTTTTAGCCGCCTCTTTCGAGCCTTCGTTCCCATTGTGAGGGTAAATATTGGTATTTTCTATGAGCTGTCCCTGTTCATCCAGACAAACGACCTTACAGCCCGTCCGGAAACCAGGATCGATAGCCATAATCCGCTTTTGCCCGACAGGCGCTGCCAGTAATAGCTGCCTTGCGTTATCGGCAAAGACACGGATTGCTTCCGTATCAGCCGCTTTCTTAGTCAGTAGCCTCACCTCCGTTTCCATCGAAGGTTTAATAAGCCGTTTGTAAGAATCAGTAACAGCGGTTCTGACTTCCGCTGACGATGCATTGTTTCCCTTAACGAACATATTTTGGAGGATGTTTAATGCTTCATCCTCCGGCACTTCAATATCCAGTGTAAGAATTATCTCCTTTTCAGCCCTGCGAAGTGCCAATACACGGTGCGAAGGAGCTGTCTTTACCGGTTCAGTCCAGTCGAAATAGTCTTTATATTTCTGCCCGGCTTCTTCTTTTCCCTTTATTAGCTTTGAGTGGAAACTCCCCTTGTTCAGAAACAATTCCCTCATTTTGGCACGCAGCTCAGCATTTTCCGCAAAATACTCTGCAAGTATATCTCTCGCACCTGCAATTGCTTCAACGGTAGAATTTACTCCTTTTTCTTCGTCTATAAACTTCGATGCTTCGGATTTAACATCTACATTGGTTTGTTCAAGTATTTTGTCGGCAAGCGGTTGTAAGCCTCGTTCACGGGCCACTGAGGCCTTAGTTTTACGTTTTGGTTTATAGGGCAGATATATATCTTCCAGAACCATCATCGTCTCAGCTTCATTTATCTGCTTCTTCAGTTCCGGGCTAAGTACATTCAGATCGGTCATAGACTTTAATATAGCCTCCCTTCGTTTATCCAGATCTATCAACTGCTGCATCCTGTCGCGTATAGCGGCAACCTGAACTTCATCCAGGCTCCCGGTCATTTCCTTACGATAACGTGAGATAAATGGAACCGTACCCCCCTCGTCCAATAATTTTACGGTTACCTCTACCTGCTTCTGCTGCACCGACAGCTCGGAGGCTATCTTTTTATATTTATCCTGACTCATTGCTATTCCTGATTGAGATGCGAAAATAGCAAATTAGAAAATGAGGAAATTAGGAAATTAGGAAATTAGAGAATTAGCAAATGAGAAAATGAGCAAATGAAAAACGAGCCAATCAAATTTGCTAATTCTCAAATTCTCTAATTATTCCTATTTTTGGGCTAATGATTGAACCCTCGCAGCTTACCGAGTTCGGCAAGGTATTTATATACCTTATAATGGGCATCTTATTCGTGCTGTTTACATTTTTCCTTGGCTCGCTGGTTGCGCTTCGAAAACCTAATCCAATAAAGCTGAGTTCTTATGAATGCGGTGAGGAACCTACCGGAAGCTCATGGATTCAGTTCAACTCCCGCTTTTATGTTGTGGCTCTTATTTTCCTGTTATTTGATGTGGAAATGGTATTTATATTCCCCTGGGCAACCATATTCAGCCAGGAAACGCTTCTTGCCGCGGATAGCCGCTGGGGCTGGCTGAGCCTGGCCGAAATGTTTATTTTCATCGGCATACTTCTGATTGGCTTATTGTACGTTTGGAAAAAAGGCGATCTCAACTGGATCCGGCCTGAAAGTATTTTACCTGTCGGGCCGGCAAAAGTGCCCTTGGCCATGTATTCTAAAATAAATGAAACTAAATACCTGGTAAAAGAATTTAGTGTAAACAGCCCGGTGCAACCAGTCAGCGAAACAACAGAAACTAAACCAGTTGGAGTTAAGCCTGCATTCAGACCCCAATTTAAAAAACCTTCATCGTGAGTTTAGAACCTAAAACAGAAAATGGCGGGATAGTGATTACAAAGATGGATGACCTATTAAACTGGGCTCGCCTTTCATCTTTGTGGCCTATGAGCTTCGGTATTGCCTGTTGTGCTATTGAAATGATGGGCTCTATGGCTTCAACATACGACCTGGACCGTTTCGGCGTTTTCCCGAGACCCTCCCCTCGACAGTCGGATGTGATCATCATTGCCGGAACCGTTACTTTTAAAATGGCTGAACGGATTAAACGGCTGTACGAACAAATGCCAGAACCTAAATACGTGATCTCGATGGGATCTTGTTCAAACTGCGGGGGGCCGTACTGGCAGCACGGGTATCATGTGGTAAAGGGCGTGGACAGGATAATTCCAGTCGATATTTATGTGCAGGGTTGTCCCCCCAGGCCAGAATCACTCATTGGCGGTATACTTGAATTGCAGAAAAAGATAGAACAGGAGAGTTTGTTGAGGTCGAAGTCGGAAGTCTGAGGTATGAGGTATGAGCTGGGCGGGTGGAATATGAGTTGGGATTAGAGAAGATAAAAAAAGTATTAAAAATATATAGATGAAGTCGTTTTACGGTGATTTGAAACTTGGTATACTGGGTGGTGGACAGCTTGGCCGGATGCTGATACAGGAATCAATTAACTACAATATAACTACTCACGTGCTTGATCCTGACGGGGATGCGCCGTGCAAAAACCTGTGCAGTAAATTTGTCAAAGGCTCATTAACCGATTACCAAACCGTTTATGATTTCGGCAAGGAAGTAGACCTCCTGACCATTGAAATTGAAAAAGTGAATGTGGATGCCCTGGAGCAGCTTGAAAATGAGGGCGTAATAGTTTATCCTCAATCCCGGGTTATTCGCCTGATACAGGATAAAGGGATACAGAAGCAATTTTTCAAAGAGAACGATATTCCAAGTTCACCCTTCAGGCTTATCCAGGATAAAGCAGAGCTGGTGACCGGGGACTTCCCTATGCCATTTATTCAGAAGTTAAGGAAAGATGGCTATGACGGCCGGGGGGTGCAGGCGATAAGAACCAAAGATGACCTGGCCAAGGCCTTTGATGCAGTTAGCATTATTGAAGACTGGGTTGATTTCGAAATGGAACTTGCGGTGATAGTCGCGCGTAACGAAAACGGCGAAGTCAAAACCTTCCCATGTGTCGAGATGGATTTCAATCCGGAAGTCAACCTGGTCGAATTTCTAATCTCACCTTCCACACTTTCTTTTGATATTCTTCAAACTGCCGACAGACTGGCCATAAAAATTGCTGAGGATCTTAAGATTGTGGGCATCCTTGCCGTGGAGATGTTCCTGACCAAAGATGGCGAAATACTTGTCAATGAAATTGCGCCTCGCCCGCATAATAGCGGCCATCAAAGTATTGAAGGAAATTACACTTCGCAATATGAACAGCATCTCAGGGCAATTTTTAATTTGCCATTAGGTGATACACGTTCGATAAGCAATGCTGTAATGATTAACCTGCTTGGTGAAAAAGGATTTGAAGGCCTGGCCGAGTATGAAGGTTTGAATGAAATCTTAAAGATCGACGGTGTGTATGTACACCTTTACGGGAAGAAAATAACCAAGCCTTTCCGGAAAATGGGACACGTAACGATCCTTGATGATGATCGCGAAAAGGCTATAGAAAAGGCAAAAATCGTTAAAGAAACCATTAAAGTTAAAGTTTAATAAACCTTATTAACAAATTGCAAATCAATAATATGAATACCTCAAATACAACAAGCTCTCCTCTTGTAGGAATAATAATGGGAAGTAAGTCAGACCTTGGAATTATGCAGGAGGCAGCTGACGTTTTGAAAGAGCTTGAGGTAAATTTTGAGATCACGATTGTTTCTGCGCACCGGACACCTCAGCGGATGTTTGATTATGCGAAGTCGGCTTCTGCGCGTGGCTTGAAAGTGATTATTGCCGGGGCTGGCGGTGCTGCTCACCTTCCGGGAATGGTTGCTTCAATTACGCACTTACCCGTTATTGGAGTACCTGTTAAATCTTCGAACTCCATCGACGGCTGGGATTCCGTCCTATCTATCCTTCAGATGCCAAATGGGGTACCTGTTGCCACCGTTGCATTAAATGCTGCAAAGAACGCAGGCATTCTCGCTGCACAAATACTAGCAACTTCTAATACTGCCTTATCGCAAAAGCTGATCGACTTTAAAGAGGAACTGAAAAGAAGTGTTGAAGCGACTGCCAAGGAGATGGAAGAATCTAATTCCACTGCGGGTTCTCAGGAAAGTTAGCGATATGGGCGTACTTAGGTCCCAATCCAATAACAACTTCTCTCCAGAGGTTTTCTTCATCTTCAACAAAAATAACCTCAGAATTAAAGCTGTTTGAAACTAGCCAGGAGTTCTGTTCCAGTTCTCCTTCGAGCTGCTCCTCACCCCATCCGGAATATCCGATAAAAAACTTTATTTCAGATTTATCAAGCTGATTGTTGGCTATCAAAACCTGGAGGGCTTCGAAGTTCCCTCCCCAGTATATGCCATCCATTATTTCGATGCCACTGTTAAGTTTATCATAACATGAATGAATAAAATGCAGCGTGTCGTTTGCAACCGGGCCACCAATGAAAACCGGAAAATTACAGGCTGAGTCGGATATCAGATCGCTGACAATAAAATCGCTTTTTTGGTTTAGTATAAAGCCAAGCGCACCCTGTTCTTCTAACTCAGTTAAAAGCACAACAGAGCGTTTAAAATTCGGATCCAGCATGAATGGCTCAGAAACAATCAGGTTTCCTTTTTGGGGTTTAACAGGACTAAGCATAGTTGGATAACAAGGGTTTTCGTAATTAGTTTGGGGCGAGAAGTATCAAGTAGCAAGTAGCAAGATCAGGGGTGTTAGGTATATTGATCCGGATATAATCGCTAAACCTGCCGGCACCGTGTCTTAATACCTGATACTTGATACTTGATACTTTTAATAAATATATACGTAAAAACATCCAGCATAGTAGATTGCAAAGAGCATTTATTAAGTTTGCATATGGAATATTATTCCTGAACACATTGTGCTTAAAAAAATAATATGTCAGTAGAAAAAGAAGTTATTGAAAACCTCCGTAAGGAATATAGCTCCGAAAGCTTGTCGGAAAAAGATGTTACCAAAGATCCCATAAAACAGTTTGGAAGGTGGTTTAAAGAAGCCATGGATGCGGGTATCATGGAACCCAATGCTATGACACTTGCTACAACCAGTATCGACAGAAAGCCATCTGCGCGAATAGTGCTGATGAAGGGCTATGAAGAAAGAGGTTTTATTTTCTACAGCAATTACTTAAGTGCAAAAGGTAAGGAAATGGCGAAAAACCCTGTTGTGGCCCTCGTATTTTTCTGGCCAGAGCTGGCAAGACAAGTTCGTATTGAAGGCACCGTGGAGAAATTAACAAAAGAAGAATCAGAAAAATACTTCAAAACACGGCCTAAGAGCAGCCAGATCGGGGCGGTAGTTTCTCCGCAAAGCCAGGTTATTGAAGGGCGCGGTGGAATTGAGAAAGACTGGCATGAAGCTGAAGCCCGGTATGAGACGAGGGATATCCCAAAACCAGCTTACTGGGGAGGATATGTTGTAAAACCGCAGGTAGTCGAGTTCTGGCAAGGACGCCCAAGCAGGCTACATGACAGGATTGTTTATAAAAAGGCCGACAAGCAGAGCTGGAAAATCGTTAGGCTTGCCCCTTAAAGATGGAATTTAGCGAAATCAAAAATCTGTTAATTAAACGATTTGGCAGGGATGTGATCATTAGTGAGGTAAGTACTGGACTTCAGCCCGCTTTATTCATCAATCCTGACCAGATTGCAGAGGTATGCCTTGAACTGCGAGATAATGAGTTAACCTACTTCGATTTCCTTTCATGTCTTTCAGGGGTCGATTACGGAGTGGAAGAGAATAAATTCAGCGTCGTTTACCATCTTGCTTCTATCCCCTACAAATCGCAGCTTACCTTAAAAGTTATTAAGGAGAATGATCGCAATAGCGAAATATTGCCAACCTTTAAAAGTGTTTCTTCCGTTTGGAGAACTGCCGAATGGCATGAGCGTGAAGCCTTTGATTTAATTGGCATACTCTTCGAAGGCAATCCCGATCTTAGGCGCATCTTGCTGCCGGACGATTGGGAAGGATACCCGTTACGAAAAGATTATGTCACAGCAGAGGAATACAATGGGATCAAAATAAATTAAAACCTTTCGATTGAAATTCCAGAGTATATATTAGTGATGCCCGCAGAAAAGACCAGATATACACAGTTGACTGAACATCTTGAGCCTGAAGAGATGATTATCAATATGGGCCCTCAGCACCCATCTACCCACGGCGTCCTGCGGCTGGAATTAATAACCGATGGCGAGATTGTTAAGGAGGTGATACCCCATATGGGTTACCTCCATCGATGCTTTGAAAAGCACTGCGAAAGTCTTAGTTATCAGCAAATTATACCCTTCGTTGACCGGATGGATTATCTGGCTTCGATGAACAACGACCACGCCTATGTTATGGGCGTGGAAAGGATGTTGGGAATCGACAAAGATATTCCTAAACGGATAGAATATATCCGGGTACTGGTTTGCGAATTAAACCGGATCGGTTCGCATTTGATCGCAATTGGTACTTATGGTATTGACATAGGCGCCTTTACTCCATTCTTATGGTGCTTCCGCGATCGGGAACACATTATGAATATGCTTGAATGGGCCTCCGGCTCCAGAATGCTCTATAATTATATCTGGATTGGAGGATTGTTCTATGACCTGCCTGTCGGCTTTGAAGAGCGCTGTAAAGAATTCATTGATTATTTCAAGCCTAAACTTAAAGAACTCGATGAGCTCCTTACGGATAACCAAATCTTCATAAACCGGACCGCTGGTGTGGGCATACTTCCTCTGAATGTAGCTATTAATTATGGCTGTTCCGGGCCGATGTTAAGGGGATCCGGATTGAAATGGGATTTGCGCCGTGTTGACGAGTATTCAGTTTATCCTGAGCTGGAATTCGATATCCCGGTTGGCAAAGGAGAAATGGGCAAAGCTGGCGATTGCTGGGACCGGTACAAGGTCCGCGTCGATGAGATTGTACAATCAGTGCGTATCATAGAACAGTGTCTTGAAAGGCTGCAAAAAGAGCTAAAGCGTAACCCGGAATTTGATCCACGTGCAAAACTCCCCAAAAAGATCATCCCTAAAGAACAGGATTTCTACGTCAGAGCAGAAAATCCAAAGGGTGAGCTGGGATATTACTTTATTACCGATGGTAAAACGGAGATTCCCAGGCGCGTTAAAGCCCGGGCGCCAAGTTTTAATAATTTATCCGTCCTTCCGGAGATCGCTCGCGGGGTACTTATCGCTGATTTGGTGGCCATACTCGGATCTATAGATATCGTGCTGGGGGAAGTGGACCGCTAAATGAATTAGGAGCAAGTAAAAGAAAACTAACCTGTTAAACAAAAAATCCCGGCGATGTGGGCCAGGATTCTATTGCATAGGTATTTTATTCTAATATACTTTTACCATAAAGATATAGGGCTTCAGCTTATTATACTGCTCGGATGGCTTCAATCCCGACAACATGTTACGCTTATTCAGCACCAACTTATCTTCAAGAGAATCCTGAGGGATAGCTTCAATGGATTTAAGCAGATAACTGGATTTTACTGCAAAGGCAACTCCGTCGACTAAAGTCTGTTTACGGTTGATAACTCCAACCACATTTCCTTTATTATCAAGCAGCGGCCCACCACTATTACCTGGATTTACAGGAATTGAAACCTGGTAAGCTACTGTATCGCCCTCGTAACCATTACTGGAACTTACATAACCTTCGTTGTAAACCAAATCGTCTTTAGGGAAACCTACTGTGTAAACACCTTCTGCCACATTAGAAGATGACTTTTTAAATGTATAGGGTAATGCAGCAAGATCTTTAAAAGCAGGATCAATAATTTGCAGGACTGCCAGATCGTAAGTAGGATCAATATAAATTTGCTTTGCTTTATAAGATTCCCCTGCTGAATTCTGAACATAAATAGAATCAGCGCCTTTAACGACGTGGTAATTTGTTACCACATAACCATTTGACGTGATAGCAAATCCGGTACCTCCGAACTGTCCGGGATTAAGTGGCCCTATAACGGGCTTGTCAGTAAGTTTTTTATTTATCGCATTTTGGGAACGCTCAATACTGGTCAATTTCCTTCTCAAAAAACTATTAGAGATTTTTTCATCAAAGTATCCTGTTGAGAACAAAGTACCAAATACAGCAATCAAAGCTACCGTGGCAGCAATTGCAGTACTTACACGATACTTGTTCCACATTTTGTGAACAATCGGTAGTTCAGGACGTACTTCGCGTTTTAAGGCTTCAATATCGATTTCTTCATGAATAGCGTTCATTTCAGAAGTCAGACGAATCCGCGAACCATAATCTGTCATTTGGCTTACGAAATTTTCGTGCTCCACAACACTGAGATCAAATGTCGGGTCGGAGCTTCTCCTATTTTGAAAATCCGCAAGCTCTTCAGATGAAAGTTCACCACGAAGGTAAGCATCGATCAGATTAGTTATTTCAGTCTCCTTGTTCATTGTCTTTAATTATGATTGAAAAATAGCTTCTTCAATCGCTGCAGGCATTTATATTTTTGAGTTTTTGCATTATCCGCATTGGTATAGCCAAATTTCTCGGAGATCTCCTGCATAGATCTATTTTGTAAGTAGTAATCTTCAATAATTGATTTGCACGGTTCCCCTAATTGGGTTAAAGCGTGTTCCATCATAACAAATTGTTTGTCTTTCTCCTCGTGCCTTTCCATATCATCCTCTATTGGGATAAAATCAGAATAGTCTTCAATATTTCTCACGGTGCGGCTTTGAGCATTTAACCGCTTCAGCCATAATCTTCGACAAACAGAATAAAGAAAAGTTTTAAGCTTACTGTTAAGCTCAAAATTTCCCAATTTAACCTTATTATAAAGAACGATAACAGACTCCTGGAAAACATCCTTGGCATCATCTTCATTCCCATTATTGTTAAGTACTAATTGCAGTACCATGGGGAAATAAGATTTGTAAAGGAGGTTTAATGTATCTTTCGAGTCATTAAGTATTCCAAGTATTACCTCACTATCGGCTGGAACTGACCTTTTTATCTCTTTTCTCACTATTAATACTTTTTATGCGGAATTGTAACCCAATGATAGCAAAAATATTTTTTTATATATTTTTCAATTTGAGGGGTTACCTTTTTGATTAAAGGGTATTAAGTGTAAATTATTTAAATAACTTTTAACCACTAAACAATGAAAAATCTATTCAAATTCGGTTTCTTAGCTCTAGCTATCTCTTTATCGGTTGCTGCTTGTAACTCAAACAAAACTGAAGAAGCAATGTCAGACACAATCGATTCTACAGCAGAAATGACTACTGATTCTCTAGAAGCACAAATCGATACAGTTGATTCAGCTGCTGCAGCTGCTGTTGATTCAGTTGAAAACTAATTAACCAAAATTACAAGAAAAGCCTTCTCAATTTGAGAGGGTTTTTTTTTGGGCAAAAAAAACGGGCCCCTTCCGGCACCCGCTTTCATCAACTAAACTAAACTTAAACTAAACGCCTTCCGGACTTGCCTTCTTAAACAAGCCCCTGATTTTTTTCTTATTTGAATCTGCCAGCAGCAGCATACACGGTACCAAAACAAGGGTAAGGAATGTTGCGAAACTTAAGCCGAATATCATGGTCCATGATAAAGGCCCCCAGAATGCTACGTTGTCTCCACCAAAATAAAGGTGAGGATCGAATTCGCTGAACAGGGTTGTAAAGTCCATGTTCAAACCCACAGCCAAAGGAATAAGCCCGAGCATAGTTGCGGTTGCTGTTAACAACACAGGCGTCATTCGTGTCCGGCCTGCTTCTAATATGGCTTCACGCACTTCCATCCCCTGTTCAATCATTAATTCGGTAAACTCTACCAGGAGTATACCATTACGAACCACGATACCAGCCAGGGCAACGATACCAACACCTGACATAACTATAGACATATCCATCCGGAAAATTGTTACACCTAATAACACTCCGATTATACTTAAACCGATTTCGCTCAGGATAATTAATGGTTTTGATATCGAATTAAACTGTGCCACCAGGATAATCAGAATCAGTCCCATGGAGATCATCAATGCAGTTCCAAGGAAATTCATTGTCTCCTGCTGTTCTTCCTGTTCACCAGCCATCTTTACTTCGATCCCCGCTGGCGGACTGTACTGGTCAATTTCACTTTGGATATTTGCTACCACTTCATTCGGGTTGTAATCACCAAGCACGTTTGAAGACAGAATTATGATCCTTTTTTCCTGCTTGCGTTTTATCCCACCATAGGTATTAACATAATCGATGGTAGCGAAAGAAGACAATGGAACCTGACGAATGATCCCACCCATTCCCATATCGCGGTACGTCATTTTCATATTCCTTAAGGCATCCAGATTATTACGCTGGGTCTCGGCAGCCCTAAGATTAATTTCATAGTCTTCATCTGCGTCCCTGAATTTCGAAACTTCTTTTCCAAAAATCGCCGTACGGAGGTCCATTCCAATTTGCCCGGAAGAAATTCCTTCTCTATTGGCTCTTTCCCGGTCGATATCGAAAATAATCTCGGGCTTATTGTTTTGGAAGTCGGATTTCAATTCCTCAACTCCAGCAATTTGTTTGGAAACCAGGTATTGCTTCAGGTGTTCTGAGGTTTTAACTAAAGAATCGAGGTTATTACCGGTAATTTCAATACTAATGGGTTTCGCTGTAGGCGGGCCTCCCTGCTCCTGCGCAACTGTTATCTCGGCACCGGGAATACCTTTTACCGCCGAACGGATTTTATCAAGATAAGCAGAAGTGCTCTCGCCTGTCCTTTTGCCAAACTCTACAAAAGCGACAGTTACCTTACCCATATTTGGATATTGCCCCTGATCTTCGCTTTGAGGGTCCGTTACGCCGATAGTAACATTTGATATAATTGATGATACATCCGGATTATTTCTTCCTACAACCTTAGTCACATCATTTTCGACTTTCTTCACAACCTCATTAGTGAAAGCCTGGTCTGTACCTACAGGCAAATGGATATACACAAACACAAAGTTAGGATCACTGGTTGGAAAGAACACCACTTTGGGAGGCACCACCATCATCAGGCCGATCGTAAAAAAGAACAGCCCTACAGTACTCCAGAGTATTGCCCGTGGCCAGTTTAATGCCCAGTCAAGAATGGACACATATTTGTTTTGTATACCAGGCCATGTAACCGTCTGGAATTTCTGGATCATTTTTGCCAGGAAAAAATGATGCAAAAGGTACAGGAGAGCGAGGAATACGACAAAGTTTCCAAGACCAAAAGCTATCAGATACGAGATTAATGCAATACCGCCAAGGATCAACAAGGTTTTCTTAACCTCTTTGTCGAATGTTGGCTTAAGCGGGCTGTGGTTTTCGGGTTTCATGAAATCCACTGCAAAAACGGGGTTGATGATATAGGCGACAATCAGTGAGGCGAGTAAGGTGATGATCAGCGTCATCGGAAGGAAAAACATGAACTCTCCGATTACCCCGGGCCAGAACAGTAATGGTACGAAAGGCGCCAGTGTTGTTAACGTACCGGATAGCACAGGGAGAAAAACCTCTGCGGCAGCGGCTTTGGCTGCTTTCTTTATGGGCACCTTACCATTTTCAAACAAACGGTGAGTATTTTCTATAACCACAATTGCATCATCCACTACGATTCCCAGTCCGAGAAGGAATGAGAAAAGCACCATCATATTCATCGTGAAACTAAAACCAAACAGACCGCCAAGGGCGGGCATAGCCATAAATGCGATGAACATAGACAAGGGCACCGACAAGGCCACGAATATGGCATTGGTGACGCCCATGAAGAACATCAGAATAAGAGTTACCAGTATGAAACCTATAATAATGGTGTTGATCAGGTCATGGAGGGTAACACGTGTTTTATTGGATTGGTCTCCGGTAATGGTTACGTTCAGGTTTTTAGGCAAGGTTGTAGCCTGAAGTTCTTTAACCAGTGCATTGATCTTATCGGATGCATCAATAAGGTTTTCACCACTCCTCTTTTTTACATTAAGTGTGATTACGTTTTTACCAAAAAGGCGTGCATAACTCTCCTGCTCTTTAAAGGAATCTTTGACTTCAGCGATATCCCTAAGGTAAACTGAAGCACCTGTGGGGGTTTTAATAATAAGGTTTGATATTTCCTCTGCACTTTCGAACTCCTTCTTAACATTCAGTGTCCGGCGTATACCATCCATTTTAATGGTACCTCCGGAAATTGTTAAATTTTCATATCCTACAGCACGTTCAATATCTCCAAAGGAAATTTGCGCGGCCGCCATTTTATTCAGGTCCGCATTGATCTGAATCTCCTGATCGAGGGCTCCAACGATATCAACACCCGAGATCTCCTTTAAACTCTCCACTTCATCCTGAATGACTTCTGCATATTTCTTCAAACTTTTCAGATCATAATCACCTGAGATGTTCAGGTACATGATCGGAAGATCTGAAAGATTGATATCCATGACATTAGGGTCACTCGGTAAATCTGTAGGGAGATCCTGCCGGGCTTTATCTACTGCATCTTTAACCCGCTGTTTCGCGTCTTTAATATCTACATTAGTATTAAACTCAGCTGTAATTATTGAGAAATCCTGATATGAATTTGAAGTAATCTTCTTCAATCCAGATGTGGACTTTAACTGTTTTTCAAGCTGCTTGGTCACCAGGTTCTCCATATTTGCCGGAGAAGTCCCAGGGTACACGGTTTGTATAAAAATCTTTGGAATAATTACCTCTGGAAAATTTTCTTTCGGTAGGCCCAGATATGATGAGTATCCAATTATGCTTATGATAACCGTCAGAACATATATCGCAGTTCTGTTTTCAATGGCCCAACTGGATGGTTTAAATTCCTTGTATTTGTCTTCCATTATGTTTTTTAATTTTATCCTTTAAAGTTTGAAGAATGGTAGATCAATTAGATTTAACAATATCGCCTTCGCTGAGGCCATCAATGCCTGCAATGATCACCTTATCGCCTGCTTTAAGGCCGGTAAGAATTTCCGCACGACCTTCTGAGGTTTTTCCTGTCTGAACGTTAACACGTTTTGCTTTTCCATTTTCAGAGATAAACAGATAATCTCCATTTTCCGCCTTTTGGATTGCACTTATCGGAACTACCAGTGCTTTATCATTTGTATAATCCACGATCTTCAAAATACTCACCATATTAGGGCGGTATCGCCCATTGGAAGGAAGTTTTATTTCGACGTTAAAACTTCTTGATACCGGGTCAATTGCTTTAGATGCAAAAGATATTTTGGTGTTTATGGTATCCGGAAGATCGGGCAAAATAACCTGTACATTATCTCCCTGGCTGACTCTTCCAGCGTAAGATTCTGCAACCTGGGCTTTAGCTTTTAATTTGCTGGCATTAATGATTCTTATCGAAGACATTCCCGGAGAAGCAACCGAACCTACTTTTAAATCCATAGCATCAATCGTTCCTGAAATAGGGGCTTTGATTTTATACATTGCTGCCTGGGATCTAAGCGTAGCAATACGTCGCTCTGCTGCTTCCTTCTGAGTGCGGGCGTTGATAAACTGGACTTCAGTACCAATTTTCTGATCCCAAAGGTTCTTTTGACGCTGGAATAAAGTATTTGCCAGGTTGAGCTGTGTTTGAAGCTCTGAAATGTTTTGCCTAAGCACTTTGTCGTCGATCTGCGCAAGCACCTGTCCGCGTCCAACATTCTGTCCAATTGATGCATAAACAGCCGTTACTACACCCTGTGCTTCCGGACTAACCTGAACATTGTCTTCAGCATCAATTCGTCCCTGAACTTCAAGGAAGTTCCGGAAGGTACTCTCTTGTACTTCAAAAATGCTCACCATTTTTTCATCAGCAGCAGCATTGGCTGATCCCAATTCGTTTTCCAGCGCAGCAATTTTCGAATCAATCACAACCCTTTCTTTTTTTAGAGTTTCCAGCTCCACTTTTTTGTCAGTGGTTTTTCCTCCACATGAAGCAAGGAATAGAGTAATAAAGAGAAATAATAGATTTTTCATAGATGTATCCTTGATTTTAGAAATTGAGTTTTCCCTGGCGGAAAACACATTTGCAGTATTATCTTGTTGCTGTTTTATATTGAAGCTGATCATTTCAGATGTTTTTGCTTGTTCACTTAATATATTATCCTGCCTGATGCTTTATCAACATTTACCCTGTTGATCATTAAATCGTAAAGGGCATTGATATAGTTGTTTTGAGATTCTTTGAGAGAAGTTTCAGCGGTTGTAACTTCAATACTCGAACCAACTCCCTGCTCGTACTTAATTTTGGAAACTCTTAAAACTTCCTGTGCCAGCTCCATATTCCTCTTCTGATTATCCAGGGATTTGAGGCTGTTTGAATAGGTGGTCTGAGCTTGATCTACTTCGAGATTAATGCCGTTTCTAAGGTTCACAAGATCATTTTGTGTTTTTAGTATTACCAGCTTTGCATTTCGTACCTGATTGAGTTTAATTCCCCCGGATATTATGGGTACAGATAAACGCAAACCAATAATGGTACTAGGAAAGTTGGAGCTAAACAATTCAGAGAAATTGTTAGACTGGAAACTCTGAGAAGTACTTCCAAACGCTGATAATGATGGAAGAAACTGGCTTTTATAGCGCTTTAGATCAAACTCGTTTACCTTTTTCTGGGTTTCCAGTAAAGAGTATTCGATTCTGTTGCGATATGCGCTGCTATCGCGTTCTAAAACGGTTTGATCTGCTTGCAGGCTGGTAATCGAATCAGTAAGAACCAAACTACTATTGATGGTCATCCCCATTTGAAACTTCAGGAGATTAACATTAAGCGCAAGTAAACGGATTACATTCTCCCGTTCGGTATCGAGGTTGTTTTGAAGAACTGTTAACCTATCCACATCGATTTTCTCTACAAAACCATTTTTAAACATCGCTTCAGTATCGCTTAGCGTCTTCCTGAGCCTCGCTAGATTAGCATCAACAAGGCTCAGCTGCTCATTACTGACCAACACCGAATAATATGCTTTAGTGACAGCTACAGCTGTCTCAATTCGTGTCCGTGTGAGGTTCTTGTTCGACAGTTCTTTATAAGTTTTGGCTGCCTGCAAGCCTACAAGATAGGATCCGTCAAATAACAACTGGTTCAGTTCCAGACCTACTGACGACTGGTATTTAACACCAAACTGAACTGGAACCTGAGTACCTGGCTGTCCGAAAAATTCTCCGGGAAGCAAGCTTGTAGGTAGCTTTATAAAGTCCTGAAAATTTGCGTTTCCGCTTACCTGGGGCAGTCCGATACCTATTGTTTGCTTAACTGTATTCCGGGCAATGTCCTCATCAATCCTGGCATTAAGAATAGAAACCTGATGATTTTGTGCATAATCAATTGCCTGCTTGAGGCTGAACGCAGCCACGGTATCAGCAGGCTGGGCATTTGCACTCAACCCAATGCAAATGCATATCATTAATGACAGGTATTTATATTTCATGGTAGTATTATTCTTCTTCAATTATTTCTTTGTATTTGTTAATTAATTTATGGCCTTTAAGCGTACATATGCCGTATAGGAAATGCTCAGTAAGCTCAGCCATTACCTGAGCAATCCCATATTTCCCTCCTGTATATTCCGAGCTATTCGAAAAGATAAGGTCCATTTGTTCAAGCCTCATTTGAGTCAGGATATCGCACTTAATATCGCTTCTGTAATACCCTTCTTTAATACCTCTTAAAAGGTTATTGAATATTGTTTCGTATACATCCTTCTGGCGAAAATTTTTAAAGTATAACCAGGCCTGTGGATGGTACTTTTGAAGATCGTAGAACAAATTAGGATTCATTTTAGAGAGAACTTCCTTCATGTTTGTTACAGCAAAGAAAACTTCATGGACGGCATTCTCTGCATTTTCGGCACCGTCATTTATAATACATTTCTGGGTGTTAAGCTTGTTTTCAATCACCACATTCACAATCTCATTCTTATCACTGAAATGTGTGTAGATTGTCTTTTTCGACATGCCAAGATGTTTGGCAAGATCATCCATCGTCACACTCTTGAACCCATGTTGACAAAAAAGATTATCTGATTCAGAGATTATGTATTCTTTAACTTCCAATATGTTGTCGTTTTAATGCCATGCAAAACTATGGAAACTTTTTTCAATTCAAAAGTTTCCATAGATAATTTTTTTAATTCAGTCTTAAATGATATTCAAATGAAAGACGGGAATAAGAGTTTAAAGTGTTTCTGTGGCTGCCCACCAGGATAAACACTAAATTCTAAAACCTTATCTTTACAAAAAAATAATATTAATGAACTTGTCGCCATTATCAGCCATCTCTCCCATCGATGGGCGTTACCACAAAGCCACATCAGAACTCGCTCAGTATTTCTCAGAAGCAGCCCTTATAAAATTCAGGGTCTATGTAGAAATCGAATACTTTATTTCATTGTGTGAACTGCCTCTACCACAACTTGCAGATTTTGACCAGGGGAAATTTCCCGATCTGAGGTCCATATATCTCAATTTTAATAATTCACATGCGGAAGCAGTAAAAGAGATCGAAAAAATTACCAACCACGATGTCAAGGCTGTTGAATATTTTATAAAAGATGAATTTTCAAAATTGGGTTTAGACGATCATAAGGAGTTTATTCACTTTGGGCTTACCTCCCAGGACATAAATAATACAGCTATACCCCATTCTTTTAAACTTGCTGTTGAAAATTCTTATTTGCCAGCAATAAACGAGCTTGCTGAAGAGCTGAAAAAGCGGATTTCAGAATGGTCTGATATCCCCATGCTGGCGCATACGCACGGCCAGCCTGCATCGCCCACCCGTCTTGGAAAGGAATTACAGGTATTTATTGAACGACTTGAAGTACAATTGGCCCAGCTAAAATCAATCCCATTCTCGGCTAAATTTGGCGGCGCAACCGGTAATTTTAATGCCCACTATATTGCTTATCCTCAAATAGATTGGGTTGCATTTGCTAACCGGTTTGTTGATAAAGGCTTGAACCTGAACCGTTCACAATTCACTACGCAGATTGAACATTACGACAATTTTGCAGCGCACTGCGATGCGCTTAAGCGTATAAACAATATCCTTATCGATTTGAACCGGGATATCTGGTCATATATTTCAATGAATTACTTTAAACAGCAAATCAAAGCTGGAGAAGTTGGATCATCTGCAATGCCTCATAAAGTAAACCCTATAGATTTTGAGAACTCTGAGGGTAATCTTGGCCTGGCTAATGCATTGTTTGAGCATCTGGCGTCAAAGCTGCCAATTTCACGCCTGCAGCGCGACTTAACCGACTCAACTGTGCTTAGAAATATTGGTGTACCAATGGCCCACACCTTAATCTCAATAAAATCAACGCTTAGGGGCCTGAAAAAATTACTCATTAATAGAGAGGCAATCAGCGCAGATCTTGAATCTAATTGGGCTGTAGTGGCTGAGGCAATACAAACTGTACTGCGCCGGGAAGGTTATGCCAACCCATATGAAGCACTGAAAGAACTAACCAGAACGAACAGCAGCGTGAATCAGCTCACGATAAGTCATTTTGTAGATAACCTGGATGTTTCTGATGAAGTTAAAATGGAATTGAAAGCTATTAGTCCCTTCAACTATACGGGTGTTTTGTAGTCATACACATGTCATAACTCGTGAGTAATGATGCGTAAATTTAAAAAATCGTAATTTTGCATATAATCTAATGATATGAGCACAGCAGCATCCACAACCAACGTATATACAGAAAGTACCCCTAATCCGGCTACCCGAAAATTTTTAGTTAACAAATTGCTTACCAATAACAGTGTCGACTTTCCGACAAAAGAAAGCGCTGAAAAATCTCATTTCGCGCGTGAGCTGTTTAAGTTCAATTTCGTTACCGGAGTGTTTTTCGCGAGCAATTTTGTCACAATAACTAAATCGGAAAGTGCAGAATGGGAGGATATCGAGCCGATACTTAAAGAGTTTGTAAAAGGGGCGGTGGAGTCTGAATTAAATATACAGGAAAAAGAGGAAACGGCTGCGAACTTCGAAGGAACGGAAACGGAAATCAAAATCCAGCAGATCTTACATGACTATGTACGTCCTGCAGTTGAACAGGATGGTGGTGCAATTAGTTATAAGTCATTCAACGAAGGCATTGTAACTGTCGAACTGCGCGGTTCATGCAGCGGTTGCCCTTCATCCACTATCACACTTAAATCAGGGATTGAAAACTTGTTGAAAAGAATGGTACCTGAGGTTACGGAAGTGGTTTCGGAAGCGTTGTAAGGGAGAGCAAGAACAAAGATCAAAGACATATCTCTTTACGATGCGCATCGCTTAGTCTCGCCCCGGAATGCTTTAACAAATTAGATGGTAAAGGCATGTTCTATTATGCAAGACAGTATCAGTCTGCAAACTCCTTTTTCACAACTTCGAGTAATTCTGATGAGATTCGTCCATTGGTAGCGATGATTTCACGACGTTCGAAGCAGCCATTCCCGCCTTTAAAGTCGAAGGTTTGTCCGCCTGCCTCTGTCACCAGAATCATACCGGCAGCCATATCATAGGAATTTAGATTGTATTCGAAATAACCGTCAAATCTTCCGCATGCTACGTAAGCAAGGTCTACTGCTGCGGAACCAATCCGGCGCAGTCCGTGGCATTTCTGCATCAAAATCCGGAGAACATTGATATATTTCTCCATTTTGGAGAATTCATAAAATGGAAATCCTGTTGCAAGTAAGGTATTTTCAATTTTTGGCGCATTTGAAACAGAGATGCGCTTTCCGTTCAGATAGGCGCCCCCGTTTTTCCATGCCGAAAAGCATTCATCCCGGTTAATTTCATACACCACACCAAGCACCAGCTCGCCCTTGTATTGGAGTGCAATACTTATCGAGAAAACAGGAACTCCATGTATGAAATTCGTTGTGCCGTCAAGCGGATCAACTATCCAATTATATTCATCCCCAAGCTCAACTTTCGTTTGTTCTTCTGTAATGAACCCGGCGTCTGGGAGGATTTGTGATAGCCCGTTAACAAGTTCTCTTTCTGCAGTTTTATCAACATAAGAGACCATGTCGTGTAAACCCTTATACTCAATATGCTCACGGTCAAAAATTTGCGCTTCGCCGCGAATAAATTCACCTACCCCTTTAGTAAGCTGGATTAATTTCTGGGTTATGATAGGAAGCACCATGGCCTAAGCAGCTGGTATAGCTTGAGAATCCTTTTTTGCCCGTTGTACTGACCAAATAAGCCCGGCTATACCTGTAAGCACAAGAATTGTCGAGATAAGCTCAGCTTGGGTAAAGCTTAAACCAAAAACATGATATTCAGAATTCACCCGAATAGATTCTATCAGGAAGCGTTCAATTCCATTGAGGATGAGATAAAGTGAAACCATCACACCCGGAACGCTTATCCTGTGACGCATTGACCAAAGGAAGGCAAATATGGCTAGTCCCATCAAGACTTCATAGAACGGTGTTGGATATACCGGCAGCGGCAGTTCGTTACAAAAATTCCCAACACATCCTGCGATCGGAACCCCTTCGTTAATCACGTTATGAGGGTACTTGAATGCCCATACCCAATCAGGAGCCCAGCCTAACCAGGAAGGTTTTGCACTTTGATTGACGATCCCCCAGTCGCCGTCGCCTGATAAATGGCAGCCGATACGCCCTACAGCGTAAGCAAGCATTAATCCCGGCCCGGCGATATCGACCATATGGATCCACTTGATGCCATATTGCTTAGCTTTATAAAGTACTGCAGCCCCTCCAACCAGGAGGCCACCGTAAAACGTTAAACCGCTGAATGAAAGAAGGCCGCCAATAGGATCTTTCATAAAATCCTCCCAATACTCGAGGTTATGGAAGATTTTTGCCCCCAAAAATCCGCCTACTGCTGCCCACATTAAAAGGCTTCCCATAATCTGGTGAGGGTGTACTAATTCTTTAACTTTTTTAGGCTTCGGCAACGCCTCTTTTTTCTTCTCTGCATACGACCAGTAAACGAACAATCCGCCAAGCAAAAGTCCGCCAAGGATATTTCCCCTGCCCGAAAGTATAAATGTTTGGGGATTTGCTACAAAATCTGAATAATTGAGGAGGCCTTCAAGTAACTTAAATCCCATCAGAAAGCCGAAGAATCCATTGAAAAACAATTCAGCTATCGAGGCTGGCTCCCCTATGGTAATTTCTCTGGTGAAAGGGTGCACAAGTCCGAGTTTCTCCTTTCTTTTAAACTCCTGTGAAAGGGCCCAATATCCTGCAGCAAATGCGAGGGCGACAAAAAAACCAAAAGTTTGAATCGGAAGAGGAATAATGATTCCTGTGAGATATTCTATTAAATGGGTTATAGTTGGAAACATAGTTCAAATATACGTGCTGCGAAAGATAAAAATTTAAGATTAATTTAAGCTGGAATTATTGATGAAGCCTGTTTTAGTGAACCATTATTTCGGCAAGCTCGGAAATTTCCATATCCCCGTCGAAGGCAATATTTTCAAATTTCACTTCTCTAAGCTCGTTAACCAGCAGCGGATCGTATGGGGTTTTCACTTTGACGTAATTACGGCTAAACCCGTGCATGAACCCTTCTTTATGATCGGCTTCGAAAAGCACAGAAGCAGATTTCCCAAGCTGTGTCTGGTAAAACTCACGTCTCTTTTTCTCAGAAAGTATATGCAGCATTTTGCTTCTGTCTGATCTTTGGGAACCGGGAACTTTCCCTTTCATATCTGCTGCGGGAGTGTTGTCTCTCTCCGAGTAATTAAAAACATGCAGATAGGATATATCAAGCTCATTAAGAAAATTATAGGTATCGATAAAATCTTCTCTACTTTCACCAGGAAAACCGACGATAACATCTACACCAATACAGCAATCTGGAATAAGCTGCTTTATTAAGGCTACCCTTTCTGCGTAAAGCTCCCTGCGATACCTGCGTCGCATAAGGCCCAGGATCTTATTGGACCCGGATTGCAGGGGAATGTGGAAATGCGGTACAAACTTCGCAGATCCAGCCACAAAAGTGATAATCTCATCAGAAAGCAAATTAGGCTCAATCGAAGAAATCCTTATGCGGTCTATCCCCTGAACAGAATCAAGGGCTTTGATTAAGTCAAAAAACCTATTTTCGCGAACACCATCACGGATACCAAAATCACCAAGGTTAACACCGGTTAGAACGATTTCTTTGACCCCTGAAGCGGCAACTTCTTCTGCACGGTGAATCACATTAGAAATGGTGTCGCTTCGGCTGCTGCCGCGTGCAAGGGGGATAGTGCAAAATGTACAAATGTAATCGCAGCCGTCCTGGACTTTCAGGAAAGTTCGGGTTCTATCGCCTAAAGAAAAAGAAGGAATAAATTCTTTAGTTGCCTCAATCGGCTGGTTGTAAATTTTAGTTTTTGGCTGTTTAGTCAGATCACTGATGTACTCGATTATCCGGAATTTTTCAGCAGCACCTAGCACTACGTCGACACCGGGAATACCAGAAATTTCTTCAGGCTTGAGCTGTGCATAACAACCAACTACCGCAATATAGGCCTTTGGTGAATGCTTCAATGCTTCCTGCACAACCTTGCGGCACTTTTTATCAGCGTGATCAGTCACTGAACACGTGTTTATTATATAGATATCAGCCTCATCAGTAAAAGAAACATTCTCGAACCCGGCATCTTTGAACTGGCGTCCAATAGCCGACGTTTCGGAAAAGTTTAATTTGCACCCGAGGGTATAAAAAGCGACTTTCTTGTTCATGGAAGGTGCAAAGATAAAATAAAATTAATGGAGAATGGAGAGTTGATAGTGGAGAGTTGAAAACTGAAGTATGAATTATAACTCACGAAATCAGCTTATCAAATGAACATTCCCGGTTCGTTCGTTTCACTTTTCAACTTTCAACTTTCAGTTTGTTCTGCCCCACCGATACGATTCATCTTCCAACCCCACCAAATCAATCACCCGACTAATTACCGTCGCAGCAACTTCTTCAATAGTTTTTGGGATGCTGTAGAAGGAAGGAGTTGCCGGGCAAATTATCCCACCTGCTTCAGTAACGATTTTCATGTTATTGATATGGATCAGGCTATAAGGCGTTTCTCTCACCACCAGGACAAGCTTCCTTCGTTCTTTTAGTATCACATCAGCTGCGCGTGTAATCAGGTCATTTGAAACGCCTGTGGCAATCCGGCCAAGAGTTCCCATTGAACAAGGACAGACTAAAAGCGTATCAAAACCCGCAGATCCTGAGGCGAATGGAGCATTAAAATCATGTTTGTCAAAAAACTGAAACTGATAATCTTCGTATGTGGTAGTTCCCAGTTCGTGCCTCCAGACTTCTTTTGCATTATCAGACATTACCACACCTATTTCAGAAACCTGAGATTGTAGCGAGGCCAATTTATCAAGCAATATTTTTGCATACACAGACCCACTCGCGCCAGTGATGGCTATTGCTATTCTTCTTTTCATCATGCAAAGTTAACCTAAATTGGTGGACAGAGGCATGCTTCCAAATATCCTGCTTAATGTCTAATAAAAAGGGTCGAATACAAGTATTCGACCCTACATCTACCTATGAAAAACACACTTCTAGAAGAAGTATGAACAAATATATCATAAAAAAAACTACAGCGCAATTGTTTTTAAAAGAAATTCCTTAGGGTTTGGAGGTGAGGATTTCACCTATACTTAAATTTCATTTTGGCCTTTTCCCTGGAGCTGTAATTATAATCTTTATTATTGCCGGCCTTTTTTTCATGGAAAGCGGCACCAGTTAGTTCACTTTCATCCGAAGCCTGGGCATTACTTTTTTTCGCCTTATCTGAGCCTTTAGTAATGGTTACTCCTTCTGGAAGTTCTGCCACTGGCAGTTTTTGGCCAATGGCTTGTTCGATCTTTTTAACTGTAACGAGCTCAATGTCGGTGGAGAAACTGATTGCAAAGGTATCAGCATTGTCATCTCCCTTTACAATTCGCCCAATAAATGTTTCTTTCTCTGCCGGGATCTCAAAATGCAGGATGAACGGAATACCATTTAAATCCAGATTTTCTTTAAGGTCATCGGCTACAATCAATACACGTGTTTCGTCAGATTCTTTAAAATCATTAATTGAATCAAATCCCGGGTGATCAAAAAACAATGGCTTATACACTGACACTTCTTTATCCAAGTGCTTAAATAGGCTTTTAAATACCTTTTCCGCTGTTAAACGCGTATTTACAAATACAATAACTTTGTTGAATATTTCAGCATCGCCCAATAGCCGGCCAAGCAAATTAAGTTTGCTTTTGTAATCCGGGACGTGGTAAAGGACCTGCTCCAGTATCTCCAGCTTTTGTTCTCCTAATTCAGAAACTTCTATAAGGGCCGGCTGATTCATAAACTGGTCGATCAGCAGGTGTAATTTATCGTGTACAACTTCAGTAAATATAAGGTGCTGGCATTTAACAATACTTCGTGCAAGTTCAGCTACCGGTAGTTGCATCCCTTTCTTAATAATCTCAGCAGCATCATCAACGATAAACATGATGATCTTGTTAAGATTTAGCCCAAGTTTTAAATAGACAGCCCGGGCACGGTCGGGTGTGGCAATGATTATATCTGAACCATCAGTTACAGCATTTATCTGTGTTTCCATGTTACCGTCAGGATACAAAGGCACAATTCTAATAGTATTATTACGATTCAAAAGTTCGAACCGTTCAACCACTTCCATTATCCGATCTTTATCAGGAACAAGAATCAGTGCCCTTGGTGCTTCTTCAAATCCGTATTTCAGGCGCATTAAAACTCCCAGAACATAGTTTGTCGTTTTACCCGAACCTTCGGGTCCAACCGCAATAATGTCTTGCCCTCCCAAAATTCGGGACATCGTTTTCAGCTGAATTTCCTTTGGCCCAAGAAAACCAGCATCGGTCATTGATCTTATAAGGGGTTTACTGAGTTTTAGTTTGTCGAGTAGCACAGGCCGGGTCTTAAATTTAAGTTCAAAGGTAAGGAAAATTAAGGTGCTGGCTATTCCAGCAATAATGTCTCATCCTCATCATCGGTCAAACTCAATGAAATAGTATCAGCTCCCGCTATTCCTTCGATAGATCCTTTAATACCGGATGCGTTTATCAGAACTTTATCAAGCTGTTTTTCTCTCATCTTCCACATTTTTTCCATCGCGTCTCTTTCCTTATGAATCGACAGACGCATGCTCATATATCCCTCCCGTATTGCCTTCCATTGTTCAGAAAATTCAGTACCTGTGAGGTAATCATAAAGCATATGCATTTTGTCGCCCTTATTGTCCTGTGATTTAGCCGCATTAGAAAGTTTGATGATACCATCTCTCAAAACATAGGCAACAGCTTTAACCTCTTCGAAAGAGCAAATCCAAACCCCGTCTTTCTCGCCAAAGCAATCCATACCTTTGGGATAGCATTGCGTTACTATAACAGCAACATCAACTCCTGCACCACGCATGTCTTTCTTAAGCTTTTCTACCCAGTCATTTCCGAAATCTTTGGTTCGCTTACTCTCGTAAATGATCCTTCCACAGTCTTGCCCGAATTTATTTCTGACGGTTTGAATGCAGTCCGCTCCCCTTATGCCTTTCCCTACTTCGCCAATTTCATCAAAAGGGAAGTTATTCCGCAGAAGTTCTTCCAAAATCAGTTCCTGAACCTCTCCCTGCAATTGCATAGAACCCTGCTCGGCCTTCCGGCGCATTTCCTCAACAAGCTTTTTCTGATCTTCAATTTGCTTCTCATACTCTTTCAGCTTAAGCTGATGTTCCGTTTCTTTTATCTGGTTTCTCTCGAGCTCCTGCTTCCTGATCTGATCGGAAATAACCACCCGTTCTTCCTGGAGTTTTCTCTGAAAACTCAGTTCGATTTCTGCTTCCTTATTTTTTAGCTCCTTTTCTTTTTGAAGAAAGCCTAGTTCTTTTTCCCGGGCGAGTTTCAGCTTTTCTTCATTTTCTTTATTGGAATTTTCCAGCAATACCAACTGGTTTTCAAAATCTGCCGCGATACTCTTGCGAACCCCCTCTTCCAGGTTTTTCCGTTCAGACGCCAACTGTTGCTCATATTTTAGTGCCAGTTCTTTTTGCTGTCCTTTCAACTCCTCCTCTTTCTTTTGAAACTCTTCGTCCTTTTTTTTCTGCCAGGCAATCATTTTATCCCTAAGCTCTTGTTCGTACTCTTTTCCAATTGCTTCCTCCAGGGGAAATAGGTGGCCGCATGAAGGGCATTTGACTTCGGTAGACATATTCTGAATTATATTAAAACAATAACGGTAGATTTATTGGAGCAATATACTAATAAAATTAGTATCAAGTATCAAGTATCAGGAATCAAGTATTATTACTCAAGGACCTCATAGTCATTTAAATCGATTCCTGTGAAAATCTAAATTGTATTTTTGAACAAAATTAGAATAAAATTGAAGTAGGTGTAGAACATTCATCAATGAAATAAGCGCGAAAAATGGATGTGTTTGGAAAAGCATTAAAAGACTTCAATCAATTTGGACAAACAGAAAAATTATGGCTTCATAATAATTATGGCAAGCCCGAAGATATGCCCGTAGAAATATTCTTCAGAACTGAAGAGGATATCTCTGATCTTGAAGAATTTGCTCTGAACCTTTGTAAGGGTAAAATTCTCGATATTGGCGCGGGTGCTGGTGCACACTCTCTGATCTTACAAGCATACAATTTTGATGTTACTGCTCTCGAAATATCGCCGCTTGCTTGTGAAGTGATGAAGAATAGAGGGTTGAAGAAAGTGATTAACGCCAACATCTTTACTTATCAGGAAAAATTTGATACCCTTCTTTTATTAATGAATGGAATCGGCCTTTGCGGCGATATCAAAGGATTGAACCGATTGCTGGCCCACTTTAAGAAATGTCTTAATGCCGGAGGTCAGATTATACTTGATTCATCTGACATCTCCTATCTCTACCCGGATGAAAATTATCCCAAGGAAAATTACTACGGTCAGATTTCATATCAATATGAATATCAATCCGTTAAGAGCGAATGGTTTAAATGGCTTTATGTCGATTTTGACCGTTTAAGAAATATAGCTCTTACAAATGGATTAAATTGTGAGCGGTTTTTTGAAGATGACATGGATCAATATCTCGTCAGGCTCACGCCTTTTTAGTTGATCCCAATGGTATAATCAACCTCGAATACATGTCCCTGCTCCAGGGCCTTTATGCCTTCTTTATTAGAGAAATCCACGGGTGCACCGATATTATCTGCATATCCTAACCAAGGCTCTATGCATACAAAATCCGCACCAGGTGCCGCCCAAATTCCGAGAGACTCAAAATGCGGGAAAGTAATGGAAATAAAATTAGGTGTGGTATGGTTCTTTATAAGTACTTCTCTCGAAGACAGCTTTTTAAACACTAAAGCACCCCCATTAAACAAATCTTTACTGAGATTTAATTTGCTTCCGTCTTGAACCAAAGGTTCCGTCCGGCCATTGAAATAGCCTTCATCGGTTAGTAAATGTTTAACGAGTTCTTCCTCCTTCTCGAATTCAATATAATAGTCATCATATTTTTCACCGTTGAAGAAGGGTATGTTGAACCCCGGATGGGCGCCTACAGAAAAATAGATAGTGCCTTCATCCTGATTGATTACTTTATAACTAACACGAAGTTCTGAGTCAAACAGGTCGTAGAGCACTTGAAAGGTAAATTTAAAAGGGTAGGCTTCGCGCGTTGATTCCGAATGGCCCAATGAAAATTTAGCATGCACATCAGAACTATCATGCATAGCAAATTCTGAGGTTCTTGCAAAACCATGTCGCTCCATTGGATAAGCATTTCCTGCCACAAGAATCTCCTTATTTAAACATTCTCCTACCACCGGGAATAAGTTTGGCGCTTGATATCCCCAGATAGAAGGATCACCCTGCCAAAGGAGTTCGGTGTTATTGAGTTTATTAAATACTGAAGTGAGCTGAGCGCCTTTCGGGCTGATTTGCACTTTTAAAAATTCATTCTGCAGTGTTACCATAATAATTAATAATAGTATTAAAGAACAATATCAATCGATTTGTTTGATCAAACCCAGATCAATGAATTTCGCAGGTCTTTACAAATTTACAATAAAATTCAAAAAATGAATTTGCACCGCTCTGACGGGGTAATCCGGGACATATTCGGCGGATAGACCTTTTAGCAGAGTTAATTGGCCCGCTCTCATACAAAACCATTCCCAAAAATAACTTATCAAGCCTGTTTTTTAGGCCATGGTTTTTTACTGCTGCCATTTCGGTTGTTATTCTTGGGGCCTGATGACCTTCTGAGTGTTGGATTATAAACCGGGCCCTCTCCCAATTCTTCCGGCAAGGTCATCCTCGGGATTTCCTTGGAGATAAGTGTCTCTATATAAGAGAATTTACGCTGGTCCCTTTCATTCACAAAAGTTATAGCTGTTCCCTTTGTTTCAGCCCTTGCAGTTCGGCCAATGCGGTGGATATAATCTTCAGGATCCGGCGGAACGTCAAAATTTATCACCAGACTAATCCCAGTTACATCAATTCCACGGCTTAAAACATCGGTACCAATAATAACAGGTAGCTGCCTGCTTTTAAAGGCTCTTAGAATGGTTTCTCGCTGCTCCTGTTCCAGATCGGAATGAAAAGCCTCAGCTTTAATACCCTCCCTTCGTAAGGTCCGGTTCAGGTCTTTAACAGTTTCTTTACGTGAACAAAAAATTAAAACACTTTTATAATCTGCGTCTTTAAGAAGAGTTGTAATCAGCTTCACTTTTTGAGGATCGTGAACCATATATACCTGCTGAGAAATACCGGCAGCGGGCTGAGAAAGTGCTATATTAATCTGTTCAGGATTTTTAAGAATAGTATTGGCAAGGGTTCTAATCTTAGGGGGCATCGTCGCCGAGAAAAGTAAAGTTTGCCTTTCCTTAGGTAAGCTACTGATTATCCTCAGGATATCATCATAGAATCCCATATCCAGCATCCTGTCTGCTTCATCGAGAACCAGGTATTGAAGGTGGTCAAGCTTAATGGCACCCGATGCGAGTTGCGCTATTAGTCGGCCCGGAGTAGCGATTATTATATCCACACCGTCGAGCATGGCCCGGCGCTGCTGCTCGTAGATCATCCCATCGCCACCACCATAAACTGCAATGGAACTGATGCCGGCGAAATAAGCCAAACCTTCAACCTGCTGGTCGATTTGCTGTGCTAACTCACGTGTCGGAGCAAGGATCAGGGCCTTAGTATGTTTTTTATCTGTTGTACTTATATGCTGCAAGACAGGCAAAAGGTACGAAGCTGTTTTACCGGTTCCAGTCTGTGCGCAGGCGATCAGATCTTTATGCTCTAAAATTAAAGGTATTGCCTGTTGTTGAATTGGTGTGGGTTTTACGTAACCCATGCTTTGGAGACCTTCAAATAATTGAGGGTCGAAATTGAAATCACTGAATGTCAAACGAATGAAGATTTAATATTAATAATCACAAAGTTAAGTAAAAGAGTTGACTACTAGGGAAGCTGAAAA
>NZ_JBASJU010000242.1:0-4946 GCF_049655485.1 Daejeonella sp.
TTACATTGTTCACCTGACTAGCTTCCGAGACAGAAAGAACAGGGCTACGTAAAACAAGGACTTTTTCAGCTGTCTGACTCGCCATGCCGTTTGCTCCGCGATCTTTATAGGCTGCACGCAGGATGAAGCTGCCATCCACATTTTCACCCTCCGGAACCACCGTTGTATAGGTTCCCTGTGTAGGGAGGCTTTTAGCCACGCGTGGCGGATTAGCCATACTCAGGATATAATTGGTGATTGTTCTGGCATCATTTTCCGTCATCGTTGGATGTGCAGGCATCATGGTATGTCCCCAGACACCCGACCCACCATTGATAATTTTCTTAATCAGGTTCGACGGCGCTGTCGCATCCCCTTTATATTTCTTAGCGACCTCTACAAAAGAGGGGCCCAGGGATTTTGTATCCTTTGCATGGCAGATATTGCAATCGCTTTTGTTGATCATTGCCATGGCTCCGGCGAATTGCGCAGTAACATCCGTACTCAATTGCTTTTGAGCTACGTCCGTAAGATTAAAGCCTTCTGAAAGATAATTTGCGCTTACCGATACCTGTGAAGCCAATATCCTTTTATTCTGCAGGCTTCCGTCTTCTGCATCATTCACACTGACGGCATATTTAATGGATTTACCAGGGAAGAAGAAGTTCTTATTGCCGCTAAGTACGGTGAGGTTTACTTTAGGGGGCTCGTTTCCTGCCTTAATTTCCACTGTCTCTGAGTTCTTCGCGCCAGTTTGATCGGTAACGGTCAGGGTCGCTTTATAAGTCCCGGGACTTGTTAAAGTCAGTACAGGAGACGATTGAGTAAATGTTTTAAATGCGGCACCATTCCTGGTCACCCTCCATGAGTATTTTAAAACATCACCTTCATCAAAGTCGCGGGTACCCTCGGAAGAAAGGTTTACTTTCAAAGGAACTGCACCGGCTGCTTTGTCGGATGAGGCTTGTACCTGAGGTATCCTATTTCCTCCATTATATTCAATGCGTATCAGTTCCGCTTCCGGGTTATTTTTGAAATACCCGTTGCCATATTCTATCACGTATAGATCACCGTCAGGACCAAATTTCATATCCAGCGGGCCGTTCAGTTTCAGGTCCGGAAGAAAGCGTTCCATCGCTTTGTATCCTCCATTTTCATCGAGTTCGATCACATTGATCCATCCGCGGGCGAAATCTGTAACAAACCACTTTCCATCATAGTACGCAGGATAGGGACGTTTTGCGCCGCTAAAATCTTGAGTCCTGTAAATCGGTCCGCCGACAGCGCTGTTACTTCCACTTCCCATTAGAGGAAATTCCGTACTTATGCCTTTTCCATACCATACTATCGCCGGCAAAGCTGGGGGAAGATTTTTAATCCCCGTGTTATTAGGCGAATCGTTTATAGTATTTGCAGGATCAAATAACTCACCAGAAATTTTTGTCTCAAAATTATAATCCCGGTAAGGTTTATTGTCACCAATGAAGTAAGGCCATCCATAATTCCCTGGCTTTTTAGCGATGTTAAATTCATCGTATGACTGCGGGCCGCGCTTTTCCATATCATCTTTAGATCCGTCAGGACCTACCTCACCCCAGTACAACCAGCCGGTTTTGCTATCGATGGTTAGCCTCCAGGGGTTCCGGTTTCCCATAGTATAAATTTCCGGACGGGTTAGAGGCGTGCCTTCCGCAAACATATTCCCTTTAGGGATGGAATAAGTTCCGTCCTTTTCAGGATGTATCCTCAGGATTTTACCACGCAGGTCATTTGTATTTGAAGATCCTTTCTGCGAATCTTCTCCCGATTTTCCCGGGCGCTCGTCAAGAGGAGTAAATCCATCAGAGGCTCTAGAGAAAGTATTGTCGCCAGTACTCAGGTATAAGTTATTGTCTTTATCAAACAGCATACCGCCACCCACATGACAGCATTGTTCACGCTGTACAGGCACATCAAGCAGCACTTTTTTTGTTTCGAGGAGTAATTCCTTACCATGCCATGCATAACGTTCCAGCACATTTTTAGGCTCTGATCCGGCGGGTGAATAATACACGTAAATCCAGTGATTATTCTCAAAATCAGGATCCAGGATTACTCCCTGCAAGCCATCTTCACCTTCGCTAACCTCGCCTTCTTTGCTTACATACTGAGTGCTAACTGGGAATGTAGCAACCAGACTAACTTTGCCCGTGGCGGGATCAAACACCTCTAGTTTCCCATGACGCTGAGCGAAAAGAACTCGTCCATCTTTTAATACCTGGAACTGCATCGGTTCTTCGATGCGTTGAGCCAGAACAACCTTGGTAAACCTGTTTTCTTCAGGTTTTTTTAAGACTTGTGCGTGTATAGGAAGGCTGCATCCGAAAAGGATGCAAAGCCCAGGAATCAATTTTAAGCGCATAGCTTTTTAATCTGAATGGGGGAACAATTAATAATGGTAAACGGTAAGGGGAAACCTAAGCTCTAAGTCGTTCCAGATAATCCATATTGTACTTGATACTTTCCAGCGGAGTTTTTGCATACTCCTCCTGCTCAATAAAGAAATACTTCAGGCCTGAGTCTTTCCGGTGCTGAAGAAGCTTCGCGATGTCAAGTCCGCCCTTGCCAAATTCAGTGCTTTCTTTCTTCTGAAGATCCATATCCTTAAGATGCCAGAGAGGGAAACGCCCTTTATATTTTTCAAAGTAATGAAACGGATCATTGCCGCTGGCTACAACCCATCCAAGGTCAAGTTCCATATGAACAAGTTTAGGATCTGTGTTATCCATAAGGACATCATATAATACTTGTCCGTCTACTTTGTCGAATTCGTAATCATGATTGTGGTAACCAAACTTCAGGCCCATCTTTCTGCACTCTTCACCGCTTTTGTTGAAGATTTCGGCTGTACGCTTATAGTTATCTAAAGTTTGTCCAGACTTTGGCATGCTGGAACAGATAAGGTATTCCTGGTCAGCCTCTGCAGCTTGTTCCATAGTCTGCTGCCATTTATTGTCAATAGCAATGTGGCCGCTTCTTAAGGTCATATCCAGATCCTTGCAAACCTCTTTCATCTCCTTACCTGTCAGGCCATAATAATTTCCTTTGGCACTTCTGGCTGATTCAATTTGTTTGATGCCCAGGGCTGCAAGCTTTGCCAGGGTACCTTTTGCATCCGAAGCCATATCATCCCGTACGGAATACAATTGAATTCCCGGGTTTTTAATTTTACCTAGTGCAAAAGAAAGTTCAGGAAGGAACATGGAGCCAAGAGCGAAAGCTCCGGTAGTTTTTATAAAATTACGGCGTGTTTTCATAGCATATAAGTTTGAGGGCTTAAGTTAGGGATTTTAGGGATAAAACCGAAATAGTCAATTCTTCAAAAACTCCACATTCCATATCTTTTCCGCTTTCCTACCTATCAGCCAAAAGGATAGAGCCAGTACAGCAAAGAAGATTGTTTTGTCGGTGATATCCCATAAGTACTCAAAATATCGGCTGTAGAGATTGATCAGTAAAAATGTGATCCCAAATTCACGGGCTATATAGTCTTTTTGACGAAGGCCGTAAATGGTAAATGCTATTGCGACAATTACTGAAATGATCCCCCAATAAATGAGCTCAATTTGTTTCACTTTCAACCAATCTTCCAGGGTGCCGAAATTTCCGAAGATCGAAAGCAGCCAGAGTGAAACAAACAAGTACAAGAGTCCAATAACGTAAGTCAGGTCACGGAATTCGCTGATTCGTTTTATTTTAATCATTGCAAAGCTCAGAACAACAAGCAGGAGTCCGAAAAACACGAAACGCAAGGGATAGTTCATCCCGAGGAAATAGTGGCTCCAGTCAGTCTGGTAACCCGTTTCTGTGCCGAACCAGCTTCCTAAAGATACCAGGGCGAATGCCCAGATAAGCCCCGATCGGAATTTTAAAGCCAAAAGGGCATAAACAAATACGGAAAGCAGGAAAAGAATAGAAAAATGGCCGCTGCCATTATCAAAAGTCTTGCCCAGAAAAGCGATACTGCTTGCAGTGAACAGGATGCCGAAAAAGATGATTGCCTCATTGCTGAAGACACGTTCAGGATATTTCTTTTTGCGCCTGTTGCCTTCTAATAAGAGCAAGGCTGCTAACAATCCTGAAACCAGGCTTATAATGATATCCGGTGTATCGTATAGCTTTTCCAGCCATTTGATTACCACATCATCTATTATTAATGATGCAATGGCAATAATTCCGCAGGCAAGTGCCACCCAAAAGGAATACTGGGCAAGGCGTTTCCAGTCAAAGCCCTTTGTTTCGTATGATGAGGATAGTCTGTCAGCAGTTTCTGGGTCGATAAGTCCTCCGTCCTTCCATTGCCGGATCGTAGCATCCAGAAATTCACTTTCCTGCTTATCAAGATTTAATTTAGCCAATTCGATTTTCCAGGTAAAAGATAAATTTAGGCTTTTTTGATCAGACAAGAATAGATCTGACCGCTTTTTCATCTTTGGCCAGCTGGTCTTTTAGTTCATCAAGAGAAGAAAACTTTTGGTCACTACGCACAAAGTCAAGGAAATTAATTCGTATGGTGCTGCCATAGATATCTTGATTGAAATCGAAAATATTCACTTCAATATTGTGAGTCATACCATTAATAGTCGGCCGATGCCCTATATAGGCCATACCGTTGAAGGTTTTTGCTCTATCGCTAAATGGGATTTGCACATTAACTGCATAAATGCCATCAGCAGGTATCAGTTTGTAAATCTCTTCGACAAAAAGATTAGCCGTCGCGTATCCTAAAGAACGACCAATCTGATCGCCTTTGATAACTTTTCCGGTAAGATGGAAATGGTAGCCCAGAAAGTCATTTGCTGTTTTCACATCGCCGCAAAGAATCGCATTCCTTATCTTCGTTGAACTCACTGCTACGTCGTTGATGTCCTGTTCTGGTATCTCTTCTACTGCAAAATCAAAATCTTTTGAGAATTTCTGAAGTTGTT
>NZ_JBASJU010000243.1:0-9253 GCF_049655485.1 Daejeonella sp.
TTTTACTTCTGCATCTAAACCTGGAGAGTCGAGTGCTTCTGATAAATAAGCGATCTTCTTTTTTAAACCTGACGGTTCCTGATTCGAATAAAGAGGAACTGGCTTACTTGAAGCTGTGCTGTCAAAATCATCCGGACCTGCAATAACCTCCAGAATAAGAGCGGCATCCTCTACAGAATGAGTTATTGGTCCTACCTGATCGAAAGAAGAAGCATATGAAATAATACCATGCCGGGAAACCCGTCCGTAAGTTGGCTTCAAACCAACCACACCGCAAAAAGATGCAGGTTGTCGAACGGAACCTCCTGTATCAGTGCCCAGAGCAGCAAGGCAAAGATCGGCCTGGACTGCTACCGCAGATCCTCCGGACGAACCGCCTGAGACCTTTTTAAGATCAGCATTATTGCGAACCGGCCCATAATAGGACGATTCATTAGAAGCTCCCATTGCAAATTCATCGCAGTTCAATCTGCCGATAATTATAGCATCTTCTGCTAAGAGACGTTCCACCACTGTTGCAGAAAAAGGGGAGATATAATTCTCCAGTATCCTGGAAGAAGCAGATACCTGATGGTCTTTATAACAAATATTATCCTTAATCCCTATTACCATCCCCGCAAGTTTTCCTGAAGTTCCCGCTTCAATTTTTTCTTGTATACGGAGAGCGGCGGATTTCGTTTCCTCAGAAAACACTTCCACGAAAGCGTTTAGTTCCTTACGTTCTTCTATACGCTTCAAATAATTCGCAACTAAGTCCGAGAGAACCAGTTCACGATTATTTAAAGCAGATTGAATGTGTGAAAGAGAAGAGAAACCTTCCATAATATGGAATGTGGTAGTCTGACAGCTTAAATAAAAACTGTACGTATGTATCCCATTAGTTTAGGATAGCATGAGTGTGTTGAATAATTATTTGTTATCTTGATCTTTATTGGCTGGCGCTGTGCCATCGCCTTCGCCATTCTGAGCAGTCTTAAATTCCTTTATCCCTTTGCCCAATCCGCGCATAAGTTCCGGAATCTTCTTACCTCCAAATAATAACAAGACTACTACTACAATCAAAACGATCTCAGTAACTCCAAGTCCTGCAATCAACAAAGTTGAACTTAACATAAGTTTTTTTTATTTAGTATATGATTTCTTCTCTTCAGTGCTTACTGTGCCAGACTCTGGCACAACCGGCGCTTCGGGATCAACATTAAAACTCCCGTCGGGATTATAATACTGGTCCATACCATTCGGAGCCTCAGGGTCCGCCTCAAAAGGCGCTGCAGTTTTCACCTTATCCATGTCGGCGGTAGCATCCGAGACAGTATTAATATTATTATGTATTTCTCTCTTAATGCCGTCTGAGGCATCCTTGAATTCCCTTAAGCCTTTACCAAGTCCGCGCGCAAGCTCCGGAAGTTTCTTTCCACCGAACAACAACAGAACCACAAGAAATATCAGGATCATCTCCGGCCCCCCGATATTCATAAACAACATGATTGAACTATACATCTCTTATTAACTGAATATACAAATATAGCGATTAAACTACCCAAAAATTAAATTAATTTGCCAGCCAGCTTGCTGGATTCATCGGCTCGGCACCCTTTCTTATTTCAAAATGGACTTCAGTGGTGCCGTCAACCGAATCCGTAATAACTGAACCAATATTCTGCTTTAAGCTTACCTTCTGTCCCCGTGCAACATTAACTGATTTCAAGTTCGAATAAACGGTAAAATACTCACCGTGACGAATAAGCACCGCATAGGAACCTGCGAAATTCTGAACTGCCGCTACTTCTCCACCAAAAACTGCACGAACAGCTGATCCTGGGGCCGTTTTTATATCCACTCCATTATTCTCCGTAGTGACATTCCGGCCGTAGGTATGATTACCAAAGCCTTCGATTATCATACCACTTGTAACAGGCCAGGGCAAGCTTCCCCGGCTTCCTAAAAAGTCGGACGACAGCTTAGCAGATTCTGGTGTAGCTGCAAGTATACTCGAACCTCTTGAAATAGGCTTGGCATCAGGGGCTTCCTTGTTTTCTGCTTTAGCTTTTTCCGCCGCAGCCCTTGCTTCAGCCTCAGCCCTTCTTCTTGCCGCCTCAATTTCGCGGTTAATTGCGTTTGCAATCGCCCGGTTTAATGTAGCAGATTCTCTTTGTTTTTTCGAAAGCTCCTGTTTAAGTTTCTTTTCTTCCCGACTGAGGCCGGTGAGGACTTTCGATTTACTATTCTTCTGTACGCCGAGGGTCTGCTTTTCTTTTTGCTGATCGTCAAGAAGATGGCTTTTCTGCTGCTTATTCCGGTCTAATTCCTTAATCTTAATATTGAGATCCTCTGCTGTGCCTTCAATATACTTCGCCTGCTTCTTACGATATTCGCTAAACTGCTGGAGGTATTTCAGTCTTTTATAGGCTTGATTAAAGTTGCCCGAAGCAAAAATAAACATCAGCTTACTGTAAGAACTCTGATTCCTGAATGCAAAAAGAACCATTCCTGCGTACTCCTTTTTTAGCTTGTTTAGCTGCGATTGAAGTGAGCGCACCGTATTCGTATTATCAGAAATCTGGTTATCCAGGAGCCTGACTTCCGAGTTTATAGTACTTATCTTTTCCTCCCTAAGGCGGATTTGGGCATTTAAAGCACGGATTTGTTTTAAGGAAAGATTCTTGTTGTTTGCAGTTTTATTCAGGCTCTTATTCAGCGACTCAATTTCCCGTGTCAGGGCTTCCTTCCTCCGTTTAAGCTCAGAACTACTCTGGCCATAAGCGATGGAACACAATCCAAAAAAAGATAGAAATAAGAAAAACCTCAGCAACTTCATTAAAACAAATGTATTTAATTTTTGATCGTATAACGATCAGGAACACGAAATGGTATCTCCACTGGGACGTCAAGTTCGACCTTTGTAAACTTAAGATCCAAATTTATACTCTTATTTTTCGCCTGTGATTTCATCACAATTGAGTGCGGAAAAGCTTGCTGCGGTATCGCCTGAAAATCACCATAATTAACTACAAGGGATTGCGCTGCACCCGAATCCGTTAAATTTGACTGTACCACTTTATTCTGATCATTTAACATGAGTTCATAAATCAGTGACCCTATACTGGATTTCAGTTCTACCTGAGCGTCGGAGAGATCCACGTTGGTAGATTCAGTAATAAATCCCGTAATCGTATTACCAACCAACACGGATTGCAAGGTGGCAAAATTTATTTTATTATTCGTGAATTCGTAGAGATAGGAAAAGGGCTTGGTGATATACACGTTTTCCAGACGATTAATAACCCTCACGCTATCCGGGGTTATAAGTGCCCGGGCAACTTCCAAACCCGCTATCGCAGTAATGGAAACCCAAATTGCCTCATTATTCTTCATCCGGATGTTCATAGTCACATCGTTTGAATTACCGCTTATATTAAGAGCTGCCTTCGCTTTGCCCGATAAAGTGGTAAAATTAATTTCATTGCTTTTTACAGCAGCGAGCTTTTCCGCGCGCGCCGTATTTACCGTAGGATTAATTCCTGTACCAGGATCAGCTGGCACCGTTTTCGGTGGCATGCCGCCAGTTCCAACCGCTTTAGTCGTTTTACAGGAAACAAAAAATCCAAATAGTAATAATACGATAACGCTCCTACTCAATATATCTCTTCTCATTAATTTTTCTGTTTAAAATTTCGGATCCCGGATCCTTGCCCTTAGCTTTTATCCACTGTTGTAAAGCAAGATCCCGTTCTCCTAGTAAATACAAAATGTCTCCATAATGTTCCATTTGGGTCGAACTATTAGTGGTATCATTTCGTAGCGCTTTCTCAATCCATGTTTTAGCCTCTGCATATCTTTTAAGTTTAAACAAAATCCATGCATAGGTATCTTCTGAAGAGGCATTATTGGGATCCAGCTGGACTGAACGTTTGGCCATTTTCTCAGCCTTTTCCAGATTCTCGCCTCGTATTGACAGATAATAAGCATAGTTATTAAGTACATAACTATTGTCCGGATCTATTACAAGCGATTTTTCATAGGCCTCATCAGACTCCTTGAATTTTTTCAGCGCGTTGTATGAATCGCCCAGGGTCGAAAATATCTGCGCACGGACTTCCTTATCCTCTGTCTCCAGATCTGCGGCATTGGTGAGATAGGACACCGCTTTATCATGCTTCTTAGTCTGAGCATAAGCAATGCCTGTAAACAAATATAATTCAGCCTGATTTGGAAAAATAGTCAAGGCTTCTTCTCCATCGGAAATAGCTTGCTGATAATCGCCGAGGCTAACTTCAATTCTTATTAATTGTTCCCAGATCTGGTAAATCCGGTCGTTCAGCTTTACTGCCTTTTTATAGACATCCCGCGCTTCAGCATATTTCTTATCCTGAAAAAGCACATCGCCATATACGGCAAATGCCTTGGCTTCATCCGGGTGCGTTTTCGTCATTATAGCAGCTAACTCGCTTGCAAAACCACGTGCTTTAACATCCGCGAACATGGGAAAAAACGACAGGACTATCCTAACCTTCTCATCAATATTCAGATCAGGATCTGCAAAAGCGACTTTCAGTTCAATGAAAGTATTGTCGAACTGCTTTAAAGCCTTATAATTATCGGCAAGAGCAAGCCGGATCATGGCATTTGCCGGCTCAATATTTTTTGCACGGCTTAGAATTTCCAGAGCCTTCTTTCTATCCCCAGACTTAACATAAACCTCGCTGAGATATAAATAATTGCGAATATTATCAGGATTGTCTGCGATTTGCTTTTCCAATTCCTCCTCCACCTTTTCAGGTTTGCCCTGCTGCAGCAGGATACGCTGCTTTGCCGCCGTCAAGTCCTGCGATGTTCCAAATTTCGATTCAATCTCGCTATATGCTGCAATTGCCTGGTCTGTCTTCTTAAGAATCATAAAGGCATTAGCACGATCGTAAAAATGATCTTCTTTGCCGGGCCTGAGCCTGATCAATTCTTCAAGAACCAGAACCAGTTCAGAAATATTGTTTGTTTTTTTATAAATATCCGCTAAAAACGACCAATACCAGCTATTATCCGGCTTCACGGTCACCGCATTGCGGATCAGGCGCTCAGCCTCGGTCGGTTTATTCTGAGCCATGCTAAAATTAGCCAACTCGTACATCGCCGCATCGTTTGCAGGATCGATCTCCAGCACCTTATTAAATAAAACAGATGCTTCCTGATAGTTCTCCTTTAATTTTTCATTAAGGCCTTCAAAAAACACCTCCCTTGTCAGAAGGCTATCTTTCTGACTCAAAACCTTACCCACTACTATAACAGGCCCGGACCTGGTCTGAGCGCTTAGCCCGGTGATGAACACCGCGAGTGCTAATGTTATGAGTAGTTTCATTCGTATAGTATCAGGTATCAAGTATCAAGACTGCGAGGCCGCTCTTCCCCGATTTATTCGGGGATCTCGTTAACGGCACGCGGCCCAAGCCGCTGTGCCGCACGGCGCGTGTCGTTAGCCCTCGCTTCCATCTTCACTTTTCAATTCTTTTTCAGTTTTCAAATTCAGTTTTCAAGTTTCTACTTTCAAACCCCCGTGTGCCCATATCCCCCTTCACCCCTCACCGTTTCCGTCAAAACCTCAACCTCATCCCAATCAATTCGTTCATGTTTCGAAATAACCATTTGCGCAATCCGATCTCCATTGCCTACTTCAAAACTCTTATCCGAGAAGTTAATCAACAAAATCTTTAACTCCCCCCTGTAATCCGCATCAATAGTTCCCGGCGAATTCAAAATGCTTATGCCGTGTTTTAATGCCAGGCCACTCCTTGGCCTGATCTGCGCCTCGAAACCAACAGGCAATTCTATAAATAAGCCTGTGGGAATCAGCTTTCGCTCCATCGGGGCAATCATAACCGGTTCTGCAAGATAAGCCCTGAGGTCCATTCCCGCAGAAGCTGCTGTTTCATAGGCAGGCAACACGTGCCCTGATCTATTTATTATTCTTATTTCCATCAATCGGGCTGGCAGCGTCTTCATCTGAACCTTTGGTACCCAGAAAAGCCATAAAATTATGACGCTCCATATAAAAGGTTATTAACGTAAAGATAATAAACAGGGTATTTCCAATGATCAAATTACGGTTAAATACTACAAATGATACATATACAATGCAAATAGAAACCAGGAGGTAAATGAGATTCTTTTTAAGATTATACGGAATCGGGTAATTCTTTTGTCCCCAGAGGTAAGAAAAGATCATCATCACCGTGTAGGCACTCAATGAGATCCACGCTGATGCGATGTAACCGTATTCAGGTATGAAAATAATGTTAAGAATAACAGTGAGTATGGCGCCAATCCCGGAAATGTATAAACCATATCGTGTCTGATCCGACAATTTGTACCACACAGATAAGTTGATATAAATCCCGAGGCTTACATAGCCAAATAAAAGTATAGGTACAACTTGCAATCCCGACCAATATAATGCTCTTTGAACCGGATCCTCGCCCCGTATGAAATATTTCAGCAGCTCTATATTTGCGACGAGCATGATAAAGATGAGGCATACCGCGATCACGAAATAATTCATTATTTGAGCGTAGGTTTCACCAGAATTTTTGTTCTTCGCATGACTGAAGAAGAAAGGTTCCGCACCCAGCCTGAAAGCCTGAATGAAGATACTCAGGAAAATGGCGATTTTAGAACATGCCCCATAAATCCCAACCTGAATATCCGAAACGGAAGGAGGCAATAGATGTCCCAGGAAAATCTTATCGACGTTTTCATTAATGATGAAGGAAATGTTAGCGATGAGAACAGGCGTGCTATAAACCAGCATGTCCTTCAGCAATTCTCCATCGTATTTTAATCTGATCTGGAGTAATTCAGGCAATAAAAGGATGAGCGTAAGTAAGCTCGCAATAAGATTGGAAAGAAAGACATAGCCGACCCAGCCTTCGCGATACCAGCTCTTCATAAAGTCGGCCGCTGGAAGATTCTCTTTAATGATAAAGGGAACTGCAAATAAAAAGAAGAGATTCAGTCCGACAAAGGTCAGGATGTTGGCAAACTTAATAATGCTATATCTGATCGGCCGTCCGTCAGCTCTGACTTTGGCAAAAGGGATCACCGCAAGGGCGTCTATAACCAGGATTCCAATAAACAATTGAATGTATGTGACATAATCCGCATCGTAGGCCTTGCCGTTCTGCATCCACACGGCGATGTCCCCTGCAAAAAGGCTGGAAAAGGTCAGGAATATAATAGCTAATGAAAGGATGGCTATAAAGGTGTTATTATAGACCTTTTCTTTCTCGTTTTCGTATTTATTAAGATACCGGAAGAAGGTTGTTTCCATTCCGAAGGCCAGCATCGCGCTCAGCATGGAAGCCCAGCTAAACATCACCGTAAATATCCCATACACCTTTGCGGGATAGATAAGCACGTAATAAGGCGTCAGAATGAAGTTAAGCAGCCTGGAGATAACTGTGCTGAGCCCGTAAATAGCAGTCTGACCCGCGAATTTTTTAATTGCCGACAATGAGAAGGGGGATTTGCATTATTTTCTTAGTATTTCAAAATTGCGGTAATTTTTCATTTCACCATCGGTGACAACCACTTTTTCAACAGCGGAGCGATCTGATCCTTTATTACAAAATTCCAGGAATAGATCGAGCGAAAATTCATCGCCTTCAGCCTCAATAACTACCGTTCCATCAGAGGCATTTCGTGCCGTACCTTTAACCCCCAGCTGATCCGCGACTGCCTTGCTTGTAGCCCTGAAAAAAACACCCTGTACCCGGCCACTGATGATAATATCTAAATGCTTCATATCCTTAAACCGACAAGTTAGTGATTCGCTCTTTCTCTTTTATAAAACCATACCACAAGTCATTTAGAATAACCCTGGCTGGTTTAATCTCATTAATAGCTGAAGCGATTTGCCCGATCTCCAATTCCCCCTCTGCCAGATCACCTTCAAACATTCCGCGTTTTGCTCTTCCCTTTCCTAAAAGCTCAAGCAAGTCCGAGCGATCAGCGCCATCCGCCTCAGCTTGTTCAACCTTTTGAAAAAACTCGTTTTTCATCAGCCTTACGGGGATAAGCGCCTTCATGCTGAGCTTGGTATCGCCCTCTTTCGCATTAAGTATGGCATCTTTAAAATTCTCATGCGCCGACGATTCAATGGCCGCTGCAAAAAGCGAACCCACCTGAACCGCGTCCGCGCCAAGCGCAAATGCCGCGAGCATAGCCTTACCACTTCCAATGCCGCCTGCGGCAATAACAGGAATCGAAACAGCCTCGCAAATTTCCGGTATAAGACAAAGGGTAGTCGTTTCTTCCCGGCCATTATGACCCCCAGCTTCAAAGCCTTCAGCAACTATGGCATCTACACCACTGGCTTCAGCCTTTAAGGCAAATTTCTTATTGGCGATGACATGCACCACTTTAATTCCGTTGGCTTTGAGATAAGGTGTCCATTTCGACGGGTCTCCCGCAGAGGTAAAAACAATCTTCACCCCTTCTTCAACCAAAACCTCAAACACCTTGTCAATATCACGATATAAAAGAGGGACGTTTACCCCAAAAGGCTTCGAAGTTGCAAGTTTGCATTTCTGGATATGCTCCCGTAGAAGCTCGGCACTCATAGAACCGGCACCGATCAGTCCCAACCCGCCGGCATTAGAAACCGCAGAAGCCAGACGCCAGCCGCTGCACCATACCATCCCCGCCTGGATAATTGGGAATTGGATATTGAAAAGGGAGTTTATTTGGTTCACTATGTAAAGGTGGAATTTTAAGTCGTAAAATCAAAAGTTGGGATTGGAAGAGGACATTAGATATTGAGGTCCCTCGCTGCGCTCGGGATGACGAACGGGGGGTAATTATAAAAGTGAGGTCCCTCGCTGCGCTTCGGGATGACGGCGGTTTTTAGGGGGAGGGCAGATTTCTCCTCGCGGCACGTGCCAGATAATTATTGTAATTCCGGTCGCTCGTCGAAATGTTATTTCTTTTGAATTTCCTCACATAGATCGCTCCATTTAGGGTTGGTTAAATTGATTAGCTGGTTCTTCTTTTCACGGCGCCATTTTTTAAGCTCTTTCTCCCTTTTAATAGCTTGCACTATAGTCGGGAAATATTCAAAATAAACGCATTCCGTGAGATTGTATTTTGCAGTGAAACTATCTGGAAAGTGATGCTCCCTATGTTGTAAGACCCTTGAACGCAGGTCAGAGGTCACCCCGATATAAAGGGTTGTTTTGTATTTATTAGTCATCATATATATGTAGCC
>NZ_JBASJU010000244.1:0-1604 GCF_049655485.1 Daejeonella sp.
CCGGTGGGTTTAGTCTTTGTTCCCTGTTCTTTGCTTCCTGCCTGCAGGCGGGCTTGATCGCTCTTCTCAATAGATCGCTTTGTAAAGCTCCTTCACCGCCACCCCTGGGTCTTCCGCTAAATTTACCGCTGCTGAAACAGCTATTCCATAAATCCCTGTGGAAAGAAGTGCTTCAACATCAGATAAGGCTACCCCGCCTACTGCCAAAACAGGAATATCAATCTGTTCCTGCAGCATCTTTTGGGTTATTGTTTTATACCCTTCAATTCCCAGCAGTGAATAATCATTCGGCTTGGTATCCGTGTGGGCGAAAGGGCCGCAGCCAATATAGTCCACAACCCCGGTTGCATACACCCTTTTGATATCTTCAATCGAGTTTGCAGAAGCTCCTAAAGTCTTGTCATCGCTAATGAGTTTGCGGATCTCCTTGAAATCTGCATTCATATTCTCCAAATGTACACCTTGTGCATCTACTTTATCCAGCAAATGATAATGATCGGTTAATATGAGCGTTGCCCCCCAGTCATCGCAAATTGAAGCAACCTGATGAAGCTCGGAAATGAGATCATCATCGGATTTACTTAGGCACCGGTATTGAATCCAGTTTGCGCCGGCTTTACAGGCGATTTCTGTTTGTTCAACGTGGCTGCGATGAGGCAGGTCCTGGGTTAGGTAATGGAATTTAGAGATGTATTTTTTCATGATATAATGACCCTTAAAATAATTTTAACCGCAGAGTACGCAAAGTACAACGCAGAGTTCGCAAAGCTTTTAAAATGGGTTTTATCATGTATCGAAAATTTGTGGTAGAATGGCTAATTTAAAGCCAGGCTCTGCGCACTTTGCGAAAACTCTGCGTACTCTGCGGTAAAATATGCGTCCTGCTCGCCTAACATTTCATTGCACTTAATTTTCTGTCATGGCATAGCATTAAACCCGTTCTTCCACTAAAACTTCAAACTCAATCCAAGTAAAAAATTCCTCGGCGCCTGTGTAAAATAGAAATTCTCTGTAGTAAATGCACCACCATACAGATAACTGAATGTATAGCCATTTGATTCATACTTCTCTGAAAGTACATTGTTAATCAGTAATGTAAGGCCGATATTCTTAACTCCTTTAAAAGCAGTATTGTAGCCAAGCCTAAGATCATTTACAAAGAATGCATCCAGTTTCCTGGTGGAATTGGATGTGTTATCAAGAAATTGCTCACTCACATATTTACTCAGCAATGCAATTTCCGTCCTCCTGAAAGGGCGGAAACTTATTTCACTGGAGCCGATGAATTCCGGCGAATATGCGAGGTTGGTGTTCTTATAGTCATTTTGGATCTGGCCTCCATTGTCATAATCATCTACAAATTCAGTAAAGTTCCTGATCTTATTATCACTTAATGATGCAGTAAGCCCCCAGGCAAGCTGGCTGTTAAGCTGTAATCTGCTGTCGAGTTCGATACCTACACGGTAACTATCCTCTGCATTCTGGCGGATATATTCGCCCACATCATTTATCTTTCCAGTGAGCACCAGCTGATCGTCATACATCATCGCGTAAGCGTTTAATCCTGCTGACAAATTGCCTTTTCGGAGTCTGTATCCTGCTTC
>NZ_JBASJU010000245.1:0-3115 GCF_049655485.1 Daejeonella sp.
TGTTTTCATGTTTTTGGTTTTTAATTATTTTTAACGGCGGTATTTTTTATAAAAACCAACCGCAATATTTTAATAAGTATCGAATGATGTAATAAGTTAGAATTCCATAGTAAGGCCATAGGATACAATGTGCCCATGGCCTTATTTGATTAGAATTATTTAAGGGTTTCTACAACTTTACCGCAGGTAAGCATAGCGCTGCCGTAATAAGGGTTCTTAATCGCAGGCTCTTTACTAAGCCAGCTGGCTTTCTTCATCGGGCAATACGCCTTATAAATATCACCGTGACCAAGTTTTGTAACTTTGGCTAAGGCGGCCATATTTTCAGAGAAAGCCGAGAAAAGTTCTCTTTGCTTTTTCAGATCTTTAGCGTTTGCGATAGCAGCAGCACCCTTGACCAACAGTGCCCGGTTGTCATCTGGGAGGTTTTTTGCATCAACAGAAGCAGCTGTTTTGACAAATTCAGCAGCATGAGTTGCAGCTAGGTCAGCTTTGCTGGCTACTAAAGCATCTTTGATTGCATAATAGTGGGTAAGCAGGTCGCCGTGAAGGGTCGGTCTATCTAGCGCATAGGATTGCACCAGTCCGGTTGCAATGAATGCAACTATAAAAAATATCTTTTTCATTTTGAAATGATTTTAATGTTTAAAGCAAATAATTACTTGCATGGCTCAAATAATGACCATGGGTATCAAACTTTAAACAAAAATCAAATCAGGAAACTCTGGATAGCTATACGGGTATCCGCTATGGGCGGATGGTGATTTCGTACAAAATATTTATTGCTGGGTAAGTGAAGATCAGATTCCAGCACATCTCTATTAAAGGTGGTTATAAACCCTAACGTAACGAACAGGGGCTCTAAATTGTAATTAAAAAATTGCGGCGCACGTTTCTCACCTTTTTCAAATTTAGCTACTTCATCCTTACAGCAATTGTCCTCGGGGTTTTCCTGGGGATTGCTAACTTGTTTATGGTGATTAGCCTCTTCCTGGTGGTGGTCAGACGGCTTCTGGTGAGGGCTTACTGGAGTCTGATGATGATCAGCAGAAGCGGCATGCACATGAGATTTGCCATGCTCATGGCTTTTGTGTTGATGACCGGTCGGTTCTTTATGGTGATCGGCGTTCAAGGTCGTATTTAACCCTACAGAACAAGCGAACCCTACAATCGTACTCAGGGAGAATACGAATAGCAAAAAGGCTGCTTTAAACTGTATGGATGAAATTCTCATTAAAACAATATGTTGTTAAGTTGAATTAGTGCAACAAAGATAACTATCAAATGGTTTACTTTATTATATAATAGATCGGAAAGTTTATATAATTATAATGTACTTCAGAATTACAATATTAAAAGTATGTAGATACACCAAACTGAAAACCTGCCAGTTTAGCTGCTGGATTGCCCAGAAGATCGGTTTGCCAATTATACCGGTAGTTTAACCTGATAACGGTTTGGGGCGTAGGCCTGAAACTGACAGCCGGAATTATCGAGTAAATATGATCCGAAATATTACCGCCCGTTGAATTAAAATTCCCTTTGTTCCAATCTACGTATTCCATTCTGATGGCCGCGTTCAAAACAGCCCGTTCAAAGCCGAATAATGGCTTCTTTATCAAGGGTCGCACAATATCAATAAAGCCTCCTTGTTGTTTACCTCCAAACTGCTCGGTATAAGTTGCAGGCACATCGACATTTACCCAGGCCCACTCGGCATTAACGAACGTATTCAGTTTGGGTATAATGGTATTGAAATCAATTGCGAAGACATTCAAACGTCTTTTTTCGTCAAGAACAAGTCCATCATCCTGAAATTTATTATAAATACCTCCCATATAAGATAATCCAAGTTCACCAATCTTGCTGTTTCGTAAGGCTACTTTCCCGGTTAATAAAGGCGCTCCGTTGAAGCTTTCCTCGAAGCGATCCCGGTTAGCTTTAGAAGCCGGTAAAAAAGTCCTGTTCTCGGAGTTAGCGATAATGGTCTCGTCAAAGCCATTAGTTAAATATGCCTCATAAGCGTATACCCAGTTCTTAAGATACTTTTTCCCGAAGACCCCGAACCCTACATTGCTCCATGTTGCAGGAAGCATTTGTGTGGCAGATATAGGTCTATCAACAAACTCCCATTTGGGGCCGTCATGGTTTTGGTTGAATGCACCAATAGGATTCATGACGATTCCAACCCTTAAATTCAGTAAGGGATTAAATTCAAAATCTATAGAAGCGAACTCAATGTTGATCTCCTTTGTACCGTCTTCAAACTCCAGTTCTGATAGAAACTTAATTCGTTTTGCAATACCCGAGGATACAAATAGAGTAAGCCTTCGCATTTGAAACTGGTGGCCTTCCGTTACACCATCCGAACCTAAATACTGGTAGTTTGCCTCTGCGTATCCTCCAAGTGCGACCGGGAGCTTTGCAACCTGAAGGAAAGGACGGTCATAGACTGCGTCCATATTTAATTTGATACGTGCAGAGTCTCTATCAGGAACCCGTAGTAAGTCGGGATCAATTTGAGCGAAGCCTTGTTTAGCAAGAAGTACTATTAAAAATAAGGTAAGGAGTTTCTTCATGATTGCTTTCTCATATCTATGAATATATCGTTACTAGACACCAGGACTGGAAATGTCCTGAGATTATCGTCAGCAGGCCCGTTTGTAACCTGGCCTTTATTATTAAATTCGCTTCCATGAGCCGGACACTGAAGGAAATCTCCGGATGCCTGTAGTTCTGTTCCCTGGTGAGTACACCTCATCCACAGCGCGGTATAATCCTGTTCGCTAAACCGGTATACACAAATTGGAGATTTAAAGGCATCATTTCTAATGACCAGGAACGACAGGTAAGCTTTGCTTCCCTTCCCTGTTATTTTAAACTCTGATTTGTTTAATCTTAGTCCGTCCTTTTCAACAGTTCCGGTAAGATATCTGGTGCTTGTGCAGGAAGTCAGCAATGCAGGCATAACCGTTATAGATAAGCATGCCGTACAGCCTTTAGCGATAAAATTTCTTCTGTCCATTTTATAATGATTCAAGGAACTTAATCAGTTTAGCTTTATCGTTGGATGGGAGCTGCTGGAATTTATTCTTGCTTTGTTCAGCTTCACCGC
>NZ_JBASJU010000246.1:0-19303 GCF_049655485.1 Daejeonella sp.
GCCTGATCCTTCGAAAGGCAGGGAAAGAAATCCTGATTGTCGATGCTCACAATTCAGGCTATGGCACTACCGGAGGTACCAGCGCTCATATAAATACTTTCGCAGACACTACTTATTCAGAAGCAGAGAGTGCCTTCGGCGAAAAAGGGGCAGAGCATTTCGCAGCGGCGATCAATTCCGGATTCAGCTTAATCCGTAAAAATATAGAATCCTATAATATCGACTGCGATTTTGAGGAAAAACCAGGCTATGTCTATGCAGAAGATGAAGATCAAGTAAAACAGCTTGAAGACCTTTACGATGGCACGAAAAAGGTAAATGTTCCGATATCCTACGTGGATAAAATCCCGCTTCCAATCCCATTTAAACGGGCAGTATTGCTGCCGGGCCAGGCCCAGTTCCACCCAATGAAATATACTCAGGCCTTACTGCAGGGATATATTAATGCTGGGGGGCGATTACTAGAAGACACCAAAATTGAAGAAATTAAAACTGATGACGGAATCCATTCCGCCATATCAGGAGAAAATAGCTATAAATCCAGAAATGTCATTTACGCTACCCATATACCTCCCGGGATAAACGTATTTAGTTTTCGTTGTGCACCCTACCGCAGTTATGTTATTGCTGTTAAATTAAAAAGCGATAACTATCCGCAGGCACTAGTGTACGACATGAGAGAACCTTATCATTATTTCAGGAGCCATGTAATTGATGGACAGGAACTGTTGCTTATTGGCGGAAATGACCATAAGACGGGCCATGACGATCCCGGGAAAGCCTTTACCGACTTGGAGAAATATGCCCGGACACACTTTGACATCTCCTCAGTAAAATATAAATGGTCTTCTCAATATTACATCCCCGTAGATGGCTTGCCATATGTGGGACAAATCCCATTATACGCTGAAGGAATTTATTGTGCGACAGGTTATAACGGAAACGGAATGATGCTTGGCAGTATATCAGCAGAAATTCTTGCTGATGCTGTTCTAGGAAAAACCCATCCTTATGCAGAATTATTTAGCACGACGCGGATAAAACCAATAGACGGCTTTACGGAATTTGTTAAGGAAAATGCAGATGTGGTGTACCACTTTGTAGCCGACAGGCTTTCCGTTCATGAAACAGATTCAATCAAACGTCTTAAGCCAGGCAGCGGGAAAGTGATAAAACTCGATGGCAAAAAGATCGCCGCATACCGGGATGAAGACGGTGATATTCATGCATTAAGCCCCGTATGCACGCATGCTGGTTGTATAGTGAACTGGAATGGTGAAGAGAAGAGCTGGGATTGCCCTTGTCACGGCGCCCGGTACGATATTGAGGGTAAGGTGTTAACTGGGCCGGCGGTGAGGGATTTAGGGAAAATTGAACTGAAATAGAGCAAGGAGCAAGGAGCAAAGAGCAAAGACTGTCTCAAATTCATTAAAAGCCCCTTGTCCTTATTCCTTGTTCTTTGCTCCTATTTATGAAATAACCCGTCCAAATGACTTCCCCTTTACCAAACTAGTTTACCATTACTTTGTTATATACCTAAAAACTGAGCGATGATCGAAAACCAAAACAATCCACGAAAGGATCAAAAAGATCCGGATGGAGCAGAACACCAGGGCAATGAACTGGATATGGGGAATGACATGAGCATGGGCAGCGTAAGCGGTGCAGGTGTGTCAGACTTTAACCAGAACATTGACCTGCCGGAAACAGAGGAGCAGGAGTATCGTGAGGGAGGTGGTGAAGGAGATGATAGCCTTTCAGATGATAATGGGATTAACCCCTCTCCGGCGGAAGTGGAACCTAATCCTGCAAAATCGGCCCAAAGTTCTGTACAAGTGGAAAACGCGGATGAGGATAAATTAAACCCTTATCCGGATGAAATGAAAACGGACGATTCTGAGGATGAAAAACTAAAGTCAACCTGGATGATGTCTGGTCTAAACCGAAAAATATAATTGCGCAAATGGAACTTAAAGAGCCCGTATTAAAGGTCCTAAACAAAGTTTATGAACCTGATTCATTGATTGAGAAGCCTTTCAAAAGAATTTATATGGCATTTAAAACTGATGCGATGGGTAGACCTGTTCTGTTATTTCTCGGCGAAAGAGTGGCTGACGGCAAGATAAAAGGCGAACGATTTACAAGGCGCCTTAAAATGGACAAAGACGGAAAGGTCATAAAAGATCATTGGGAACATAAAGGTAAAGCGAGTTAACCTGAGACAGGCCAAGACTTTGCAGTGATTTAAAACAAAGAATACTGCAAATTTTCTTGCAAAGGAACTTCGATGGACAAAATTTCCGGGCGCGTTTCGCTTTCAGCTTTCAGCTTTCCACTTTCAACTGTTTTAATGTGGTATACCTCCGTCTCCCTCTCCCTTGATGCAACTATAATTTCTGTCTCACCAGCCGAACGTTTAAATAGTTCAAGCACCAGATCAGGACAATTATTATCCCGCGAAAGGTGTGATAATAGCAAATGGCTCAATCTCGATGGCTTACAGGATGTGAATAACTCAAGTGCTTGCCTGTTTGACAAATGCCCCTTTCCTCCGCGGATTCTGTTTTTTAGAAAATACGGATATCTACCCTTGTCGAGCATCTCCTCATCATAATTGGCTTCAAGAAATGCCGCATTACATTTTTTAAAATACCGGATCACATTTTCACAGGGGAAACCGATATCTGTAAAAACCCCTACTGTTACATCCCTGCAGCTAACAATAAAGCTATGCGGCTCGGAAGCATCATGTAATTTCGGGAAGGCTGTAATGTTCAAGTCCCCAATGTTTATACACTCATGCGCATTAAACGATTTAACCAGCTCATCTTGCAATGAAAGACGACCCCGCAAGCGGGTTCCAGGGGTAATATAAACCGGTAACTGGTACTTACGGGCAATAACCGGCAGACCAGAAATATGGTCCGAGTGTTCATGAGAAATAAAAATAGCCCGAACTTTACTCATTGATAACCCAAGCCTGGTCATCCGCCTTTCGGTTTCACGGCAATTTAATCCAACATCTACCAGAATAGCATCCTCTTCGTTTGCAAGATAATAGCAATTTCCGTTGCTGCCTGAATTTAAAGAGTTAATGTATAATGCCATGAACTAAGGGCGCGTTAATCTCGTATATTATTTGCTGGTAAAATTATGGAAAAATCTACTAAATAAATTAGCTAACAGTACTTATATTCGTATTCACCATTATCTTCGTTAAACTATACTATATAAATGAAATCATTCGTAATTAATTCTCTGATACTGATCTTGATTTGCTTTACTGCAATTAAAACTTACTCTCAGGGCAGAAAAGTGATCAACCATACCGAAATTGGGGGCTTGATTCATCAGAGCAATACATTAGGAAACAATACCGAATTCAATGGCTTCAGGACACGAACCGGAATCACGCGCATTATAAAGGAGAATTACGGTTTAGGCATTGCGCTCGGCACAGACAATTATAAAAGGAACAACGGTGCCTCATACAATACTCTACCAATTACCATCAACGCTGCCTATTTTTTCAATCCAGATCTTTCCGGATTCAAAGCGGATATTTACGGTGGATATTCCGTTAAGATTTTCAACAACCTTAACCGAGGCTTAACTGCCGGTGTGGGACTTTCTTATTCAGTGCCTGTTAACAAAGGATTAAACCTTGGATTGCAAACTGGTTATAATTACCAGGAAATCGATTTCCCTTCCAACTTCTTCCAGGAAAGTTTCACTATAGGTTCTTACCGAATTGGGTTAGGTATTACCTTTAAATAAGTTGAAACCTCAACTTAGGAATAGTATGGTATCTTTTTCGTGGCTGTCCTAACAAAAATTAAAAGGCGTTGTTAAGTCTAAAATTCAAAATCTATGCAAAAACGCATTCTTGTGATCGATAACGACCAGAATATTCTTGAAGCGGTTGATGCCGCACTATCAATGGAGAATTATTCCGTTGACACGAGCCCTATTGTTGAAGATATATTTCAAATGATCCACGACAAGAATCCCGATCTTATTTTAATTGATTATTTGCTTTATGGGATCAATGGCGGCGAACTTTGCCATATGATTAAAACGGAACCGAGCACCGCTCATCTTCCCGTAATTATTTTCTCTGGATATCCCAAAGTTCTTCAATCTCTTGGTACATACGACTGTGATGCATTTATAAGTAAGCCATTTGATCTCGATAATTTTATGAAGGTCATCAAGGAGTGTCTTGCAAAAAAGGACGGTGCGTCATCTGATGACAGACCCGACTTTTAATGATCTTCTATTGTGTTACTGTTTCATTCCAAACAATATATTGACCTAAATTAAGGGAATCCCTTGTTGGTCAACCTGCATATTTACTTTCCCTCAATAATATTTTCAGTAATTTTGCACTCGTGATAGAGACGAAACCATTATGCCCAACAAAAAATATAAAGTAGCAGTAGTTCAGGTAAGCCTGAATGATATCCCCGAAAACAATCTGAAGAAATGCCTCAAATGGGTGGGTGATGCAGCAGCTCAGGGGGCGGAGGTGATTTGTATACCGGAACTTTACAGCGCCCATTATTTCTGCCAGGATGAAAGCACTGATGCCTTTGCTTTAGCAGAGCCCTTATACAGTACCTCATTTACAGCTTTCAGTGCGCTGGCAAAAGAGTTGGGCGTGGTCATTATCGTCCCTTTCTTTGAGAAAAGAATGGCTGGGATTTATCACAACAGCGCCTACATAATAAACACTGACGGAACCGAAGCCGGGCTTTATCGCAAAATGCACATTCCGGACGATCCCCATTTCTACGAGAAATTCTATTTCACACCCGGTGATATCGGCTTCAAAACCTTCCCTACAAATAAAGGAAAAATAGGAACATTAATCTGCTGGGACCAGTGGTATCCGGAGGCGGCGCGTTTAACTGCGCTGCAGGGTGCAGAAGTTCTATTCTACCCTACCGCAATTGGTTGGCATCCCAAAGAAAAAGAAGAATTCGGAGAGAAACAACAGAACGCCTGGATGACAGTGATGAAGGGACATGCAGTAGCTAACGGAGTTTACGTTGCGGCGGCGAACCGCATCGGCCTGGAGCAATATGTTCCCGGAACTGACGGCATCCAATTCTGGGGATCATCATTTATCTGCGGGCCGCAGGGCGAGATTCTCGCGCAAGCATCAGAAGACAAAGAAGAAATCCTAATCGCTGAAGTTGATCTCGACCTACAGGAAAACGTGAGGCAAAACTGGCCGTTTTTCAGGGATCGCAGAATTGATTCTTACGAAGACATCACCAAAAGAGCCCGGTAATATGAGTTCTTTAAACAGAAGATTTCCGGCTGAATGGGAAAAGCAGCAGGGCATTTTACTTTGTTTTCCTCATAGCGGCAAAGACTGGCCGGGAAAGTATGAAGCTATCAAATGGGACTTTGTCGAGTTCATCAAAAAGATCAGCTTATACGAGCAGGTTTTTCTAATCGTAGCAGATTCAAAGCAAAAGGAAAATGTTTCGGGTATGCTGACAGCCGCGCATGTCGACCTGAAAAAAGTAACCTTCATTATACACAAAACCAACCGTAGCTGGATGAGGGACTCAGGTCCTATCATCGTCAAAAACGGCGATAAAAGAGAAGCCCTAAACTTCAATTTCAATGGCTGGGCTAAATACAAAAACTTTCAGCTGGACAAATATGTTCCGGCTAAGGTGGCAGCTGCTTTAAAAGTCCCTTTAACCCAGGTTATGTACAAGGGAAAGCCTGTAATACTGGAAGGCGGAGCCATTGATGTGAATGGCCGCGGAACTCTTTTAACTTCCGAAGAGTGTCTGATGCATCCAAGTATTCAGGTTAGAAACCCAGGCTTCACTAAAGCGGATTACGAAGAGGTTTTCAGAGAATATATGGGAGTTACCAATGTCATCTGGCTGGGTGATGGAATTGAAGGTGATGATACTCATGGTCATATCGATGATCTAAGCAGATTCGTAAATGAAGACACTATTATAACTGTGGTGGAATCAAATACCGCATCACCCAATTACAAACCTTTACAAGACAACCTAAGAAGATTAGAAAGCTCAAAGCTTGAGAATGGGAAAAAGCCCAGGATTGTCATCTTGCCTATGCCCCAAAAGCTGGAGTTTGAAAACCTAAGCCTTCCGGCGAGTTATGCAAACTTCCTCATTCTTAATAACTGTGTTTTAGTTCCCACCTTCAACGATCCGAATGACAGGCACGCGCTAAATATCATCGCAGAATGTTTTCCTGATCGGGAAATTATACCTATTTGCGCGATTGATCTAATATGGGGGTTTGGAACGCTGCATTGCTTAAGTCAGCAGGTTCCGGATTAGAGAAGCAAGCTATCAATCCTATGCGCATGCACCATATTTTCACACGGTGACCAGGTAAATATGGTAAATATACCGTCCTGAGATGCCACAAGCGCGATGGCATCTTTCTGATCATGAACAAACTGGGCAGCCGACATATGCCGTGTTCCGCCGCTCATTGCTGGGTTGACAATAACACCTTCCCCTCCTATTATAGGCTCGGTTATAAGTACACGCTCTACCCGGGCGCTGCCTTCAGTACGTCCAATTTTTGCTCCAAAGGCAACGACCTCGTGTTTATCGGTAATTACTGTAGCACCATCAATGGCTGTGAGACCTGCTATGCTATCAATTTCCCTGCTTAATTCCCCCTGCCAGACTCCATTGCTCCAATTCTCAATATCCTGACGCATTAAATCCGAAAGTCCCGAAAACGCCGGAGAAATGGAATATTTCATGGGATGAATAATTGATTCTTTCCAGGCTTCAGTGCCAGATGGGACGACAAGTAAGGTACCACCATGCTTATGTGCCCTCATAGAAGTCGCGATTTGTATCAGTACATTGACTGAATGATTTGGCGATGCGGATGTAAATCCGAGTAAGGAGGTTAGCAATACCGGACAGTCCGGAAGATTACGGCTACTTTCATCAACCATCTTTATCTGATCGCCGATAAGCACCACGATGTTTGTAAACTTTCCAAAGCCATTTGAACGGCGGTGTTTGATCACCAGGAGTCCCGGTTCCGATACATCGAGCACAAAACAATAATTCGGTATTTTATGTGTCGTGCCCCAGATATAAAGCCCATCCTGATCATACCATACTCCTAAATGAACTCCAGGGCGCTCAACCCCTGGGCCCAGTTTTGTAAGTACGTTCGGACTAAATGTAAGCTTGTACTCAAAACGAAGTGGCAATCCTGCCTGATCAGGAGATAAAAAAGCCAATGATACCTTCGGAGAGTTACCTTCTTCCCTTCTCAGGCTAGCCCAAAATGCCGTATCCAGGATCTGTTCAACATGATAGGCGGAAGGAACAGAAGCCAGGTCTTTTTCTCCCTTTGCTGTCGCTTCGTCAAGGTGTTGGGTAAATATATTGACAACCGTCTCAGCTATAGCAGCTGCGGCTTTATAAGTAGATTCTCCTGAGATAGAATATGGCTGGGTCATGGTATATTTCTATGCGGCAGTATTATGATCTAATATACGCTTCATTTTTTTGAAGATGTAATTCTGAAAGGATCTTATAAGATTTTACCCTGGCGTCATGGTCGTAAATCATACCTGCTGCCATGATCTCATCTACACCAGTTTCATCAGCGAAAATCTGCAGTTTCGCTTTCAATTTTTCAGCTGAACCTACGAACGTGTAAGTTAACATCTGCTGCGTAGCATAACGTTCTGCATCATTCCAGAAGGAATCCATATTTTGGACGGGGGGCTGAAGGGTTGTTCTTGTTCCTTTAATTATATTTAGAAATGCCCGATACAAAGAAGTAGCATTCCGTTCCGCTTCTTCGTCGGTATCGGCAGCAATAACGTTCACACAAGCCATTGCATAGGGCTCTTTGAGACACTCCGAAGGCCGGAAACTATCTCTATATACTTTTAATGCTGTAAAAAGAAGGTTTGGAGCAAAGTGACTGGCAAAAGCGAAAGGCAGTCCGAGAATTCCTGCCAGTTGAGCGCTATAGGTACTTGAACCGAGAAGCCAAATTGGAATATCCAATCCTTCCCCGGGTATTGCCCGAACACGTGCACCGGCATTGTCGGCCGACAGATATTCCCTGAGCTCAGCTAAATTCTGTGCAAAATCTTCTCCTGCACCTTCCAGATTGCGGCGTAAAGCCATTGCAGTTAACTGATCGGTACCTGGTGCACGTCCAAGACCAAGATCAATTCGTCCGGGAAATAAGGATTCCAGGGTTCCAAATTGTTCCGCAATTACCAGGGGCGAATGGTTCGGAAGCATAATGCCCCCTGATCCAACACGGATCTTTTGAGTACCACCAGCAACGTGTGAAATCAAGATCGAAGTGGCAGAACTTGCTATTCCAGCCATGTTATGATGCTCTGCCATCCAGTAACGCTTATAGCCAAAGCGTTCGGCATTCTGTGCCAAATCTAATGTGTTTTTAAAAGAGTCGGCTGGAGTTTTACCCGAGATCACCGGGACCAGGTCTAAAACAGACAGCGGCAGGTGGGTTTTATCTTCTGAAATATCTAACATTTTAAATCCGAATTGTCCTGAAAACCTATTTCAGGAATTCGAGATAAAATTAAGATTTAGAGAAGAAAAAGGGGAAAAAGGGTATAATTTGAAAGTCACAAAAAGATCGGGGGATTGTCAATTTAGGCTAGGTTGTCCTCAGGGGAATCTCTTGTAGCTTGTCCTTGCGAGGAGGTACGACGAGGCAATCTCAAGTAGCGGTCATAGAGATTGCTTCGCTATGCTCGCATAGACAACCGGGTGTCCTTGCGAGGAGACACGACGAGGCAATCTCTGCAGCCGTCAGAGATTGCTTCGCTAAAGCTCGCAATGACAAACCGCCTTTTTTCTCAGTACCAGTTATTCGGCGCAGCAGGCTTCTCCTCTGTATCAGCCTCTAATGGCTTATTTTTAAGCACGGTGGAAGCGGCAGGTCGTTTATTTACTTCTGATGGATCCTTCCAGGTTGAACGCGGTGCGATCTATACCGGCAAGGTTAGCATGTCAAGAGAGGCCGTGGAAGTATCAAGTATTTAATATTTTACATCGCCGGTACGATTTTTAGCGGATATTTGCTTGAAATGAATCTTCTTAGAATTAATCGCTATTAAGATTCGTTAATTTAGCACTTTATATTCTGCACACTCAGCAAAACATGAACTTTAAAACCTTTGCAATTTCCACATTAATCATTTTCTCGCTATCATCTTCCGCTCAGCAGAGAAAACCAGTAGCATCTGCACAAAACATAGCCGTACCCAGACCAAAACTGATGGTAGGCATTATGGTAGACCAAATGCGATGGGATTTTTTATATCGCTTTTATGAGCGTTATGGTAACGGAGGTTTTAAAAGAATGCTCAATGAAGGATTCTCTGTCGAGAATACATACATCAATTACCTCCCAAGCGTAACAGGTATAGGTCACGCAACTGTTTATACAGGCTCAGTACCTGCCATTCATGGTATCGCCGGAAACGATTTTATTATCCAGGCCACCGGTGAATCCGTTTATTGTACAGAGGACAGCACCGCCTCCACGGTAGGAAGCGGAAATGTTGCAGTCGGAAAGATGTCGCCCCGTAATTTATTAGCCACTACCATGACTGATGAATTACGTATGGCTACAAACTTTCATTCAAAAGTAATTGCTATTGCCTCTAAAGACCGGGGAAGTATTATACCCGGAGGCCATTCTGCAAATGCTGCATATTGGTTTGATGGCACATCTGGTAACTGGGTTACAAGTACCTATTATATGAATGCTCTGCCCGCCTGGGTAAGCAATTTCAATGCTCAAAAACATCCTGAGAAATATCTGAAACAAGATTGGAACACGTTGTATCCTATTAATACTTATCTGCAGAGCACGAAAGATGATTCTAGATATGAAGGAAAATTTGCGGGGACAGTTAGTCCTACCTTTCCGGTGAAAACTTCAGAAATGATGGGCAAAGGACCCGGGATTATTTCCAACACCCCTTATGGAAGCAGTTTAACATTAAATCTGGCCAAAGCTGCCATAGAAAATGAGCAACTTGGTGCGGACGCAATAACTGATTTTTTAGCTGTTAGTATATCATCACCAGATTATATAGGTCATCAGTTTGGGCCCAATTCAATTGAAATCGAAGACACCTATTTAAGGCTTGACCGTGACCTAGCCACCTTTTTTACCTACCTGGATTCTAAGGTAGGCAAAGGAAACTATACCGTTTTTCTTACCGCCGATCATGGCGTACAACATAACGCGAACTATATGCTGGACAACAAGATTAAAGCCGGCATTTTTCAAACAACGGCCATTATGGACGAATTAAATAGAGTATTAGAAAACGGGTTCAAGGTAAAAAGTGCGGTGCGAAGCTTTAGCAATTATGCGGTGAGTCTAAATTATCCCGCTATTGAGTCAGAAAAATCAAGCGTGGCAGATATTAAAAAAAGCATTATTGACTTCCTTCGAAAAAAGGAAGGTGTGGCATTCGCTGTTGATATGGAAAATGCACAAACTGCTAACATTCCGGAAAATTATCGTGAACGGATAATTAATGGATACAACCGGGATCGAAGCGGAGTAATACAAATCATAACAAAACCAGGCTGGTACTCTGGCTCAGGGCCAACGGGTGCAACTCACGGAACCTTAAGCCCCGACGATACCCGTATTCCATTTGTATTAATGGGTTGGGGCATCAAACAGGGTCGCACCAACGCACCATATAGTATGACCGACATTGCCCCTACAATAAGCGGGCTTTTAAGAATACAGGAGCCTAATGGAAATATTGGAAGGGCTGTTGTTGAAGCGTACAAATAGATTCAAACCCTCCGGGGAAGGACCCCTGTCATTGCGAGTGTTACGTGCCTCCCTTGCAATGACATCGTGTTGTCCTTGCGAGCGATAGCGAAGCAATCCCTAGCGCCGTTAACAAGAGATTGCCCGCCTGACCGGACGGGCAGGCTTCGTCGTGCCTCCTCGCAAGGACAGGCTCTTATCATTACGGGACGAGGTGTGGACTATTAAAATCCAGCTTCTTCAAACCCTTCTGAACATCCTCATCCTGCATAAACAACTTCCACAATAAACCCGAACGGTAATTTTCCATCATAACCACAATTGGGCCCTGATCTATCCCAAGATATCTTTTTGGATACCAGTTCGCTTCCTCGCTGAACGCATCATAAAAACCATAAACACCCCAAATCTTGTCCTTTTTATAGGTATACCAATTCCGCATCGCTGCCATCGATTCTTTAGGCGTATAAGGAAAGGATGATAGCGCCGCTGTTGGCGAAATAACTCCCAAATCTTCTTTCAGAGACGGTGCATGTGCGGCATATCCTTTAACCGAATAACTGGCTGTCAATCCCCAGCTTTGAGGCGAATATCCTTTAAACTCTCCAGGATTATCTACTGACCATTGATAATTAATCCGGGCCATATTTCTGACCTCCTGACCATAATCCGCGTATTTGTCTGTCAGGCCGTTAGGATCCAGCCCTAAAAACGAATAATGAGCCCAGAATAAAGGACCTCCATTTTTAGCATCCCCCTGGTGGAAGAGTTGTAAAGGAATGCCTTTATATTCAGTTTTTCGTTTGATCTTACCATTCTGCGCCCAGCCCTCGTGATAAACCTTCGCTGGAACTCCGTGCTTTGGAGATGATGCTGCGAGGACATACATGATCAGGCATTCATTATATCCCTTTACGGGGAAGTTCATTTCCCATTTATACTCAGGACTCCAATGCCAGTAAAGTACATCTTTACCATTTCGGTACCAGTCGAAATCAATACCTTCCCACAACTTGGTCGCCTTTTTAGCAAGAGCCCTTTCCCTGCCATTCCCGGATTTGAAATATTGCCTGACACAGATCAAACCCTGAGCTACAAATGATGTCTCCACAAGATCGCCGCCATTATCCCTTTTTGAAAATGGCTTCATTTTTCCCGTTTCACCGATCATCCAATGTGGCCATGCACCATGGAAGCGGTCGGCTTTTTCAAGAAAGTCGAGTATTTTGGTAAGCCGCTCCACCCCTTCTTTCCTATCGACAAACTTCCGATCGATAGCGCTGATAATTGCCATGATCCCGAAACCAGCCGCGCCGGTAGCTACTGTATTTTTATCATTCTGAGGATAGATATTATCCTCGTGAAATCGCTCCCTTCCAGCGCCGGATACGGGTTCCGCCCCATCCCAGAAATACTGAAATGTGCGATACTGTACGGAGTCTAGAATCTCATTGTCCGATAAACGGTCTTTGTTACTAGCGCCTTGCTGAGTTCCGCAGGAAAGCAGAACAAGTATCAGCAGGCCACATATACTGTAATTTACCCTCATATTTTATAGACGATTAACAGGTAATTATTTACCTGCTTTTCCTAAATTGTATAACGCCTTTATATGTGCATCAGGCAAAACCGTGTTGTAAACCCTTATCTCATCAACCTTACCAGTCATAGCAGCAAAATCAGTGTTGGCGCTAACTGTCTTCCCCGGGATAGTATTATAGTTACCTCCAATGATTACTTCACCTGGTTCGTAAGATTTAAACAAACTATTTCCAACTCCACGGTTAGAAAATGCACCCATCTTCATTCCATCGCCCCAGATATTAAAAACACCGGTAGTGCTATCGTAAGTCAATAAAAGGTGCGTCCATACATTTGCACCAAATGCAGGAACAAGATAAGGTACATAATTCGGATCGCCAGGATTGTCTCTTTTAGTGTTTATATTATCCTGGGTGCCACCGCCAACTGTTGTAAAGGTTGGCTGAATTTTTAAATCTGTGGTATTGGATGCAGGGAAACTTTGCGTATTAATGCTGAAATTCAAACTCCCATTGAATATTCCCGGACGCGCCAGTTGGAAGATCATCGTCCGTTTCGACCCGTTATTAGCGATCTGTACCCATTCACTAACCGTAAAGCTTTTCAAAGCTTCTGTTTTGAATGCATTAAACTGGGTTGCATAATACAAATATCCACCATTTAAGCTCAAAGCCTGTCCCTTCACACCGCCAGCGACAAGCGCATCATTGGCTGAAGACGTTGGCGCTGTATTGCTCTTTATTTCATTCTTAGTACCGTCGAACGACCAGTATGCTACCAGATTCGTCGGATAAACCTCTTCAGAAGAAGTATATCCGTCAACTTTACCTTCATAGGTCGAAGGAGAAACATCAGGTAAATTATTCGGGTTGCCATCTTTCTGGCAGGATGATACCGTAATCACGAATACCGCCAATACCGCCGGAATTATATTTTTTATCGTTTTCATGTCTTTATAATTTTGTCTCATTGTCAACTCTCCACTCTCAACTCTCAACTTAATCAGTATCCCGGATTCTGTGTTAACGTCCCCTTACTTAAATCAATTTGAGCCTGCGGGATAGGCAATAACTCATGCTTCCCGACTACGAAATTCTTACCCTGGGCTTGCAGTTGCTGCGCAGCAATTCCCCATCGTACCAGATCGAAGAAACGATCGTATTCCATACCCATTTCAACTCTTCTCTCCCGTCTGATAGCCTGTCTCAAAGTTTCCTGATCAGCAGTGACAACATTTGGCAGAATAGCTGCATTACCGCCACGTGCTCTTGCACGTACAGTATTCAATGCGTTTAAAGCGCTTGTAATATTAGCAGCTCCGCCAACTTCGGTAGCTGCTTCTGCATACATCAGCACCACATCAGCGTAACGCAGTAAGCGAACATTCATCCACCAGCCACCACGGTTTCCAACAGATGCGCGTTTCACTGGATTAGTATAAACTTTTTGATTGTAGCGGGGATTAGGTAGTCCCGCAGGAACCGCTTCACCGAAGATCGTAGTTCCCCCAGAGTAAAGGATCGTACGAGTCTTACGCGGATCGTTTGGTTCGTAAGCTGCTTCCAGGCTAGTACTTGGAACATTAAAGCCCCAGCCCAAATCCCATGCACCGGTTCCTCTTACTCCTTGAACCTGGGCATGTTGCGAACCGTTATTAGTAGGATTTGCTGCATCAGCTGTAGCTTGGACTTCTAAGATTGACTCTTTTGAGTTCTCCCCTTCTTCATTGAAAATTGTATTGTAAGGAACCGACAGACTATATTGCCCGGAACTCATAACCGCACTTGCAGTTGACATTGCTGCGGCGTATTTTTTCTGAGTAAGCAGTACTTTAGTTAATAAACCGTTAGCTGCACCTGAAGTTATCTTTCCGATAAACTTTGCATCATAACTCGCAGGTAAATTTGCAGCAGCAAATTGCAGGTCGGCTTCAATAAACGGATAAAGCTGTGCTGGCCCGCTTTGTGGGATATTAGATTCGGACGCCGATCCAGTGGTTATTTTATCAATTAAAGGGACTCTGCCGAATAAGCGGACCATCATGAAGTAAGAATAGGCACGAAGAAACCTGGCTTGTGCTTCAGCTTCTACTTTTAAAGGCGCTGGAGTTAGCGGGTTAGGATCATTTTCTATTCTGTCTATCACATAGTTTGCTTTTCCAATCAGGTCAAAATGCCCCAGCCATAGAGCATTCGTCATTCCGTTAGACGGAAGAACATTCAGGTTGTCCATTTGCAAAGCATCAGGTCCATCGGCTGGTGTACTACCCTTATCCGCATCATCGCTACGAATACTAACAGCAGCGACAAAAGGCATAACGGTTACATCGTAACTTCTCAAACTGGCGTAGGCCCCATTCAGGAACTCGTCGTATGGCCCCGATCCGCCGGGATAAGGGTAATTGTTTTGATCATAACTACCCTGCGCTTGTCTGTCAAGAAAATCCTTCTGACAGGAACTCATTGCTAATCCTCCTGTTAAGGCAAGCATTAGTGCGCAATTTCTTGTTATCTTATTTAATAATTTCATCTTCTTACTTTTTGAATGATTAGAAAGTTGCGTTTATACCGAAAGTGTATACTGCAGGCACAGGGTAAACCCCATTATCGGCACCCGCACCTAAAATATTACCAAGTGGCGCTTCTGGTGTATACCCTGTGGTCTTACTGAACGTGTGGATGTTCTGACCGCTTAGGAAAACACGAAGCCCTTTAATGGATGCTTTGGCCAACATTGCTTTGTTGAATGTATAACCTAGCTGAACGGTTCTTAACCGGAAGTAGTCACCTGGCTCAAGGAAGTACGAACTAAACAGGAAATTATTCCCGCGGGTATTGTCAAGAACAGGCTCCACATTGTTTGAACCTGGCGTAGTCCATGCGTTTAATCTGTTGCTCTCATAATTAAGAACCGCAAAATTTTGCGTTCTTCTTTGAGTGTAAACAGAGTTTCCAGCAACGCCCTGTCCTTCCAGTATGGCATCGAAGTTTTTATATCCTAATGAAAAATTGATTCCATAATTAAAATCCGGAAATGGAGATCCAAGATTCGTCCTATCTGCCGGAGTGATCACCCCATTTCCGTCGACATCTTCATAGGCGATATCACCTGGAAGAGAGTTAGCGAAACCGGGCATTTTATCAAGGTCAGCAGTGGACTGATATACTCCCACTTGTCGGTATCCGTAGAAATATCCGATCGACCCGCCTGATACTGTCCGGTTAGCGCCGCCGTTTCCGGTAAGTTGGAAGTTAAAGTTGTCGCCAATCGATTCAACCTTGTTCTGGTTATAACTGAAGTTCGGGGAAATGCTATACGTGAAATTCTCGCCGATTTTATCATTCCAGCCAAAACTCACTTCTATACCACGGTTACTAATTGTACCAAGATTTGTTAAAAGATTCAGCGGCTGGTTTGGAAGATCCACTGAAGTGATGATATCTTTTGTCGTTCTGTCGTAAAGAGCAATATCTGCGCTTAACCGGTAATCAAAAGCCTTCATTTCAAGCCCTACATCGAAACCACGGATGATTTCCCAATGAAGATTTGGATCTGGAATATATGCCGGGATTACCGAAGGATAAACATTATCCCCAAATACTCCAACTACTGAGGTGTTAAGTCCCGGTAGATACAAATTATTTCCAAATCCCTGCGCATTACCCAAAGTACCCCATGCAGATCTAAGTTTAAGGAAGTCGACTTTCTTCACATTATCAAAGAAACCTTCATCACTTACAACCCAGCCCAGACCAACACTTCCAAATGTACCCCAGCGATTCTCTGGTGCAAATTTCGAAATACCGTCTCTACGCACGGTTACGTTTAATAGATATTTATCTCTAAAGGCATAATTCACCCTACCGAAATAGGACATTTGAGAAGACTCTCCGCCTCCCCCGCCAACACTGGCAGCAGGGTTTGAATTGTTTACGATACCTAAATACCAGAAATCCTCACTGTTCGGAATATTCAGCGACGTATCTCTACGACTTCCACTTAAAGTGGTACTTCCTTCATACAAGGTTGTAAAACCTCCGAGCGCCGTGAATTTGTGAATATTGTTGAAGGTTGTATCATAGGTAACGGTGTGATCCTGCTGAAATTTCCTGAATTCCTGCTGATTTTGGCTAACACTCGTTTTAACTGTATTGTCAAATGTCGTAGTAGTTGGGATTGATCCTTCTCCAAGATTGATGAAAGAGAATGGAAGAGGATTATAACTTCTGCCACCGTTAAAGCCCAGATCGGTATAGAAAGCCGAACGCAATTTAAATTGCTTTAGAAAGGTTAGTTCCCCAAAGATATTTCCAATTGCGCGATACCCCTTATTAATCGAAGTACCATCAGTTCGATTTAGATTTGCAATAGCATTCCCCACCTGTGCTCTTTGAAAAGAAGGCATACTGTAATAAGTATTTTCATCCAGCTGAACCGGTACAATCGGAGCTGCCCATAGAACGTTATTGAGACTTACATCTGCGGGGTTACTAACAAAATGAAAACCAGTCAGGTCCGCACCTACTCTTAGATTACGGTTCAGACGAATTTCTTCATTTAAACGTGCAGTGTATTTCTGGAAACCACTATTCCTTAAAACGCCGTTTTGGTTACTATAACCCAGATTGACCAAAGTGGTGCTTTTTTCTCCGCTGTTGGAGATACTTAAATTATTGTTTGTTATCACCGCGCTTCTTAATACCAGGTCCTGCCAGTCGGTATTAGCGGTATAATTAGTATAATCAAACGGAGTGGCATTAAGATTTGCTAGTTGCGCAGTATATAATTTTCTAAATCCTTCTGCATCCACCACGTCAATCTGGTTTGGCACAGTCTGAATTCCTGTGTTACTTTGAAAAGCGATCCTTGTCTCGCCTTTCGCAGCCCTTTTAGTCGTAACCACAATAACCCCGTTTCCACCCTGGATACCAAATATTGCAGTTGAGGAAGGATCTTTTAACACCTCCATGCTTTCAATATCAGCTGGGTTTACATAATCAATATTGGTCTGAATTACTCCATCCACAACGAAAATCGGGTTGGCAGAGTTGGTACTGTTTACCCCTCTGATCCGTATGGTAGGCGCTGCACCTGGCGTCCCGCTGTTAACAACGGTTAATCCGGCAACCTTCCCCTGAAGGGAAGAAACAGGATTAGTGTTAGGAGATTTTTCAATGTCCGTTCCTTTAACGGAGGTGATAGACCCGGTAAGATCACGCTTTCTTTGCGTGCCATAACCTACTACAACCACCTGCTCTAATGCCTGGGCAGATACCTCAAGTGAGACATTCACTGTGGTCCTGCCATTTACTGCCACCTCCTGAGATATAAATCCGAGATAGGTGAATACCAAAATCCCACCTGTTGGCGCACTAATCGTATAGTCGCCGTTCAAATCGGTTTGAGTACCGATTGTAGTGCCTTTAACCAGTACACTCACTCCTATGAGTGTTTCACCGTTTTGGGCATCCGTAACCTTACCTCTGACTGTTACGTCCTGAGCAAAAGCATAGCTAAGGGAAAAAAGACAGAGAAATAATAGTAAATATTTCTTTTTCATAATCCAGATCTGAAATTGTTTTTTAATAAGTTGGTAAATATCCTGTAGAGAGGAGGGGATTCAAAAAATTCGCTATTGCACACTTTTGAGATTCAATAAATCACTTCGACATCACTACAAGTATATATTTCGCCAAATTGTTTGAGCTGAACTAATAAAATTTAAATGCGCCCGAGGCTAAATCAAGGCACATTCTGATACATAAAGAGTTATAAAAACGTCCAAAATATTTAAAACAAGAAAGGTGTTCGATAGTGCCTACTATTTTAATTTTCTCACTGCCGATTCCGATTTGCAAAACTTATGTATTAAATTCATGGCTGATATATTATCTGTTATGAAAGTTTTCAAAACAAAACATCTCTATATTGCTGCTTTACTGGGCTTCAGCCAATGTACGCTAGCCCAGACCGATAAGAACAGGATCGATTTCGAGACGTACAACCCACCCTCTTCGCTGGTTGTGCCTGAGCATTTGCTTACGCGATCTAAATTCCCTTTTATAGATGTCCATAATCACCAGCAAAACATGGGTACGCAAAACGTGGGGAACCTGCTTGCAGAAATGGACAAGCTAAATATGCGGATAATGGTAAACCTGAGCGGGAGAGGTGGTGAATATTTGGCATCAGCGGTGAAACACGTGGCGGAAACAACCCCTAACCGTCTGGTTCACTTTACCAATATTACATTTAACGGCGTAGGTGAAGAAGGATGGATCCAAAAAACTGTAAAACAACTTGAGGACGACGTGAAAGCGGGTGCCAGAGGGCTTAAAATATTTAAGAACCTCGGATTTTCCGCAAAAGATAAAGAAGGCAAAATAATTCCAGTAGATGATCCCCGGCTAGATCCAATATGGGCAAAATGTGCACAGCTGGGTATTCCGGTTTTAATACATACTGCCGACCCTAAGCAATTCTGGGATGCTCCTGACGCTAACAATGAACGATGGCTGGAGCTTCTCACGCAAACGGGCAGAAACCGCAGCAGTTCTGATGGCTTTTCATGGGAACAGCTTATTCAACAGCAGCATAATCTCGTAAAGAAACATGCTAAAACGACCTTTATAATCGCACATTTCGGCTGGTATGCAAACAACCTGGATCACCTGGGAAAATTGCTTGACACCTATCCCAACTTCAACGTTGAGTTCGGTGCCATCATTGCGGAACTCGGCCGGCAACCCCGTCGTGCAAAACAATTCTTTGATAAATATCAGGATCGGATTTTATTTGGGAAAGACAGCTGGGTTCCATCAGAATATACTACCTATTTCAGGGTACTTGAAACCGAGGATGAATACTTTCCATACCACAAAAAATACCATGCATACTGGAAGATGTACGGGCTCGGACTAAGTGATGAGGTCTT